>JAISFF010000030.1 GCA_031263725.1 Lysobacteraceae bacterium | reverse complement strand
CCGATATCCACGTACAGCGAATGACGTTCGTTGATCTCGGCGGTCAGGCCGATGCCGTTGTCCCACCAGCCGCGATCGAAACCATAGTTCACGCGCGCATTGCCGTTGTAGCGGATGCCGACATCGCCGTTCAGCTCCTGGACGTAGCCTGTCTTGAAATACACGTTTATCGGCACGCGGTCGCTCTTGAGGTTGTAACCCAGCAGGACGCTGCCGCGCAGCAGGGTCGAATCGTAAGCATCCATCCGCGTGCGCAGGCCGCTGCTGGCATCGATCGCCAGCCCCGACTGATGCGTGTACGAGACCTGCGCCTGCGGTTCGATATAAAAGCCTTCGCGGCTCTCGTCCAGGTAGAAACGCTTGCCGGCCTCGATGCTGGCGCCGTAGCCGTTGCTGCTGCCATCGCCCGTCACCCACGCGCCCTGGCTGTCCCGTACCTTGAAGTTGTTGTCGGTGCGGAAGAACTTGGCCAGCCCGTCGACATAGAAATCGTCTTCGGTGCCGTAGGTGGCATACACGGCGGCGGCAAAGCTTTCGGCATCGCTGTTGCCGTAGCCATGCTTGGGATCGGCCTTGGCGTAACCCAGCATTCCACCCAGGAAGAACTCGTCGGCGCCGACTTCGATGCGCCGGTCGGCGCCGACCTGCACACCGTTATAGTCCCTCTTGAATCCGGACAACAGGCGATCGCCGAACGAATCCAGCCGGCCCGTGTAAACCCTCGCCCAGACATCGCCCTGGCGGGTATGACGCAGGTCGCCCATCCGTTGCAGCAACGTCTGCGTATCGATGTAGCTGAGCAGATAATTGACGTTGAGGAGGTTGGTCGCCGCGTCGGCCGTATTGTTCAGTTCGGGCTCAGATTCAGGTTCCGGACTTGGACTCGGACCCGGATCGGGACCCGGATCCGGATCCAGCGCCTGCGCGGCCAGATACCAGTTCTGCCCGTCGTGCTGTACCAGTGTGTATTTCAGGTGCCCGATATCCACGGCCCGGCCGTCGAGCAGTGCGAACGCCCCCTTTCCGTCGGCGGTCTGTACCACCTTCAGGAGCTCCTTGCCATCGACCGGCACCATGCCCAAGTCCAGTTCCGCGCTCGGAATAAAGACCTCGTGGCTGCCGGCCGTGATGCCGGTGATGTTCAGCAGATCGCCCTGGTTCTCGGCGGCGGCGCCGATGCCGACGATATAGGGCCGGATTTCGAAAATACCGTTGCCCCGCAGATTCTCGACATCGAGCTGCACGCGCCCGGAAGCGCTGCCGAGTGTGTAGTCGCGGCCGCCGAGATTCACCCGCGCGCCATTGGCGAGCGCCAGGCTGGTAACCGCCGAGGCATTCGTCTCGCCGGACAGGCCAGACGCCACGGCCGAGGGCGTTACGTCCCAGGTCACCCCGGCGTTGTTCAACGACATGTCGATGATGCCGAAAGCGGTATCGCCGGTCAGTGGGTCCGCTGTCCCGACCAGCACCGTGGAGCCGGTGAGGTGCGTACGATCGTACAGATCGAGCGAAACCTCGCCACCACCGGTCGCGGCGACCGCACCCTGGATCACCGTATTGTCGAAAGTCTTGAGTTCGATGCGGGCGTTTTCGCGGTTGACGCCCACTTCCTGCGTGTCGACGCTGGTATGGATGACTTCGATCACGCGCAGGTCCTGCCCCGCGCTCCAATCGTTGCGCGTCAGGACCGAGTCGCCGCCCATGCGCAGTTGCACCAGGCCACCGTGGTCGTCCAGATAACGGTTGGCGGAATTGTCGGTACCGTCGAGGATCTTCGACTTGTCGGCCCGGATCATGCCGTTGAGCACGATCCGGCTGCTGCTGCCATCGCTCACGGCCGCGTCGAAACCGGCGGAACGCACCACGACTTCGCGTCCGGCCAAGATGGTGTAGCTATTAACCGGGTTCACGCTGATATTGGCCGACCCTTGCAGTTCGATCGCAGCGCCGTTGGTGCCGTATATGCCGTGGGCATTGCTTCCCCCCTTGTTCGCGGCATTGGTGGTGATCGTCAGGTCATCGCCCAGGACGATGGTGCTCCGGCGGGTATTGCCATAAACCCCGTAGGCACCGTTACCTTCCGTCCTGATGGTCGCGTGGTCGCCGATGGTGATCTTGCTGGAACCCTTGTTGGCAATGCCAGTGTCCACGATTTCCTGCGTTCCCAGCCCGGCGAGAACACCCCATGAGTTGTTGCCCCTGGTGGTGATCCGAGCGTTGCTGCCGATATTGATGGTGTTGGCTCCGCCATTGGTGGAATTGTTCGCCCGCACCACATGCGCGCCTTCGATGATGAAGGAACTCGCGGTAGTGGTGAGATTGGCGTTGTCACCTATGTTGAGCGTCGCGGCACTATCCCGGGTGAGATTGATGGCGTCCGCCGACAGGCCGGAAGTAAACACCGTCAGACCGTCTCCCAGAGTGAGCGTGGCGTTGCCATTCGTCCGAATGGCATCGGCCTGCACCCCTGTGGTCGTGATGTTCAATGTTACTCCGATCGGATTCCACGTCGAATTATTGGCATACAGGCCATGCCCCTGGAGGGGCGTGATTCCTCCGTTCTGGCTCGTGGTGATGGTGACGGTTCCCGTACACGCATTGACCGCGCCCGGGTTCCAGACCGTTGTATCTGTAAACGTGCAATCGGCGGCGGCCGTGCCACTGGACAACGCCAATACAATCGAAGATGCAAGCAGCTTCTTGCGAGAAAAAGAATGTTTCATATTTTCCTCCGTTTTTCGGACGGCAAGCGCTGTCAGCATCGAAGGCGCAATGCCTTTCGAGATGACAAACACTCCTCATGTTGCGGCTGCCCCGGATGAAACAGCCGCCTGTTCGTACATCCATGCATACGGTCCCTGTCCATACCCCTTGGGCTGATGGCGGCCATCGGTATTTGTTTTCCAGTTCCGCATCGGCCGGCCGCTGCGCGATGCTCTTCCTCTCCTCGACCATTACGATGATGGTTTGATCATTGTGATAATGATTTCGTGGAATTACAGCCTTGAACCGCAGAAATGAGACAAGTACCTCGCGAGCCGTTCATGCAAAATATATTTCCGATACATTTCCACTCATCGGGACCATTCAGCGTTCATATTTCCGACTGTCCGTTGTGGATGACGAGGCTGCGGATTCGCCGCATGGCCGTCCCGACTGCGGCGTCCGCCGGACCGAAAATATCAATCGATGCGGGAAGTCGCGGCGTTCGCGATCACTTGGTTCGTGCGAGCGCCTGCAATCGCTGTGTCAGCTTCTTGGCCGAGATGCCGGACTTGACGCCCAGCTCCTGCGCGAACAGGGATACGCGCAGTTCCTCCAGATCCCAGCGCAAGCCCTGCCACTCCGGACGATCGCGCTCTCCGTTCACTTCCACCTCGGTCAAAGCTTCGACAAAGGGCCGCAATTCCAGCATCCGCTCCTGGTCCCGCGCCGGATCCCGCATTGCGCGTTCGGCGCGGATCGTCATCGCTTTCAGGTAACGCGGGAATTGCGCCAATGCCTCGGTCGGCGTTTCGCGCAGGAAGCCCGGATGCAGCAACGATCGCAACTGCGCGCGCAGATCGTCCAGGTTGCCGCTGGCCCACCCCATCAGGGGCGGCTCCAGTCGCGGTTTCACTTCCGCCACGGCGGCAAGAATCGTCTCGGCCAGCTTCAGCCGCTCCATCGCTTCGGCAAACAGCCGTTTGCCCACATCGTCGCGGTACTGCTGGAAAGCCGCGATATCGCGAATCCCAGCGATGTCCACACCCAGCAGCGTGTTCAGGGCGGCATCGACCAGATCGCCGCGCAGGCGTTCCTGTGATTCGATCGCGGCGTAAAGCAGGCCGGTCTTCGGTGCGATCGGCAACTGTTTGCGCACCTGCTTGATCTTGTCGGCCAGCGCGATTTCCAGCAATCGCCGTACCCCTCGCGGGTGTTCGGCTTCGGCCTTGGCGCGTTCGGCGAAAATCCTCAATGCAACATGCTCGCCCTCATCCACCAGCGCGGGATAGGTGGGGACCCCGGCCTCGCCCGGTACCTGCAACGGAATAGGCTCGCCGGGGAAGATTCGCAGGCCTTCGATCACCAGATCCCGGCCCGCTCGTGCCGCGAAGGCGCGGCCGGCACGCTCGCCAAAGCAGGCGCGCAGCTCGTCCAGATCACGCGAACTCGCCAGATACCGGCCCTTGTCGTCATGCAACCGCAGATTCATGCGCAAATGCGGCGCCAGCGACGCTTCGTCGAAGTCCAGCGGCGTCAATGTCGCGCCGGTGGCGCGACTGAGGAACCGCGCCAGCTCCCCCTGGATGCTGTCGGCGCCTGGCTGCGGCCAGGCCTCGAAGAAAGCGCGGCCGAACTCCGGTGCCGGCACGCAGTTCCGCCGCAAGGCCTTGGGCAGGCCGCGAATCAGTTCCGCGGCCTTTTCCGCCACGAAGCCCGGCATCAGCCAGGACAGCCGCGCCGGGTCCAGCGCGTGCAGAAGAGGCAGAGGCAGATCCAGACTGACGCCATCGTCCTCCGCACCAGGTTCGAACCGGTAATGCAAACGCAGCCGCGCATCGCCCAGTGCGAAATACTTGGGGAACAGGTCTTCCTCGCTGCCCTCGCCCGGCAACAGATCGGTGACGGACCACAGCAATCCGCGTCTCGCCTCCGGCGACAGCTTCTTGTACCAGGCCTCCAGGCCCGCACTGGAATGTATCTCCGAAGGAATGCGGTCCAGATACCAGCGCGCCTGCCAGTCCTCGTCGGCGACGATGCCCGCCCGGCGCAGCTTGGCTTCCTCTTCGCGCGCCTGATCCAGGGTTTTCAGGTTGTCGGCCACGAAGCGGGCGCGCAGACCGATCTCGCCGGTCACCAGCGCCTGGCGGACGAAGATGTCGTGCGCCTCCAGCGGCGCGATGCGGCCGTAGTGGACCGGTTTTTTCGGCGCCAGCACCAGACCGAACAGACTGATCTGCTCGGACGCCAGCACATGCCCCTGCGCACGCGACCAGCGCGGATCGAAATGTTTGCGCGCCAGCAGATGCGGCAGTTCGGCGATGACCCAGTCCGGCTCGATCGCGGCATTGGTCAAACCCCAGACCCGCTGCGTGTCCAGCAAGGTGGCGCTGAGCACCCACGGCGGCGGTTTCCTGGCCAGCGGCGACCCCGGAAACAGCTGATAGCGGCGCTGGCGCGGCGCCTGATAATCGCCTCTCTCGGTCTTGTGCCCGACCTGGGCCGGCAAGCCAGCTAGCAGTGCACGGTGCAGGATGGGGTAGGCCGCTTCCGCCGCGTTGAACTGCCAGCCCAGTTCCTGGCACAGCAGCCGCAACTGCCGGTGCAGCTCGCGCCATTCGCGCATGCGCAGGAAGCCAAGGAAATGCCGGCCGCACCAGTCGCGCAACCTGGACCGGGTAAGTTCCACATGCGCCTGGTCGTAGGCCTGCCACAGTTTGAGGATGCCAAGGAATTCCGAACGCGGGTCGGCGAACCCGGCATGTGCGTTGTCCGCCGCCGGGCGCGCCTCGGCGGGACGCTCGCGCGGGTCCTGGATGCCCATGAACGCGGTCAGGATCGTCATCTCCCGCAGGCAGCCGCGCGCCTGCGCGGCCACCAGCATCCGCGCCAGCTTCACGTCCACCGGCAGGCGTGCCATCTGCCGGCCGATCGCACTGAGCTTGCGTTGGCCGCGCTCGTCGGATGTCACGGCTCCAAGCTCGGCCAATTGCTGCCAGCCGTCGGCGATCGCGCGCTCGTCCGGCGTCTCGACGAAGGGGAAATCCTCGATATGTCCCAGTCCCAGATGCAGCATGCGCAGGATCACGCCGGCCAGGCTGGAACGCTTGATCTCCGGGTCGGTGAACTCGGGACGCGAGAGGAAATCCGCTTCCGAATACAACCGGTAGCAGATGCCATCGGCGACACGGCCGCAGCGCCCCTTGCGCTGATCGGCGCTGGCCCGGGAAATGGTCTCGATGTAAAGACGATCGAGCTTCTGCCGCGGACTATAGCGTTTGACCCGCGCGTAGCCGGGATCGATCACGTAGCGGATCCTCGGCACCGTCAGCGAGGTTTCGGCGACGTTGGTGGCCAGAACCAGGCGCCGCTTGGGGCCGGGATCGAACACCCGGTCCTGGTCGCGCGCCGACAGCCGCGCATACAGCGGCAGCACTTCGGTCTCGCGATAGCGGCGCTTCTCCAGCATCTGGTGCGCATCGCGTATCTCGCGCTCGCCGGGCAGGAACACCAGCACATCGCCGCGCGGATCCGCGCGGGTGATCTCATCGACCGCTGCCGCCAATGCCTCGCTGACGCTGCGTTCCCCATCCCGCTCGCCTTCGCCTTCCAGCGGCCGATAGCGGACTTCCACCGGATAGGCGCGTCCCTCGACGCTGACCACCGGCGCATTGCCGAAATGACACGCGAACCTGGCCGTATCGATGGTGGCGGACGTTACGATCACCTTCAGGTCGCGGCGCTTGCGCAGCAGCTGTTTCAGGTAGCCGAGAAGAAAATCGATGTTGAGGCTGCGTTCGTGTGCCTCGTCGACGATGATCGTGTCGTAGGCCGACAGCCAGCGATCCGAGGCGATCTCCGCCAACAGGATGCCGTCGGTCATGAACTTGATCCGGGTATCGTCGCCGACCTGTTCGGTGAAGCGCACCTGGTAGCCGACCTTCTCGCCCAGCGGCGTATGCAGTTCTTCCGCAACCCGGCGCGCCACCGCGCGGGCGGCGATCCGGCGCGGCTGGGTGCAGCCGATCATGCCGGCGGCCCCGCGTCCAGCCGCCAGACACAACTTGGGCAACTGTGTGGTCTTGCCCGAGCCGGTTTCGCCCGCGATCACCACCACCTGGCAGCGGCGGATCAGATCGACGATGGTCTCCGCCTCGCGCGCGATCGGCAGTGATTCGTCCAGCGTCATCGCGGGCGCGGTCCCGGCTCTGCGCACGCGCTTCTCGACCGAAGCCGCCAATGCCTGCTGCAGCGCCTGCTCCCGCTCCGGATTGTCCGGCTCGGCCTGCCATCGCAACCACAGGCCATGCAGCCGGCCCCGGTCCCGGCTCATCGCCTGATCGATGTCGTTGCGCGCTTTCCGCAAGCGGGAACGCGCCGTCGCAGCGGTACTGTTCATCGGTCAATCAATATTGAATGTCATATTTTACAAAATCCTTGATCGCGCTTATCGTGGACTTCGACCTGACCGACGGAGGTTCCTGCAATGCCGAAGCACAAGCAGAAGAGCAAGACCGCAAGCAAAGCCAAGCACAAGTCCATGTCCCCCAGCTTCACCTCGCCGGACATCGATATCGGGATTTCCACCAGCGATCGCAAGAAGATCGCCCAGGGGCTGTCCCGTTTCCTGGCCGATGCCTACACGCTGTACCTCAAGACCCACAACTTCCACTGGAACGTGACCGGGACGATGTTCAACTCCCTGCACACCATGTTCGAAACGCAGTACACCGAACAGTGGCAGGCGCTGGACGATATCGCCGAGCGTATCCGCGCACTGGGTTTCGTCGCCCCCGGCTCCTATTCCGACTTCGTGCGTCTGTCCTCGATCCGCGAAGACGGGCAGGATGGCGGCCTGCCGGACTGGAAGGGCATGGTCCAGCAACTGGTCTCCGGCAACGAGATCCTCTGTCGCACCGCGCGCGAGGCGCTCAAGGTGGCCGACAACGGCGGCGACGATCCGTCGGTGGACCTGCTGACCACGCGTCTGCAAACGCACGAGAAGTATGCCTGGATGTTGCGTTCGCTGCTGGAGTGAAGCCCATCCCGCAACCTGCTGTCTCTTCGTCCCGCAACGCCCGGTCCCGCGCCGGGCGTTGCATTTTGGCTCATTCCCCATGCCTGGGAATGCCGATCGCTCAACCGTCGCGACCTGCCCCCATCTCCATGCGCGATGAAGCGGCAGTAAAATGCAAGGTTCTCACGCAACCGCACTCCAGCCATGCCGGTGCAACCCGCACGCCGCCGGAACCATGATCAATCCTCCATCGACAATCCGCATTGCCGCCCTCCACCGTCGTCCGTCCCGCGACGGACGACCCGCCCGCATCCTTGCTACGTCATGATCCCGGATGCACTGGTCAAGCTGCGCGAGATATTCGGCTACGAACGCTTCCGCGGCAGCCAGCAGGCAATCATCGAGCACGTCGCCGCCGGCCATGACGCGCTGGTGCTGATGCCTACCGGCGGCGGCAAGTCGCTGTGCTACCAGATTCCGTCCCTGCTGCGTTCCGGCGCCGGCATCATTGTTTCGCCGTTGATCGCACTGATGCAGGATCAGGTCGAGGCGTTGCACCAGCTCGGTGTACGCGCGGCATTCCTCAACTCGACGCTGGATGCGGAATCGGCGCGTGAAGTCGAACGCGATCTGCAATCCGGGCGGCTGGATCTGCTCTATGTCGCGCCGGAGCGATTGCTGACGCCGCGCTTCCTGAGCCTGCTCGAACAAAGTCCCGTCGCCCTGTTCGCGATCGACGAGGCCCATTGCGTATCGCAATGGGGCCACGACTTCCGCCCCGAGTACCGCGAGCTGACCATCCTTCACGAGCGCTGGCCGGAGATACCGCGCATCGCGTTGACGGCCACTGCCGATCCGCCGACGCAGCGCGAGATCGCCGAGCGTCTGAAGCTGGAGGATGCGCGCCACTTCATCAACTCGTTCGATCGTCCCAACATTCGCTACCACGTGGCGCACAAGGACAACGCGCGACACCAGTTGCTGGATTTCCTCGGCGGACATCGCGGCGAAGCGGGAATCGTGTACTGCCTGAGCCGGCGCAAGGTCGAGGAAACCGCGGCATTCCTCGCCGAACGCGGCGTGACCGCGCTGCCCTACCATGCCGGAATGGAAGCCGGGCTGCGCGCCGCGCATCAGCGCCGTTTCCTGCGCGAGGACGGTGTGGTCATGGTCGCCACCATCGCTTTCGGCATGGGCATCGACAAGCCCGACGTGCGTTTCGTCGCCCATATGGATCTGCCCAAATCGCTGGAAGGCTACTATCAGGAAACCGGCCGCGCCGGGCGCGATGGCGAGCCGGCCGAAGCCTGGATGTGCTACGGACTGGGCGATGTGGTTCTGCTGCGGCAGATGATCGAGCAGTCCGAGGCCGGCGAGGAACGCAAGCGGCTGGAGCGCCGCAAGCTCGAACAACTGCTGGGCTATTGCGAATCCGTGGCCTGCCGCCGCCAGACCCTGCTCGCCGCGTTCGGCGAAACCTACCCGCAATCCTGCGGAAACTGCGACAACTGCCTGAATCCGGTGCGAAGCTGGGACGCCACCATGGCGGCGCGGAAGGCGCTGAGCTGCGCCTATCGCAGCGGCCAGCGCTTCGGCGCCGCGCATCTGATCGACATCCTGCGCGGCAGCGATAACGAGCGCATCCGCCAGTTCGGCCATCAGCGCCTGAGCACCTACGGCATCGGCCAGGACCTGGATGCGCAGGCCTGGCGCAGCGTATTCCGGCAACTGGTCGTCGGCGGCTTTCTCGAAACCGACCCGGAAGGCCACGGCAGCCTGCGCCTGACCGCCGCCAGCCGCCCGCTGCTGAAAGGCGAAACCAGCGTGCAGATGCGCCGCGAAGCGCCCCGGCGCGGGCGCGGAAGCGCATCGGGCATGGCCCGCAGCGACACGCCCTATGTGCAATCCGGCGACCGGCCGCTATACGAAGCGCTGCGCGAATTCCGCACCCGCACCGCGCACGCGCAGAACGTGCCTGCTTACGTCATTTTCCACGATGCCACCTTGCGCAGCATCGCCGAATTGCGTCCGGCCACGTTGAGCGAGCTGGCCCGGATCGGCGGCGTCGGCGGCGGCAAGCTGGCGCGCTACGGACAGCAGGTGTTGGATATCGTGCGGAAAACGGGGTGATGCGGTGTCGCCGGCACCGATGACGCCGCCTCTCGCCGCGCGCGGCAAGCGCGGCGGCCGCTGGATGGATCAGGCCCGATGATACGGATGGTTGGCCAGCATCGCGGTCGCCCGGTACAACTGCTCGGCAACGACCAGCCGCACCAGCATGTGCGGCAGCGTCAAAGGTCCCAGCGACCAGCGTTCATCGGCGATCTTCAGCACCTCCGGCGCGTGGCCTTCCGGGCCGCCGATCAGGAACGCCAGATCCCTCCCTTGTCCGCGCCAATGCTCCAATCGCTGCGCCAGTTGCCCGGAGGACCAGGGCTGGCCCGGAACATCCAGCGCCACGACGTGCGGATGCTTCGGCAAAGCCGCCAGGACGCGGCGTCCTTCCTCCTTGATGGCGCGCTTGGCATCGCGCCCTTTCCCGCGAATCCCCGCCTCGATCTCGACCAGTTCCAACGGCAGACCATGGGATAGCCGCTTCTGGTATTCGGCGAATCCCTGCGCCACCCAGGCCGGCGGCCGTTCGCCGGTGGCGATCAATCTGGCCTTCATCCGATCCCACCGTCCGGGTCGCTGCGCATCCCTGCGAGGCGGCGGTTCCCGCCGCATCCGGTCCAGCTACGAATATCCCCAGATCGTCCAGCCGATAGACGGCGACCGGCGGGAAATGCGCCCATCCCGTCAAACGGCCATATCCGCATCGGCAACCGGCTCATCGCCCACCGACCACAGCCGCTCCAGTGCATAGAACTCGCGCACGCGCGGCAGCATCACATGGACGATCACATCGCCGAGGTCCACCAGAACCCATTCGGCTTCGCGCTCGCCTTCCACGCCCAGCGGCATGATGCCCAGTTGCTTGGAGAACTTGATGACCTCGTCGGCAATGGATTTGACATGGCGGCTGGAGGTACCGGATACCACGACCATGTAATCAGCGATACTGGTTTTGCCACGGACATCCATTTCGGCGATGTCCTTGCCCTTCAGGTTTTCGACCGCGCTGCGCACGCAGGCGAGCAATCCGGATACCGGCGGCGCCAGATTGGACAATCGGGTTTTGATGACATGTGCTTGACTGGTCAAATTTCGATGCTCTTGCGGAATGGGTCCGATTATAGGGATAGTCGCCGCGCCAGATCGAGACTCGGGCCGCCGCGATTGCCGGCGTTGCGGAGCGATCAACGGGAAATATCGCCGCCGGCACCGGAAGACGGCGTGGAGGATGCGGCGCCGTACAAACCGTGGGCGACGATGTAGTCGGCCACCGTCGCGGGCACCCATTGCCGCCAGGAAGCCGAGTCCGCGGCGATCGCATCACGGATGCCGGTGGCCGATTCCAGTTGCAGCGGCTGTCGCAACCTGAATACATATCCGGCCGGAGCGGCGGTCAGCGCTTCGGGTTCGGCGCGCCAGCGCCCTTCGACGGCTTCGGTAAGGTCCGCCGACAACCCGTCATCGAGGGAACTGCCCGGCCTGTCCGCGACGATCAGATGCGCCAGTTGCAGCAATTCCCGCCAGTGATACCAGGTCGGCAGGCTCAGGAAGCTGTCCGCCCCCAGCAGCAGCGCCAACGCCGTTCCGCTTCCGTATTCGCGCCGCAGTTCGCGCAGGGTTTCCACCGAGTACGAAGGGCCGGCACGGGACAGCTCGCGCTGGTCTATCGTCAGGCCGGCTTCGCCGTCGATCGCCAGTTCGAGCATGGCGACGCGTTGCCGCGCATTCGCGCCCGGTGCGGATCGGTGCGGGGGATCGGCCGCCGGCATCAGATGGACCGGCGCATCAAGCTCGTCGCGCGCGGCCCTGGCGATGGCCAGATGTCCGACATGCACCGGATCGAAGGTGCCGCCGTAATGGGTCCGCAGCTTCCGGGCCGCCGCCGGACTCATGCGGCCAGCATGCGCAAGGTGCGCGGTTCCGCCACCGCCAGCAACAGCCGCTCCAGCATCCGCCACGGATCGCCATCGCCGCGCCCCTTGGCCGCACGGTCGATACGCGAGGCGAAGCGGATGAAGCGCTGCCAGCGCAACGCGGTCGGATGCCGCTGCAATGCATGCCGGAACGGAGCCTGGCGCGCTTCCCAAAGTCCTTGCGATTTCATCTCCGCGCCCAGGTTGCCGCCGCGTTCCTGCACCTGCGCCAGCGCCGCGGCACGCAGGATCTCGCGGATCACCGCCGGCATCAGCGCGGCCACGGCCTCACCTTCGGCGCGCAATCCAGCCAGCATGTGGCTGACCTGATCGGCATGTCCTGACAATGCGATCTCGATCAGGCGAAACACGTCGTAGCGGGCCGAATCGGCGACCAGGGCCTCCATTTCGGCCACGTCCAGCGTCGCTTCCGGCACCAGCAGGGCCAGCTTGTCGATTTCCTGCGCAGCCGCCAGCAAATTGCCTTCGACCCGCTCGGCCAGGCTGCGCACCGCTTCCTGCGTCGCCGACAGACCATGACGGCGCAGTCGCCGTTCGATCCACTCCGGCAGTTCATGCGGCTTGATGGCCCAGGCGATCGACAGTACGCCGCAGCGGGATACGGCATCGGCCCATTTGCCATGATGCGAGCGGCTCCATTCGTCGCCGATCAGCATCAGCACGACATCCGCCGGCGGCCCGGCGCAAAACGCGCTGATCACTTCCGCGCCTTCCTTGCCGGGCTTGCCGCCGGACAGGCGCACTTCCAGCAGACGCCGGGCGCTGAACAGGCTGGGTGCGTTGAAAGCCCCGGCCAAGACGCTCCATTCGAAATCGCGCGCTCCGGCATCGAATACCTCGCGCTCGGAAATGCCTTCGGCGCGCGCGCGCGCGCGGACCGCATCCACGGCTTCCAGCACCCGGAGCGTTTCCGGACCCGAGATCAGATAAACCGGAGACAGATCCCGCCCGCAAGCCTGGGTCGCCAGTTGTTCGGGTTTGATTTCCATAGCCTCAGGGATCGAGAAGCGGCGATGGCGGATTCTGCGGCGGCGGCCCAGTCAGATCCGGGTTGAAACGGACGACGCTGTCGATGCGGCGCAGGATCGAGGCGGACATCTCCTTGCGCAGTTCATCGGCGAGGATCTCGCGCTCGGTACTGGTACCGGTGGCGTCCACGGGCGGCGAAACGTAATCGCGCGCCAGTTCCACGGTCTGTTGCGGCACCAGCTCGCCGCCGTCGGGGCGATAGAACGCGAAGATTACCGCATAGCGCAGGCTGTACTCCTGGGCGCGTCCGCGCTCGTCGACCGCGATCGGCAGGTCGCCCCAGCGCTCGGACAGCACCTCCAGCCTGGCCACTTCATCGTTGGGCATGTCCTCGCCGGCCATGGTCGCGCCGGCGTTCTGCAGACCGCGTTCCAGAATGGTGACCAGCTCGCTGTAGCGCGTCGCGGAATTCACCCGGATCGGCGGCGTATCCGCCGGCAACGCGATCTTGCCGCGCAGATGGAAACCGCAGGCGGACAGGAACAGGGACAGGGACACAATGGCCAGAATGGCGGAAAGGCGGGATCGATTCATGCGGGAAAGTTTGAAGCACAAGGCAGTGGGCTGCAATCCTTGAAAAACAATGGAGAAGCGCGGCGCCAAGACGACGCGTGCCTGCCATACTGCGTAATCGGGGTCCTTTCCCGGAACACTGGTCGGCCATCGAGAGGTCGCCACGGATACCTGAACCAGCCCCGGACACGGCCGCCCGGTGTCCATCACCGGCCTCACTCCAGGCTGCAATCCGTCCGGTTCCGACGCCTAGCGACGGTCGGCGTTCTGCCTGCGTGCCAGCTGCAGCAATTTGTCGAAGGTGCCGGCGATGACTTCGCGACGACCGATGCGGTAATCCGGATCGGGGTCCAGCGAATCGATGTTGTCGTCCCAGATTTGCAGGTATTCCCTGGCCCATTCCTCGATCGTGTCCTCCGCGGGCAACATGCCCGGGAAATATCCGAAATATTCCGCGAGACAGCAGATAATTTCGATGTTGGCGGTCACGATGTCCGCCTCCGGCTCGTCCGGTTCGAGCTGCGACCGGTTCGCCATCGCCTCCTCGATCTGCTCCAGCAAGGGCATGCAGATGCCAATCAGATGATCGGCGGCATTGTCGTTGTCAAAATTTCCAGCGCCCCAGGTACCCATTGCGATCTCCTGTCCCGACGAGAAACCGATGCCGCCAATACGGACGGTGCCGGCGACGGGGACACCGCCGCCGGCACCGGCTTACTTTGCCACGATGTTGACGATCCTGCCCGGCACGATGACGACCTTGTTGACGGTCAGTCCCTCCAGGTACTTGGCGGTGTTCGGTTCAACCTTGGCCAGCGCCTCGATCTGCTCCCTGGCCGCGTCGGCCGACACTTCGATGGTGCCGCGCAGCTTGCCGTTGACCTGCACCGCCAGCGTCACCACATCGCGGACCAACGCTTCCGGGTCTGCACTGGGGAACGATACCTCCTCCAGCAGCGTCTCCGAATGGCCCAGCAACTGCCACAACGCATGGCTGGAGTGCGGCGTGATCGGGTTGAGCAGCAGCACCGCCATTTCCAGCGCTTCCTGCCGCACCGCCCGGCTTTGCCCGTCGTCATTCTCGAACTTGCTCAATGCATTGAGCAGTTCCATCACCGCCGCGATCGCGGTATTGAAGTTGTAGCGCCGGCCGAAATCGTCGCTGACCTTCTGGATGGTTTCGTGGGTCTTGCGGCGCAGGGCCTTCTGTTCGCTGTTCAAGACACCGGCATTCAACGCAGGCGCCGCGTTTTCGCCACAGTGCCGGCGAACCTGCGCCCACAGGCGGCGCAGGAAGCGCGCCATGCCTTCCATGCCGGCTTCGTTCCATTCCAGCGATAGCTCCGGCGGCGACGCGAACATCGAGAACAGACGCACCGTGTCGGCGCCATATTTGTCGACCATCGCCTGCGGATTGACACCGTTGTTGCGCGACTTGGCCATCTTTTCCACCGGCCCGATCCGCACCGGCCGACCGTCGGCGATCAGCCTGGCACCGACGATGCGGCCGCGCGCGTCGCGCTCGACTTCGACATCGGCCGGATTGAACCAGTCGCAATGTCCCTTTTCGGATTCGCGGTAATACGTCTCGGCAACGACCATGCCCTGGCACAGCAGGTTGATCGCCGGTTCGTCGCTGTCCACCATCCGCGCATCGCGCATCAGCTTGTGGAAGAAGCGGAAATACATCAGGTGCAGGATCGCGTGCTCGATGCCGCCGATGTACTGGTCGACCGGCAACCAGTAGTTGCCGCGCTTGTCCACCGGCTCCCTGGCGCCGGGCGAGGTATTACGGGCGTAGTACCAGCTCGACTCCATGAAGGTATCGAAGGTATCGGTCTCGCGCTCGGCCGCGCCGCCGCACTGCGGACAGGTGGTCTTGCGCCATTCCGGATCGGCCTTGATCGGCGACTGCACGCCGGTGAATTCCACGTTCTCCGGCAACACCACCGGCAACTGGTCCTCCGGCACCGGCACCGCGCCGCACTGGTCGCAGTAGATCACCGGGATCGGGCAGCCCCAATAGCGCTGGCGGGACACGCCCCAGTCGCGCAGCCGGTAATTGACCCGGCGCTGACCGCGTCCCTGCCGTTCGAAGCGCTCGGCCAGGGCCTCGAACGCACCACGGTAATCCAGGCCGTTGAATTCCTCGGAATTCACCAGTTCCGCGTCTTCGCGTGTCTTGTCGCTGTACCAGTCGTGCCAGACATCCGGATCGTAGTTCTCCTCCTCCGGAGAACGCGGCGCTTTCAGGCCGATCACCTGCCGGATCGGTAAACCGTATTTGTGCGCGAACTCGAAATCGCGCTCGTCGTGACCGGGCACCGCCATCACCGCGCCCGTGCCGTAGCCCATCAGCACGAAATTGGCGACCCAGATCGGCACCTTCTCGCCGGTGACCGGGTGCACCGCCCGCAGGCCGGTATCCATGCCGCGCTTTTCCTGGGTTTCCAGCTCGGCCTCGGAAACGCCCCCGCGCTTGAACTCATCCAGCAGCGCCGCAAGCTGCGGATTGTCCTTGGCCGCCAGCACCGCCAACGGGTGTTCGCCAGCGATCGAAACGAAGGTCACGCCCATCAGCGTATCCGGACGCGTGGTGAACACGCGCAGGGGATCCAGCGCCGCGCCGTTCGCATCGACGACATCGAACTGGATCTCCAGGCCTTCCGAGCGTCCGATCCAGTTGCGCTGCATGGTCTTGACCGAATCCGGCCAGCCCGGCAGATCGTCCAGGCCGTCCAACAGTTCCTGCGCGTAATCGGTGATGCGCAGGAACCACTGCGGAATCTCGCGCTTCTCCACCAGTGCGCCGCTGCGCCAGCCACGGCCATCGATCACCTGCTCGTTGGCCAGCACGGTCTGATCGACCGGGTCCCAGTTGACCACGGCATTGCGGCGATAGGCCACGCCCTTGCGCATCAGCCGGGTGAACATGCGCTGCTCGTGGACGTAATAGTCCGGAGTGCAAGTGGCGAACTCGCGCGACCAGTCGATCGCATATCCCAGCGACATCAGTTGGCCGCGCATGTGTGCGATGTTGGCATAGGTCCACTTCGCCGGCGCGGTCCTGTTCTTGATCGCCGCATTCTCGGCCGGCAGGCCGAATGCATCCCAGCCCATCGGCTGCAACACGTTGTGGCCGGTCATGCGCCGATAGCGGCTGATCGCATCGCCGATGGTGTAGTTGCGCACATGTCCCATGTGCAGCGCGCCCGATGGGTACGGCAACATCGAGAGACAGTAATACTTGGGCTTGTCGGAGGTCTCGTTCACCTCATAGGCGCGAGTGCGCTCCCAATACCCCTGGGCCTGGGATTCGACCGATTTCGGATCGTACTGCGCGGGTTCTGGAACTACGGACATAGCGACGATGGGGCTTCTTTTGGCAAAGCGTTAAAGAGTACCCCAGTGCGTCGGGCGGCTCCAGTAAGCGACTGACGATGTGCCCTTGTCGGGCGTTACGAATCCGGCCCGCACCGGTGCGACTTCGACATTGGCGAAAGCAGGAAGCGGCATCAAGCCAGCCAAATTCCGCGCCGGCGCTTTCCGTGGACCATTCACCATAGACGCATCGGAGCCGAACAATCCCCCGCAAAATCAATCCATTACACCAAGCTGGCAGAGTATCGCCGCAAATCCGTTCACCTATCGGAGAGCGCTTCGGCTAGAGCGCCTGCCCGTTGCCTTCGCGTTCGCACCCCAATCGCCAGCCGGTGGCCGCCACCCAGGCCAGCCAGGCTGCATAGGCCATGCGCTGTGCCAATGGCTGACCGATCCATCCCCCCAGCAGAAACACCGAAACCAGCGACAGCGCCGCCATTGCCACGCCGAACCGCGCGTATCCCCACCACGCCGGATGCCCCCGCGTGCCGAAAGCAACCGCGACGGCGCCGCAGATGAAAGACACCATCCACAGCATCCACGCCACCGCGTGATAACGGGTACTGCCGTCGTCGACATGCCGGAGATCCAGCGTCACCACACCCTGCGCGGCGAATGCCATCGCCGCCAGCAGCAGAAGCTGGGCGCCGATTCGGCAAGCCCAGCCCGAGGCGGGCAAGTCCCGGCGCAACTGGATTGCCAGGCAGGCAGCGAAAGCACCCGGCAGGACGAAAGCGAACAGATTGAACAGCGTGGCATGCCTGACCTGCGCCGCGCCAAGCACGGCCAGCGGAAAACGCAGATGCGAATAACCTTGATGCAGGAAACCGAATACCCCGGCCGCACCAACGCATGACAGCACCGCTATGCCACCGACGAACCAAGGCCAACGCCGCAACGGATTCATTTTCACTCCCGATTCCACGCCGGTCGGTGCCATCGCCCGCAACGCATGGCCATGTCCTGCGTGTCCGCAAGACATGCGGGACATGACCACGCCGGAAGCATTATTTCTTGATCCGCTTATCATTGGACGCATGCTGCCGCCACCGGGTCACGCGACCGACTTGCTTCCCAGCGCCACGGCCCCATTTTGACCCAATCCCCTCAGGATCAGGAATACCATGACCGACAAGCCGCATGTCATTGATGTCAGCACCGCCCAGTTCGAAGCGGAAGTGCTGCAAAAATCGCTGCAAACCCCCGTCCTGGTCGACCTCTGGGCCACCGGGTGCGGCCCCTGCAAGACCCTGGGACCAATACTGGAAAAACTGGCCGCCGCCTATAACGGCGCCTTCATCCTGGCCAAAATCGATGTCGACAGGGAACCACAGGTCGCCGCGGCCTTCCAGGTCCGTTCAGTACCTTCCGTATTCCTGATCAAGGATGGCCAGGTGGTCGACGGTTTCCAGGGCGCTCTGCCCGAAAGCCAGGTCCGCGAATTATTGCTGCAACACGGCATCGCGCCTGCGGCCGACGCGCCGGTGAAACCTGAGGATGCGCCCATGCTGGACCCGCATGAGGAAGTCATGCATCTGCGCAAGTCGGTCGAGGCCGAACCGGACCAGGCCGAGATCAAGCTCGATCTGGCCTTGGCGTTGTTGAAGACCGGTGCCGCCGCCGAAGCCGAGAAGCTGCTGGACGCACTCCCCGCCAACCTCGCCACCGACGACCGCAGCGTACGTGCCCATGCGCGACTGCAATTCATCCGCCTGACCCAGGACGCGCCCGCGCCCGAAGTGCTGGAAGCGGCCATCGCCAGCAATCCCGACGACCTGCGCGCCCGCCATCTGCTCGGCGCTCTGCGGCTGGTCGCCGGCCGCGACGAACAGGCGCTGGAACAGTTCTACGAAATGCTGCGCCGGAATCGCGACTTCGAGGATGGCCTGCCCAGGAAGACCCTGATCGATGCATTCCGGGTAATCGAAAACGAGGATCTGGTCGGACAGTACCGCCGCAAGATGTCGGCATTGCTGTTCTGACGACTCAGCAGGCACCCGCGTGCCCTGGAACAGGCCACGCATGAACCGGGCGCATCGCGCTGCAAACAACCCCTGCATCCGCCATCTTTGAAGATGGAGATGGAACGTGGAACTTCGAGGTTTCGAGGAAACCTGCCAAAGAGCCGGCGCACTCCCTCTCTGGGAAGCCTCTTCACCTTTCGGGTCGGACAATGGTTTCGCGATGAAGGAGGCCAGCGGCAATACAGCAGCGTGAAGGCTGCGGAGTTCAAAGTGCTCGACGCCGCCGGGTTGGCGGCAATCGTCGGAAAGACCAGAGGGTCGAGCGAATGCCGGTCGCTGGCGGTGATGCGAGGGATACCAGTGCCCCGCGCTACGTGCCGCAGCTGAACCACAATATCGAGTTGCGCAAACGCATTGACGCACCGTTGGTTTTCGTCGTAGAACCCGGATAGAGTACGATCCGAACCCATGCGGGGCAAAGGTTATTCCGCGGACAGGGTATCAAGGGGATTTTCGGGTTATTGGAGCAGTGCTTGGGATTAGGCATGAGGAAAGGAAAAATGGCCCATCATTTTGTTACTCGAGGTCGCGCGGGAGTATTTTTAAAGCTGATCGGCACTATCGTTCTATGCGTGATAGGAGCGACGGACGTATCGGCAGACGTAGTGGACCTTCCTGGCGTTACGGTAACGGCACAGCGTCCGCGTTTTGAGGACTTGTCATGGATGAATTCAGGAGGTTCTGGTGGATTGCATGGAGGTGGTATGGGCGGTATCGGGATGAGCGGGATAGGCG
>JAISFF010000082.1 GCA_031263725.1 Lysobacteraceae bacterium | reverse complement strand
GATGGCGTGTTTCCTGCCATGGCCGGGCTGGCTCCCAATAAGAAAAACAATATTGGCATCAGGGTATGAAGAAGACGTGTTCTTCTGTTTCGAGTCATCGGGTCATCTCCGCAATACCGGGACATGCATGGTCTATTGAGGAGCCTCCTGTCGCTGTATCGATGCCTGCTGTTGGCTGATCTGCGCCTGTTGCTCCCGATAGACGTGGCGTCCTTACTCGAAAAAGGCCTGCCCGGTCGGGGATTCCGCCAACGCCTACATGGCTTGTTTCAACACCACACACGTCGATGGATTGACTTATTATTTCCGTTTTAATTCAAAATATCCATATACTCCACGCCCTTCTGGTAAATTATTAACCAGCATTGCTACAGCAATATACCGAGGGTTCCAGAAGCCTATCCGCCAAATTGAATAGGCTGCAGGAGGTTTATCAAAAGAATATATCATCTTCCCTTTCATGTTTGTTCTGATGCGTTCGTCAGCGCCTGCTTTAACCATGACCCACTGCGGATAATACGTTATGAAGAAGCGTTCCTTCTGGATGTCGTACCTGCCTGCCAATTGCTCTGTCAGGGTTGCATTCAATTGTTGTGTGGCGGATTGCTCTTCTCCGTCTTCCAGCACTCTGGAAAATTCCGGGGATGTTTCTATTTGTTCGATTATCTGATCGAACGATGGCGTGTTTCCTGCCATGGCCGGGCTGGCTCCCAATAAGAAAAACAATATTGGCATCAGGATATAAAGAAGATATGTTCTTCCGTTTCGAGTCATCGGGTCATCTCCGCAATACCGGGGCATGCATGGTCTCTTGAGGAGCCTCCTGTCGCTGTATCGATGCCTGCTGTTGGCTGATCTGCTCCTGTTGCTCCTGATAGGCGTGGCGTCCCTCCTCGAAATAGGCTTGGCCGGTCGGGGATTCCGCCAACGCTTGCATGGCCTGTTTCAGCGCCGCGGGATTGGCCGCCGCGGCCAGCAGCCGGTCCAGTTCCGGGTCGCCGCTGCGCCATACATGCCGTTCCTCCTGCACTTGTTCCTGTACGCGCGGCGTTGGACCAATATTGATTGCACCCAGGCTCTGGCTCTGTAGCAGGGTCTTCAGCTCGACATCGATGACGGCATCGGGAGTGCCTCGTCCTTCACTGATCCTCAAATTATTTCCCCAGGGATTGCGCAGATGTAATGTCAGTTCACCTTCCGGTGTATGCGCTATTCCTGTCAGCATATAAGCATGATTATCCATCAGCCCATCCTGAAGCGCCCCGCGCTCGGCCTGGGTATACAGCGTGACTGGCCGCCCGGCTTGCAGCGCCTGCTCGAGCCGGGCCGATACCTGCTCCTCGCTCATACGGCCAACCGCGTTGCGTTTCAGGGTCTCGCCGTAATCGCCGGTCAGGGCATGCATCGCGGTGGATGGCCAGTCCCCGTTTCCCATTCGGTCGAAACCTTGTTCCAAACCATCGGAGCGGACCTGGGCAAGCCGCTTGGCATAAGCGGTCTCGATCACCGCCGGCCAGACCGGCAGATCGTAGCAGTTGGAACCACCTTCATTCAGGCAGTTGTCGACACGGCTTCCGCCCTTTCTCTGCAGGTTGTAGTCCAGTTCCTGCTGGGTGACTTCGACTTCGACCGGACGCGAGCGGTTTCCCAGTATCCCGGCGCTTTCGAACAACGTCACCCGGAAGGTCTGGGTCCGCGCATCGTAACGGACCGCGTCCTGCAGGCGCTCGGGCTGCTGGGCGGCCAGTGCCGCCATCGTCGCCAGAAGGTAGCAATCGCCCAGTAAATCTTGCCCAACGTCCTCCGGTCGCGGGCGGCCGCTGGCATCGTAGAGGTTGCTGTCGTTGAATCGCGCTTCCGTATCGCTCATGCCTTGTTCCGCAATCGGTATGGTCAATCGATGATAAGTCGGTTATCGTGCGCAAGCAAATCGTGATTCCACGACAGCACTGCGAGGGGAACGGATGGACCAGGAGATCGAGGATTCGGCCGTCATCGCCAAGCGTCTGGCGCTGCTGGCGCAGACGCTGGAACAACGGGTGGAGACCGCCATCGCTCAGCAGCAACAGGCGATCCGTGCGATGGAAGCGACCAGCCAGCGCATTCACCAGGATATCGGGCAGGTGTTGCAACAGGCCGGCACGCAGATGACGCACGCCATGCGGCAAGGCGTGGACACGGCGTTGAGCCAGAGTACCCAGCAGTACCAGGCGTTGGCATCGGCGACCGCATCCCAATTGACCCGGTCCGGTGCGGAAATCGTCGAAATTCAACGCTTGGCAGGCCAGCAGATCAGTCGCATCCTCTGGACAGCGTATGCCGCCATCGGCGGCGCAATGCTGTTGCTGCTCTTGGGCGGTGCAGGGTTGATCTACTTCCAGTGGCAGCATTATCGCGACGCGCAGCAAAGGATCGCGCAGCTGCAAAGCCGTGCCGAGGTCATCGAAGCACTGGCGCGCGCGCATGTCACTTCCTGTGGCGGACAGCCTTGCATCAAATTGGACAAGGACAGCCCACATTGGGGAACGCATGGAGAATATATCCTGGTGGAAGTTGCTCCGGCGGCCGATTAGGGTGTGTCAACACGGGCGATCACGATCGGCTAGACTGCCGGGTATGGAAATCACGCCCGACCAGTTTGCACGAATTCAAGCATTGCCTTCCAGTGCGGCATGGCGATGTCAGCCTGACTGAAAGCCATCTCAAAACCTGTTTCCATAGGTCCATCCAAACTACAAGACCGTACATCGGCGATTCCAGGCATGGGCGAAGCAGGAAGCATTACGCGACATTCTGGCGGAACTGGCCAACGAACTCCGCGAACAAGAATTTTGGATTTGAGCGAGCGCTACATCGATACCACTTTCGCTCAACCTGCATTTTTGATCCCATCAACATGGATATTCACTTTCTGCGCCATCCTTTACAGCCCCTGCCCACTTTGGGGGGCGGTGCCATTCCTTGACTGCTGCCGTGCCCGTTCATCGCGTTCCCTGTAGATCGGCGACAGCGCGCGGAACCGGCGACCGTATTCGTCGGTCAGGTTTTCAGCTTCCATCGGATTGCGTACCAGCGTCGGGGTCAGCAGGATAATCATCTCGGAGCGTTTGTTGTTCGATGTCCTCTTGCCGAACAAGGCGCCGATCACCGGGATCCGGCTCAATCCCGGGACGCCGGAAGAACCACGCGATGCCGTATCCTGAATCAGGCCGGCCAGCATCACCGTGCTGCCTTCCTGCACTGCGGCCTCGGTGCGCATCCGGCGCGTGTTGATCTGCACGTTGCCGTTCTTGTCCGGGTCCCGGTCCTCCACCGGCGTGCTGACTTCCTGCACGATGTCCAGGAACACCATGCCGTCGCGGGTGACGCGCGGACGCACTTTCAGGATGATGCCGGTATCGATGTACTGCACCGTCGAATAGGTGGTATCGGAACTGCCGCTGGTATTGACCGATACCGAGGAAATCGGAATCCGGTTGCCGACGTTGAGCGTCGCCTCGGCGTTGTTGCGCACGAAGATCGAAGGCGTCTGCAGGATGTTGACATTCGACACCTTGTCCAGAGCGGTGATGATCGCGGCGGCATTCTTGCCCAGGAAGGTCCAGCTCAGGCCATTGCCGCCGGTGACGCTGCCGGCCAGCGAACCCCAGCTGTTGCGCGTCTGGCTGATGCCGGCGCCAGTGGTTCCAGAATCGCTGACCGCATTGTCGAAGAACCAGCTGACGCCATAGGACAGATCGCCAGTCAGTTCGACTTCCACCACCTGTGCCTCAATGTGCACCTGCGTCGGCATCACATCAAGCTGTTCGATGACATCGCGGATCGAACGCCAGGCCTGTGGAGTCGCCCGCACCAGCAGGCTATTGGTCTCCTCGACCGCCGACACGCCGACGCGGCCGCCATCGACCTCCAGCGTCACGCTGGCATTGCCGCTCTGCTGTCGTCCCAGTTGCATCGAGCCTTCGCCCAGCCCGCCCGAGGAAGAACCCGCGGACGAGCCCATCGATGCCGTCGTGCTGCTGTCGCTGAGACTGCTGAGGTTGCTGGCGTTGCTCTGGCTGTCCATCCCGCTGCTGTTGATCTGGGTGGACAGGGCGCCCGGCGCCAGCGAAGCACTGGAACCGCCCGCGTTGGACTGGCCAACGCTGAACACTTCGGACAGGCGCTCGGCCAGTTCGCGCGCCCTGATATATTTGAGTTCATAACTGAACAGACGCGCGCCGCCACCGGCGCTGTCGATCTGGTCCAGCCACTGCTGGATCTGGTCCAGATAGGATTCCTGCGATGTGATGACCAGTACCGCATTGGCGCCTTCCAGCGGCATGAAGCGGAACATGCCCGCGCTTGGCGTGCCGCTGCTGTTGCCGAACACCTTCTCCAGATCCTCCACCACTTTGGATGCGCGCCCGGACTGCAGCGGGAATACGCCGACCGACATGCCGGCCAGCCAGTCCACGTCGAAAATCTGCACGGTGCGCAGATAGTTCTCCAGCTCGGTGCGGGTGCCGGCCAGGGTGATCAGATTGCGGGTCGAATCCAGGCCGACGATGGCGTTGGGGCGCGCATACGGCTCCAGGACCTTCTTCATCTCGGTGGCCGAGATGTAGCGCAACGGCACCACCCGCACTTCATAGCCACGCGCGTTGGTGGCGGTGCCGGTCCGCGGCGAAACGCTGCCGTCCAGCGCGCTGTCGGCGGGCATGATGTTGTAGCGGCCACCGCTGTAGACCATGCGCGCGTTGTTCCAGCCCAGCACCATTTCCAGCAGGTTCAACGCCTCCGCCGGCGAGACCGGCTTGGGCGTGCCCAGCGTCACCGTGCCCTGCACGTTCGGCGCGATGACATAGTTCTGGCCCAGCATGTCGCCAAGAATGGCCTTGACCACCGCCTGCAGCGATTCGCCTTCGAAATTGAACACGGCGCTGCCCGAACCCGCGCTGCCCAGCGAAGGCCCCGGCGCGGCCGCGACACGGGTATTGATTACCTCGCCGGTACCACGGCGGATCTGCGGCTGCGGTCCCGACTCGGAATCGTCAGGCGGGCTCAACGGTGTCGCGACGCCCGGCATCGTGCCCGCAGACACGGGCGTGGCGGCGGGACGCGAGGCCGCAACCGTGGCGGCCGTCGTCGCCGCCGGTACGGTGCCGGCGGACGCAGTAGTGGTGGTGGATACCGCAGACGACGCGCCGGTGCCGGCGCGCATCGACTCCGGAAGATTCAACGACATCGATTCCACCTGCGACGGGTAGTTGCGCTGGATCTGCGGCACCCTGGGAGGCGGATTGGAGCGGACGCCACTCACGCCGACAGTCGTCGTTTCCGCGGGGATGGCGGTATGCCGGCTGACTCTCGGAACGGTCGGATCATCGGCACGACGGAGATCCGGGACCGGTCCGCTGGCACAGGCGGCCAGGGAGCCAATCAGCAGTGAATAAAAAATCGTACGTAGCTTCGGCATGGTTATCGTGTGCTCCCCGGATTCCCCGACCTGGTCTGTTGCCGGCGTTCCTGGATACGTCTACGAATCTGTTCCATCCGTTCTTGGGAAGGAGCAGGAGAATTATTGACTTCGGGAGTCACGAACTTGGGCACAGGGGCATCCTCCGGCCCGGCATAGGGTGCGTTGTTGAGCGGTTCCGGATCGGGATTGCTCGCGTACGCGGGAGGGGCCGTGCCCGCCGGCACCGGCTCGCCGATCATGTCGTTCACGTTCATCCCGCTGGCGGTCATGTCGCCCGGCGACGGCGCGGGCAGCGGAACACCCTTGGCGCCCATCACGCGCAGGTCCAGCGTGCGCTGTCCCTCCGGCCCCTGGAACACCGCGCGCCGCGGTTCCAGTTCGACCAGACGCCAGCCGGGCGCATTGGCGGGCGCCTCGCCCACCTTCACCCGCGCTGGCGGAATATCCTCGCCCTGGGTCGATTTCAGGATCGCCATCTTGAAGTCCGGCGTCAGCAGCACGCTGGTCAATATGAAATCGAACCCGGCGACGGCCACCTCGGACTCGCCCGTACCTTCGATGAAGAACGGCCGCCGCTGGCGATCGTTCGAAAGCAGCGGACGCCGCGAAATCTCGCCGTACTGATCCAGTGGCTTCAGCCTGACCGCGTTGGGAGCAGGCTGGTGCGGGATCGGACCCGGTGCAGCGACCGCGGGTTCGGCGTCGATACGCCCGCCCATCCCGAACAGGGCCAGCACCAGCATCGCAATCGCCCAGATGGCGACCACGCCCAGCAGCCAGGTACGGAATCCGAGCGACTCAGTTCGCATCGATATCCTCTCCTGCCGCAGGCTGCGCCGCAGCCGAGGGCCGCAGATAACCGTACAGCTCGAAACTCACGTCCAGTCCGCCGCTACCCGCCGAGCCTTCGCCGCTGCCGGACGTGATCGAATACGGGTCGGCGAGCACATTGAAATTGTTGACGAACAGCACCGGCAAACCGTTTTCCAGCGAATACAGCACCTGCGTCAATTCGGGCATGCCGCAGCGCAGCCGCACCATGACAGTGATGCGTCCGTATTTTTCCCGCGTCGCGGGCTGCGCCATCGGCGTGCGGTTGGTGATCGCGCAACTGCGATTGCCCGGACTCGCCTCGGCGACCACGGTTTCCAGCTGGCGCACCAGCCCGGCCACGGCCAGCTCCGCCGTCCCTTCGGCCAGGAATCCGGAGCCTTCGGCGGACGCCGACTGCAGACGCTTCTGGATCTCCGGCGCCTGCGCAAGCAGGGCGCGCGCGCGCGACTCGCGCTCATGCAAGCCATCGATGCGCTGATCGACCGCATTCAGCGGCGCGGTCAAGGCAGGATGGATCAGCAACAGGTAGGCCAGCGCCAGAAGCGCCAGCAACAATCCCAGCGCCAGCCAGCGATCGCGACGGGAAGGCGTGTTTTCCATCACCCTTCTCCTTCACTGGCGGTGGACCCTGCCGCCGCCGGGGCTGCCGCGGGCGCATCCGCCGGCTTGGCCGCGCCGACCAGATCGGCATTCAGGCTGAAGCGATCCAGGCGCGTCCGCGCGTCCGGCTGCAATGCGCCGGTCAGCGCCGGCGAGCGCCAGTGACTCGCGCCTTCGAGCTTGGCGACCAGCGACGAAGCTTCGTTGCTTTGTCCGGTCATCTGCAATTGCGCGCCTTCGATCGAAAGGCTTTCCAGATAGGTGCTGTCGGGAACGCGGCGCGTCAGCTCGTCCAATACATCGATCACCGCAGGCTTTTCATTGCGCATGCGCGTCAGGAAGGCATTGCCTTCGATGGTATCCATCAGCTGCTGACGCTGCACGGCGATGTCGCGCGCCCTGCGCGTCTCGGCATCGACCCCGGCTTCCAGCGTATCGGCGGCCCGAACGCGGTTGTCCAGCACCTGCCAGCCGGTCATCACGATGGCGATCAACGCCACCGCCATCAGAATCCCGTTCCAGATGCGCGACGGATCGGATCGGCGCTGACGCATTTCCTCCGGCAACAGATTCACTCCCAGGGGCTGCCGCGCCGCATCCATCACATCCATGCCGGCAAGCTGCTGCGTCAGTTCGCCCAGATCGGACAGGACCGCATCGGCGCGCGTGCGCGGAATCACCACCATTTCCGCATCGACCTGGCCATTCTCGCGGCTGCCGACGACACGCGCATCGAAGCGCACATCCGCCGCCTGGAACGGAGTCTGGCGATCGACTTCGAATCGAACCACATCATGCAGGCGTTCAGTCGCCGCCTGCGGCAGCGTGATCTGGCGGCGCAACGCGCCATCGGCCGGCAACACCCACCAGCGCGGCAACGCACCAAGGCGTCCGGTCAACGCCATATCGAGATCTTCCGCCTGCACCGGCCACGGCAGGCGCGCAATGACCGCCATGCCCTCGGCACCCTGGCGGCAGACCACCAATTGATCTTCTTCGCGCGAAAGCAGCAGGCGTTCTCCGCCCATGCCCAACATGGATTGCAGTCGCGGCGGCAACCAGGAAAGCAGGGAACGGCGCCACCAGGCAAAAAAGCCCCCCACATCGCCGCCATAACGGCGTACCTGCTGGAGAATCGCTGGGCTGCTTTGCAAGATCGCCATGATTTCTAATGAGTTGGCCCTTCTTCCAAACGTAATATGTCATAAACCGAGCCAGGGACAGGAACCCTCGGCCGGGTATTAACCGTCATTCGAAGAACCCCCTGTCGTCCATCCCCCAGCCGAGCACGGCTTTCAATACTATACGTGCCACTGCCCATGTCTGCGAATTGTATTGCATCCCCGCCACCGGCAGGCTTTTCACGCTCCCGAATGATGGCCTGGGCGTCCAGGCCGAGGGCGGTCAGGACGGGCGCCTGGGCATAGCGCGGGTCCGGTCGGCTGCGGCCGGCATACAGGGTCAGATAGGGTTCCAGCCTGGCATACAGCTCCGGGGCGAACCCCAGCACCTGCTGCAGCTCGGCGACGCTCTCGAACGGGGCATCCTTGGCGCCATAAGGGCGTCCCGCCGACAGGTAGTCGGCATCCTCGGCCCCACCGTTGGGCGGAGTGAGCGAATCCTGGTCGCGCCAGTCCACGATCGCTCCCGCCAAGCGATCAGCGGTTCCGCTGTCGGTTTCACCAACCACGCGAATCAGCGCCGACAGCATCTCCAGATCGGAGTCGTTCAGATCCACCTTGCCGATCTCATCGACGATGCGAATCTCCAGATTGCCGTCGGCAAACTGCCATCGGTAAGGCCGGCCGTCGGCCATCCAATGGGTGCGACCGTCGCTGTCCTGGACCCGCACGATTCCGTATTCGATACCGGCACGGGCGATTTCGCGGACCTCGGCACTGCTGCTGAAAACCTTGCCCTGCATGGCTTCCATCCGCGCCATCAGGGCGAACGCGCCGACCACGGCCGCCAGCAGCGCGACCAGCCACAGCACCAGCAGCAACGCCACGCCGCGCGAATTTCCGAGCGCCATTACCGTCATAACCGCGCATCCCTGCCTGTCGGGCGCGGACCGCCGCGCGCCAGCGTCACGATCAAGGGCGGCCACGAAGATCCGTCAGCCGTTTCAACCTCGATCGCAACCTGCGTCGGCAGGATATCGGCGCGGGTCCACTCGTCTTCCCAGTCTGCGGGCTTGCCGCCACTCAGATCCATGCCGCGATAGCGGAATCGCACCGAACGCAGGCCATCGGCCAGCACCTCGGGCGGCCGCTGGCCTGGGTCCTGGATGATCTCGCCCGCCTGCACCATGTGGAACGATAGGGTCAGCCGCTTGCCCTCGTCGACCACTTTCAATTCGTGCAGGCAAGGTCCGCCCGGTCCGAGATAGCCGGGCAGATCGGAAACGAAGCGCATTTCCCTGGATGTCCCGGAAAAGCGCTGCACCGTGCCGGTGGCCTGGTCCAGGCCGAAACCGATGGTCTGCGCCATGCTCAGGCGACGGCGCAGAAACCCTTCCACAGCGCGCGCGCGCTCGTTGTTCTGGGCGATGATTTCCCCCCGGTTGGCCACCGCCGTGGCCGAGCGCAGCGTCGTGAACGCCAATGCCAGCCCGGCCGCCAGCAATACCATTGCCAGCAGCACTTCGATCAGGGTGAATCCGGC
Source organism: Lysobacteraceae bacterium (assembly GCA_031263725.1). Lineage (GTDB taxonomy): Bacteria > Pseudomonadota > Gammaproteobacteria > Xanthomonadales > Xanthomonadaceae > JAITWM01. The sequence continues at coordinate 9,034 of JAISFF010000082.1, read as the reverse complement.
GGCGCGTCTGCTCATGGGTTCCGGCCTATCGTGGTATCCGCAGCGTGCGCCAATGCAGCTTTTCGCCAGCGTCTTCACCCCAGGTCACGCTCAGATCCAGTTGCAGCAGCTCCGATGACGGCATGCCGGCCGGCCGCGTTGCGGGCGGAATGCGCGGATCGGCATAAGGCGTGATTTCCAGTACCCAGTGATAGCGGCCGTCGTCCCAGCGGCCTTCCTTGCGTCCTTCTTCCATCGGCGCGTCCACGCCCACCGACGCCAGCAGGGATTCGGCATGCAGCGTGGCGCGGCTGGCGCGATCGGCGGTGCGCACCTGCCGTGTGGCGCCCGACATGGCACCCAGCAGCAACGTCAGTGCCAACGCCAGCAAGGCGAAGGCCACGATCACTTCGATCAGGGTGAAACCGCGCTGCCGGCGCGGGAAGGAGAGGCTCATGGCGGCGACTCCGGCGTCAGCCGCGACAGCCTGACCTCCCCGGTCAGCCAGATCACGTCGATCCGCCAGCCGCTCTTGTCGCGTTGCAACTGGATGCGGCCGCCGGTCGAAGCGCCATCGGGAAAGAACACGATGCCGCCCAGGGCGTCGGTCGCCCCCGCCTGTCGCGCACCGGTGAACTGGATCGCCAGCGACCGGGGAATCTCGCCATGATGGCGGTTAGGCCCTTCCCAGCGATGTTCCACCGGATCGATGGTAAAGCGCTGCGCCTCTCCGGTCGCGATGGCGCGGGTCCGGGTGAAGCGCAACTCGGAGGCGATTTCCTTGGCGCTCGAACGCAGCTTCATGCCTTCCATGCCACCGCTCAGTATCGCCGCCGCCAACAGGCTGGCCGCAGCGATCAGCGCGATCACCATCAGCATTTCCAGCAGGGAAACGCCGGAAACCCGGCGGCGGGAGACGATTCGGTTCATCGGAAAGGCCAGTGCGACGCATCGCTGCGCGGCTTACTCGTACTTGATGTCGGCGTCGTAGCTGGTGCCGCCGGCCTTGCCGTCCTTGCCCAGGCTGACCAGATCGAACGGCTGGCCTTCGCCGGGCACGCGGTATTCGATCGGATGGCCCCACGGATCGCTCAATTCGCTCTCCTTGGCGTAAGGCCCCAGCCAACCCGATGCGTCGCCGGGCTGGACCACCAGATCGTTCAGCCGCGCCGGCAGCCTGCCGGTATCGAGCTGGTAGTTCTCGACCTTGCCGGCCAGCGTCTGGATCTGCGAACGCGCGATATTGGCCTTGCCGCGATCGGCGCCGCCGAGCACGCGGCTGCCGACCAAGGTCAGCACCGCGCCGATCAGCACGATGACGATGATGATTTCCAGCAGGCTCATGCCCGATTGCGCGGAGCGCAGACGCGAACGGGTGATACGACATGGCAACGACATGGGAATTCCTCGATTGTTCGAAATACGAAACCGTCCTGCTCAGCCTATCGCACTGGTCAGGTCGTACAAGGGCACCAGCACCGAAATGATGACGACGCCCACCACCGATGCCAGCACCAGCGTGATGACCGGCACCAGCGCTGCCAGCGCCCGGTCCATCGCCTGGGTGGTTTCCTGCTCCATCGTGTCGGCGGCCTTCAGCAGCATCGAGTCCAGCGCGCCGGATTCCTCGCCGACCTGCATCATCTGCAGGGCCAGCTTCGGGAAACGCTTGCCCTTGGCCAGCGAAACCGAGAGGCCACGGCCATTCTTGATGTCATCGGCGGCCTTTTCCAGATCCTCGGCCAGTACGCGGTTGCCCAGCACGTTGCGGGCGATGCCCAGCGCCGTCAACATCGGCACGCCGTTCTTCAGCAGGGTGCCCAGCGTCCGCGCCAGACGCGCGGTTTCGAGCTTGGCGATCAACGGCCCGATCACGCGCCGCTCCAGCAGCCAGGCATCCAGGCGCGCGCGGAACACCGGGTCGCGACGTTTGCGGTCCAGGTACAGCAGCAGCGCCGGCGCCACGATCAGTACGATCCACCAGGCGGCGATGAACTGGCCGATCATCAATACGATGCGGGTGAACCAGGGCAGCGCCACATCCAGACTTTCGTACATCTGCGCGAACTGCGGCACCACGTAGCCCATCAGGAACAGCAGCGCGGCGCCGACCACCAGCAACAGGATCGCCGGATAGATCAGCGCATTGACGACGCGTCCCTTCAATGTCTGCGTGCGCTCCAGATAATCGGCCAATCGCTGCAGCGTGTCCTGCAGGCTGCCACCGACCTCGCCGGCGCGCACCATGTTCACGTACAGGCGCGAGAACGCGCCATGCTGGCTCTCCAGCGCCGCCGACAGCGACGATCCGCCGCGCACCGCGTCACGGACATCGGCAATGATCCGCTTCTGCTTGTCGTCCTCGGGCACGTCCAGCAGGATCGACAGCGACCTGTCCAGCGGCTGGCCCGAACCAAGCAGCGTCGCCAGCTGCTGGGTGAACTGCACCAACCGCGCGCCGTCGAACGCCTTGCCCTTGAACAGGGCCCGCCACGACGCGCCGCTGCCACCTTCCGACGCCAGCGCCGTCTCCATCGGCATGTGGCCTTGTTCCTGCAGGCGCAGCGCGACCTCGCGCTCGCTCGGCGCTTCCATCTGCCCTTCCAGCACTTCGCCGCGGGCATTGATCGCTTTGTATCGGTACAGGGCCATCGCCGATCACTCCCGGCCCGGATGCAAGGGCTGGCTCATCAACCGGACTCCGTGACCCGCAGCACTTCCTCGATCGTGGTCATGCCCAGGACCGACTTGGCGATGCCGTCCTCGAACATCGTGCGCATGCCCGCCGCACGCGCGATCTTCTCGATCTCGTCCATGCCGGCGTGTTGCATCACCGCGCGGCGGATGTTGTCGTCCATCACCAGCAGTTCGGTGATCGTGGTCCGGCCCAGATAGCCCGTCGCCGACAGCGCGGTCGGGCGCGGCCGGTACAGATGGATGTCGCCGCTGGGCTGGTATTTGCGCAGATCGAACTTCTCGATCAGCTCGTCGCTGGCCAGATAGCGCTCGGAGTTGGCCGGATCCAGCCGCCGCACCAGGCGCTGCGCCAGGATGCCGTTGATGGTCGAGGTCAGCAGATAGTCTTCCACGCCCATGTCGAGCAGACGGGTGATGCCGCCGGCCGCGTTGTTGGTGTGCAGGGTGGACAGCACCAGATGGCCGGTCAGCGCCGACTGGATGGCGATGCGCGCGGTCTCCAAGTCGCGCATTTCGCCGATCATGATGATGTCCGGGTCCTGGCGCACGATGCTGCGCAGGGCGCTGGCGAAGTCCAGGCCGATCTGGGCCTTGACCGGAATCTGGTTGATGCCCTCGATCTGGTATTCGATCGGGTCCTCGACCGTGATGATCTTGACATCTTCGGTATTGAGCTTGTTCAGCGCCGTATACAGCGTGGTGGTCTTGCCCGAACCGGTCGGACCGGTGACCAGCAGGATGCCGTGCGGCTGGTCCAGCGTCCGCAGGAATTTGGGCAGGAACTCCTTGGTGAAGCCCAGCCGCTGGAAATCCAGTACCACCGACTCGCGGTCCAGCAGACGCATGACCACGCTCTCGCCATGCGCGGTCGGCACGGTGCTGACACGCAGGTCCAGCTCCTTGCCCTGCACCCGCAGCATGATGCGACCGTCCTGTGGCAGGCGTCGCTCGGCGATGTTGAGCTTGGCCATGATCTTGATGCGGCTGATCACCGCGGCGGTCAGGTTGACCGGCGGGCTTTCGCCCTCTTCCAGCACGCCATCGACGCGATAACGCACCTTCAGGCGGTTTTCGAACGGTTCGATATGGATATCCGAGGCATGCAGCTCGACCGCGCGCTGGAAGACCAGGTTGACCAGCCGGATCACCGGCGCTTCGGAGGCCAGATCGCGCAATTGCTCGACATCGTCGATGTCGCCGCTGGACTCGCCGCCGTCCACGTCCTCGACGATGGTGTCCATGGCGCTGCGGCCCTGGCCGTACCAGCGCTCGGTCAGCTCGTCGATCTCCGAGCGCAGCCCCACGCAGGGACGCACCGGCCGGCCGGTGGCCAGCTGGATGGCCTCCACCGGATAGTTGTCGTAAGGGTCGGCCATCCACAGATCGAGCGAACCTTCGCGCTCGCCCAGCGGACAGACATGGAACTGCTTGAAGAATCGCAGCGACAGCGATTGCGCTTCCGGCGAGAGTTCCGGCGCGGCATCGGGCAGTTCCTGCGCCATCAGCATCGGCAGGTTCAATACTTCGGAGCAGATGTCCGCGTGATCGCGCTCGGACACCAGGCCCAGACGCGCCAGCAGATCCAGCATGTCGCCCCCCGTCTCCTGCTGCAGACGGTAGGCGCGTGCCAGATCGGCTTCCTTCAATTTCCCCTTGGCCAGCAGCGCCGAGACGATACGCTCTCCGGCGAATCCGCTGGTTTCGGCTTGAGCGACTGCGTTCACGGCATTCTCAACTCCGGATCCGGATGCAACTTTAGCAGTGATTGCGTCCGGAAGCCGCGTCCGCAGCCGTGACCGGCATTCATTTGACGCAAAAACGGAAACCCCGGCTTCAGCCGGGGTTCCGCGTGTTGAAACCGGCCCGGCCCTTACTGGCGCGCGGTCAGGGAGACGCCGGAATAGGCCGCCTCTCCCACCAGGTTGATGTAATAGGTACCGGCTTTGGGCGCGGTCACCCGCACCGTCTCGTTGTTGCCCTTGCGGGTGGAGTAGAACTCGTGCGAAGCGGCCGTCGGCACCTTTTCATAGCTGACGTACATCGAAACATCGCCGGTGCCGCCCACCGTGATGATGCTCAGGATAGCGCCCGCGGTGGCTTCGAAGCTGTAGAGCGTCTCCGAGGCCAAGCCGCCGCTGACGGTCACATAGGCCTTGTTGACCAGCGGGATCGCTTCCGGTCCGCAGCCGGCGCCGACGCATGGCTCTTCCAGGGCCTGGTCGATCGCCGCCTTCGGATCGACGATGCCGGCGCCGATCGGGGTGCTGGCCGGGATCGTCACCGGGAACGGACGCGCCGTCTGCTTCAGCAGTGTCTCCATCCCGGCCGGAGTCAGCGGATCCTTGCCCGCGCCGACCAGCGCCGACTGCACCAGCGCGACCACGCCGGCAACGTGCGGGGAAGCCATCGACGTACCGGCCATGCCCATGTAGCCGTAGGCGCCCGAAGTATTGGTCGTGGTGCCGAGATAACCGATCTGGAACACATAACCGTCCCAGCCGTCGTTGCCCGTATCGGCACTGCCGCCGCCGCCCGGCGCCGAAATATCGACTGTCGCGCCATAGTTCGAATACGACGCACGACCGCCGCCGATGCGGTTGGCACCCACGGAGATCACGTTGTTGCAACTGGACGGAGAGGTATTGGCGGCATTGGTGTTTCCGTTGCCCGCCGCCACCACCACCACGGTGCCGTTGGCGGTGGCGATATCGATCGCCTCCTGATACAGCTCATGAGAGCTGCAAGCGCCGCTGCCGCCCAGGCTCATGTTGATCACATCGGCCGGATTCCCGTTGTCGGGAACCCCCTCGACATGACCGCCCGATGCCCAGATGATCGCATCGGCGATATCGTCCTCGTAACCGCCGCAGTGCCCCAGCACGCGGACCGGCAATACCGTCGCGTTATAAGCGGCGCCCGCGCCGCCGACCCCGTTGTTGGTCGCTTCGGCGATCGTGCCGGCGACATGCGTTCCATGCCAGCTACTGTCCTCGGCGGGCCGGCCGATACCGCATTCGCCCGCGACTACCCAGTCGCCCGTGTCGATGCCGCCCGGCACGCGGTCGTCGGTTTCGCGTCCGGATACATCCTTGTCGGAAATGAAGTCATAGCCATCCAACAGGTTGACCGGGCCATCCGGATGCCCGGGCAGGATGCCGGTATCCAGCACCGCCACCACCACGCCGGCACCGGCGCCATTGTCCCAGGCCGAAGGCGCATCGATACCACCGTTGGTTGCCCGCAAATGCCATTGGTACGTGGCAAACCGCGGATCGTTCGGATTGGCCGTCGGCACAGCGGCCTTGGTCGCATCGTTCAGCTTGACCGGAATATCCACAATGCTCGCGCGCGACGAAAACACGACCGACTCCACTTCCGGATTGCGCTTGAGTTCGGCGATCAGGCGAGTCTGTTCGGTCGCGTTCAACGCGCGCGACAGGCGGATGACATCGCGCTTGGTCGCGGTCTGGCGCAGGAACTGCGCATCCAGCGGAACCACCGCGCTGCGCAAGGTGGCGCCGGCGTTCATGTGCTGGATGCCGGCCTGCGCGGCGGCCGTCCTGACCGAATCCAGCTTGGCCGAAAGGCCACGACCCTGCAGCGAGCTTCCGTAGGTGACCACGATGCGGTCCGTGCTGCCGGAGTCGGCCTGATTGATGGCGGGGTTGATGACCGTTTGCGCATCCGCGGCCATCACGCCCGGCACGCCGATGGCGGCCATCAATACGCTTACCGCCAATGCGGCGCTGATCTGCTTTTTCTTCATCACTGCTCCAGTCCTCGAGTAAGTAGGGGTTATGAGATACGGCAGTCAAGCCGGACAGGGCTATCCGGCATTCCGCACGGAAATCCTTGCCGGGAGCCATCCTCCCGGACCCGCGTCTCTCCTGTTGAGAAAGTCGCGCAGTTCCGGCCGACCCTGATGGCGACCGCTCCGCCCTGCCAAGCGGAGCGGCCATTTTCCGGTTTACCAACCAAAGCCGGCACCGACGCCGATCGATTTCTCGTCGCCGCTGAAAGCGCCGCCGATGGTGACCGCCGCGCGTTCGCTGAGCGCACGCTGGTAACCGACCGACAACGCATTTTCGCCACCCTGGAAGCCGACGCCGACACCCACGCGGTTGGGCGTGTTGATACCCGCGGCGCTGGTGGCCATGTTCAGCATCGCTGAGCTCATCGCACCCTGCCGGTCCATGCGCCGATCCATGTTGTGGAAACGGCGATCGGTCTCGCGCTTGTAGGCGGAGAAATCGTCGTTCCACACAGCCATGCGGGTATCGGTGTACGACTGCGCCGAAGTCAGCGTCGCACGGTCCGCTTCCTGCATCTGGCCGACATTGGCCACGTCGGTCGCGGCGGTGCCATTGGCGACATTGGTCAGGATGCGCTCTTCGCCGGCGCTGCCGAACGAGACCGTATTGGCGCGGTCGGCAACCGAACCTTGGCCGATCGCCACCGCATCCGCGGCCGTGACCGACGCGCCCTGGCCGATCGCCGTGCCGGAGGCCGCCGTTACCGACGCATCCGCGCCCACCGCCACCGCATTGGTCGCGGCGGCGCCGATCGTCGCGTTGGCGCCCACCGCGGTACTGCCATCGGCACCAACCCTGGCATTGGCGCCCAGCGCGGTATCGTTGGGACCATGCGCATAGGAGTTCGCGCCGACCGCAGTGCCGTTGTCGGCATTCGCGGTCGCGTTGGAACCGATCGCCACCGCATTGGTGCCGCTGCCGATCTGCGCGGCATCGGAACCGTCGGCCGCGCCGCCGGCCTGCACGCGCGGGTTGATGCCCGACGGCATGAACGGACCGCCCGTACCGTCGCCGACCAGCGCCGTCACCGCCGTATCCAGCGCGGACAGGGCATCGCCGACATTGAAGTAGCTGCTGCCCTGGATCACGTAGCCGGTACCGACCAGTGCGCCCGCCGGATTGACCACGGTGCCACCGCCCAGCGCGGTGGCGATGCCGCTCAGCGAACCGTACAGCTGGCCGCCGTTGACCGCGTCCATGCTGCCCGCGCCGACCGTACCCGCCGCCACGTTTTTCAGCGTAGTGCCGGATGCGCCGCCGAACGATACCGAGTCCTTGCCGGCGTCATCGTAGGCCACCGCGTTCTCCGCCAGCTCGCTCAGATTGCCGGTGACACTCTTTAGCTGGGCCAGGTTGACCGCATCGGTATCCTCGGTACCCGCGGCGACATTGGTGATCTGACGCTCGTTGCCCGCATTGCCGACGGAGATGCTGTTGGCGCGATCGGCAATGGAACCGGCGCCCAGCGCCACCGAGTTCGCTGCGCTCGCCAGCGCCCGCGCGCCGAGTGCCACGCTGAATTCGGCGGCTGGCGCCACGTCGGCCGAGTGTCCTATCACGATGCCGTCTTCCGCCATCGCCACCGCATCGCTGCCCACGGCGATGGCATGGTCCCCCGCGGCCACGGTGCGCACGCCGAATGCCGAACTCGCGTATCCGCTGGCATTGCTCAAGGTACCCACCGCGACGGTTTCATCCGCCTGCGCCTGCGCACCGCTGCCCAGCGCCGTGGCATTGACGCCACTGGCCTGGGTCAGCGTCGTGCCGTCGTACATGCCGCCGATGGCGACGCTGTTCTCGCCTTCGGCGTAGCTGCCGTAACCGGAAGCCAGGCTGTGATCGCCCACGGCCAGCGCATTGCCGCCCAACGCCGTGGACGCCTCGCCAGCCGCATAACTGCTGTAACCCAGCGCGGTCGAAGCAGTGGTCAGCGCATTGGCGGAGCCGCCGATGGCGGTGGACTGTTCACCGGCCGCATTGGCGGCGATGCCCAGTGCCGCGGCTTCGGTGCCTTCGGCCGAAGCGCCCGAACCAATCGCGATCGCGCCATCGCCCTGTGCGGCGGCGGCGTAACCCACGGCAACCGCGGCGGTTCCTATGGCTTCGCTGGCCGCACCGTTGGCAAGACTGCCATCACCGGTCGCGCTGGCTCCGGCACCCACCGCCGTGCCCTCGTAACCGGAAGCCACACTGTTCGCACCCAGTGCGGTGGTCCCTTCTCCACTGGCCGTCGCGGATTCGCCGGCAGCGACCGCATTGTCGCCGCTGACCACCGCACCCGTATCGCTCAGCGCACTGCCGGTGGCACGGAAATACTTGCTGGTTTCGCCCGCCGCTTCGGCCACGGCATTCAGCTGTGCCAGGTTCACCGCGTCGGTGTCCTCCGTGCCGGCCGCAACATTGACGATCTGACGCTCGCCGCCCGCATGCCCTACCGATACGGTGTTGGCGCGATCGGCCAGCGCGTTCTCGCCCAGCGCCACGCTGCCATCGGCTTGTGCGCTGGCATTCGCGCCCAGCGCGGTCGCATTGGCGGCGTAGGCGTA
>JAISFF010000076.1 GCA_031263725.1 Lysobacteraceae bacterium | reverse complement strand
GCGCAGGAAATGCGCGCCGAAGCCATCCGGCAGGTGGACCGGCAGGAGCAGCAGGCCGAATTGCAGCGCCAGCAGCAACAGCGCGAACAGCAGGAACAGCAACAGGCGCCGCGCATCGGCGCGCGTTCGCTGTAAGCCACACCGGAGCTGACCGGAAGAATACCGGAATGAGCCAAGAGAGCATCAACCGCACACAGTGCAAGACCTCCATCAAGTGGCGCGGGGTCGCCAGGATCAGCCCAGTACGCTGATTCTGGACGGCCGCACCTTGCAATCGACCTGTCAGAGGGGTCCGCCGCGTGCCGATTATGGCGGTCACAAGCGCAGGCGTGGCAGCAAGGTGCACATAGCCGTGGATATCTGAAACCTTGATCGGGTTTCATTTCGTGGTGTTCACGCTGCTGATGCCCGGAAATGCCGTAACTCTTTTTCAAAATTCATAACACGCTCGAGGTGGTATTACTTCCGGTGTATTGAGCAGAGGTACCCGTAACTGGAAACACTTTAGGACCATCTCGATAGAACCCTGGGTTTTCCCTCGATGATGCCGCTTCGGCTTGCGGTGTACATAAGCGAAAAACGCATGACCGTATCCAGCCGCCGGGACGATTGCGAGCAATCCATTCTCCATCGCATTGTGTTTTGTCGATGAGGGGAGAAACGTTTGGCTCGTGGCCGGCGTATCATTGGAGCCGGTCGGCGGACTCGCAGTGGTTGATGATGGCGCTGCGGAAACAGGTTCGGCTCCGTGACGTGGAAAGATCGTCGTGCCGCCTTTTCCTTGCGTCCTCAACGGTCTCTCGACGCCGGGATGCCGAAGCTCGGGATTGCCATGAAACGAAGCTCATGCGTAGGACCGGATCGAATCGAACTGATACACAAGGCAGGTGCGCCATCAAATCTGGTTCCCTTTCGCAATGGCTGGAATACATCGAGGCACAGCATCCGCAACATGCGATCGAGCTGGGGCTGGATCGCGTGCGCGAAGTCGCCGCGCGCATGTCTCTGGCAAGGCCCGCGCGGCATGTCGTCACAGTGGCGGGCACCAACGGCAAAGGCTCGACGGTGGCTTTCATCGAGGCGATCGCCCGTGCATCGGACTGGCGCGTCGGCGCCTATACCTCGCCGCACCTGCTGCGTTACAACGAACGGGTCCGCATCGATGGTCACGATGCCGACGATGCCGCGCTGGCGGCGGCATTCGATGCGGTCGAAGCGGCGCGGCGCGATACGCCGCTGACCTATTTCGAGTACGGAACACTGGCGGCGTTGTGGCTGTTCCAGCGTGAAGAGCTGGATCTGGCGATTCTCGAAGTGGGGCTTGGCGGGCGCCTGGATGCGGTCAACATCGTCGATGCCGATGTGGCGGTAATCACCACGGTCGATATCGATCACACCGAATGGCTGGGCCAGGACCGCGAAAGCATCGGCAGGGAAAAAGCCGGCATCGCGCGCGCCTGGAAACCCCTGGTGTTGGGCGAGGACGACCCGCCTTCGAGCGTGCTGCGACATGCCTATGCGATCGGCGCCAACGCGTTGCGGGCGGGCTGCGATTTCTTTCATCAGCCGGCCGATGCAGAACACTGGCAGTGGCGCGATGCCAGCGATACGCTGGTATTGCCGGAACCGGCCCTGCGCGCGCCGGCACAACGCGCCAATGCCGCCGCCGCGATCGCGGCCCTGCGCGCGCTGCCTGAAACGCTCAAACCCGAAGCGTATGCCGAGGGAGTGAAGGCTGCGGCGCTGCCCGGCCGATTGCAGCGGCTGGACTGGAATGGTGTGGAGACGGTGGTCGATGTCGGGCACAACCCGCAAGCCGCTCGCGAGCTGGCGCGGTGGCTGGAGACGCAACCGGCGGGCGGACGGACATTCGCGGTGTTCGCCGCGCTGGCCGACAAGGATGTACTCGGCGTGGTGCGGGCGCTGGAGGAAAGGATCGACCGCTGGTATCTCGCCGGATTGTCCGTAGCGGGACGCAGTCAGGAGTCGTCCCGGCTCGCGCAGCGGCTGCAAGGTACGGCAGCGGCGGCCGGCAAGTTTGCGCAAACCGTGGCCGAGGCGCTGAACCAGGCACGGGCCGTGGTGGGGGTGGGTGACCGGATACTGGTCTTCGGCTCGTTCCACACCGTGGCCGAGGCGTTGGCCGAACTGTATTCAGTGATATAGAAACGCTTCCACCGCACGTACCGCTATAATTCACCAGGCATTTCCGCCCGCCTCGCTTGCGCCCGTGGACACCACTCTGAAAAAGCGCCTCATCGGCGCCATCGTTCTGATTGCACTGGCCGTCATTTTTCTGCCGATGCTGGTCAAGGGACCCGCGCAGGACAACGGCGCCTCGGGTGTCTCGATTACGGTGCCCAATGCGCCGGGAGGCGGATTCGAAACCCGCGAGCTGCCGTTGGTCACTCCGGGCAGTCCCTCCGGCAATGGCGCTGTCGGCATGAACAACGGGACCGGCGCACCCGCGCCGGTCGCTGCACAGACCAACCCGGATGCGGCCGATCCAGCGGCAACCAGTCCCGAGACCACCGCCGGCAATTACGTGATCAGTTTCGGTGCCTATGCCACTGTTAGCGATGCCGATACGGTGGTGGCGCGGCTGAAGGATTCGACTCTTCCCGGTTTCCGCGAGGAAGTCACGGTCAATGGCCGTCCGGCATGGCGAGTACGGATCGGACCTTATGGCAGTCAGGTGCTGGCCGAGGCGGCGCGCCTGCGGGCGGTGAAGGTGCGCAGCGACGTTAACGCGCAGGTCATCGCACTGGACGCGCCCACGCCCGCCGCGCCGGCGACGACGGAACCGGCAGCCCCGGGCGCAGCCACGCCTGCGCCCACGATACCGGCGGCGACGCCCGCGGCCACTGCGACTCCGCCGAAGCCGGCGGAAACGCCGCGTACCGCCACAGCGACGCACTCGACGCCGCCGGCCGCAACCATTGCGCCGGCCGCCACGCCGTCCACTTCGGCATCGGCGAGCGACGTGGGGTTTGCGGTGCAATTGGGTGCGTTCTCCAGCAGCACCGAAGCCAACGTTTTGCGCGACAAGGTGCGCGACGCTGGCTTCAGCGCCTTCGTCGAACAGGTGCGTACCGACAACGGCACCCTGAACCGGGTCCGCGTCGGGCCGTTCTCCAACCGCGTCGAAGCGGAACGGATGAAGGCATTGATCGTGATGAAAGTCGGGGTCGATGGAATGGTGCGACAACACCCTTGAGGTACTTTTGGAGTCATCGCGGTTGTGCAACGGGCAGGGGGCCGGTACCGAAATGACTGAAAGCGTGTGCGATCCGCGAACCGGAAGCAGTTGTCCTGTCGTCAGGCGGGAGGTGGCGGCGTGATCGATCTGCTGCTGGCTTCCATCATTGGCATCGCCGTGTTGCTGGGCCTGCTGCGCGGCATGGTCGGCATCATCGCGCCGATCGTGTCCTGGGTTCTGGCCGGTTGGGTGGCCTTGCAATACGGGCGCCGCACTGCTTTCTGGATTGCCGGAGGCGGTGCGCCGAGCATGCTGGAATATGCCGGTGGCTATGCGCTCTGTTTCGTCGTGGTGCTGATCTTGGGTTTCCTGCTGGGGCTGGTGTTGAAATCGGCGGTGAGATCCACACGTATATCCGAACTGGATCGTGCGTTGGGCGCGGCGGTGGGCTTGGTGGGCGGGGTGGCTGTCGCATGCCTGGCCATCGTGCTGATCGGATACAGCCCCCTGACCAGCGATCCATCGTGGCGACAGTCGCGGATCCGCGCCGGCCTGAGTCCGGCGGTGAGCTGGCTGCAGTCGCGGATGCCGGAGGTGTCGATGCCCGACATGCCGGACATCCCGATGCTCGGCAACGGCAACAAGTCGGGCGAGCAGCCGCAGAACGGCAGGCTGCCGTTGCCGGGCCTGGATCAGGCCATTTCGCAATTGTTGAATGCCGGGAAGCCCCAACAGGCGCAACAAAAGCCGATAATGCAGGACCCCGCGCGGATCGACGGGGCGCCGATGGAACGCGATCCGGCGGCGGTGAACGGCAACGAGGTCGATCCGGCCAATGTCAATCAGCGCAGGTGATCTGGTCGCCTGGACATGAAAGTCCGAAACTCCGGAGTTTCCGCAGTCAATACAGAGAGCAGGCATCATGTGTGGCATCGTGGGCATCGTCGGCAGTCGGAACGTCGCCAGTCAGTTGTATGACGGATTGACCGTGTTGCAACACCGGGGGCAGGATGCTGCCGGCATCGCCACCGTGGACGGCAACCATATCCGCATCCACAAGGGCAACGGACTGGTCAAGGACGTGTTCGACGAGGCATCGATGTCGCTGCTGACCGGGCGTGTCGGCATCGCGCATTGCCGCTATCCCACGGCTGGCTCCGAGGGCTCCGCCGAAGCGCAGCCGTTCTACGTCAACTCGCCTTATGGCATCGCGCTGGCGCACAACGGCAACCTGATCAATACCGAGGCCCTGCGCCGCGAGGTGTTCGAGCAGGACCGCCGCAACGTGAACACCGAGTCCGACTCGGAAGTGCTGCTGAATGTCTTCGCGCACGAGCTCGACCTGCAACGCAGGCTGATGCCGGAGACCGCGATCCGCGCGGTGGCCGGTGTGCACCGCCGTTGCCGTGGCGGCTACGCGGTGGTCACTGCGGTATTGGGCCTGGGGCTGGTGGCGTTCCGCGACCCGCACGGCATCCGTCCGCTGGTGCTGGGCAAGCGCGAGCACAACGAGGGCACCGAATACATGGTCGCGTCGGAATCGGTGGCGTTGGACATTCTCGGTTTCCGGCGTGTGCGCGACGTACTGCCGGGCGAGGCCATCGTCATCACCACACGCGGTGAAATGTTCTCGGAAGTCTGCGTGGAGAAGGCCGCGCGCGCACCGTGCATCTTCGAATATGTCTACTTTGCCCGGCCCGACTCGATGATCGACAACGTGTCCGTGCACAAGGCGCGGATGCGCATGGGCGTGAAGCTGGGTGAAAAAATCCTGCGTCTGCGTCCGAACCACGACATCGATACGGTTGTTCCGATCCCGGATACTTCGCGCGATGCCGCGCTGGAAATGTCCAATGTCCTGGGCGTCAAATACCGCGAGGGCTTCATCAAGAACCGCTATGTCGGCCGCACCTTCATCATGCCCGGACAGAGCGAGCGGGTGAAATCGGTGCGCCGCAAGCTCAATCCGATCCCGCTGGAATTCCGCAACCGGGTCGTGCTGCTGGTCGACGATTCGATCGTGCGCGGCACCACGTCGAAGCAGATCGTGCAGATGGCCCGCGATGCCGGCGCGCGCAAGGTCTACCTGGCGTCCGCCGCGCCGCCGGTGCGCTATCCGAACATCTACGGCATCGACATGCCGTCGGTGGACGAGCTGGTGGCGCACGACCGCAGCGTCGAGGAAATCGAGAAGCTGCTCGGTTGCGACTGGCTGGTCTACCAGGATATCGAGGATCTGGAATCGGCCGTGCGCGAGGGCAATCCCGACCTCGTCAAGTTCGATTCGTCCTGCTTCGACGGCGAATACGTGACCGGTATCGATCCGGATTATTTCAAGCGTCTGGGACAGAACCGTTCCGACGAGGCCAAGCTGAAGCGCCGCGCTATGTGATGTTCCAGCGCGCCGCCGCCGAAACGGGCGTGAAAATATCGACGCCGCCTGCGGGCGGCGTTTTCCGTTGGCGGCGATCCTGCGCGACGGTGGAAAATATCGAGGGAAGTGAACCCGCATTCGCGTGTGATGGGCTTGACGCTGTTCGAGGTGGCGCGTCTGTGTCTGGATGCGGATACGCCGGAAGACAAGGTGGACCTGACCTGCGGATATGCGGCCGCATTCCGGCACGGCGAACTGGACACGCCGGAGGATGCGCCTCCGCCCGAGCCGATCCGGTTGGCGTTACTGTGTCGTTCGTTGCGGATCGCCTGCTTCGTGCTCGGCATGTTCAGCATGTCGCTGATGATGTCGGCGCTATGCCGCTCCACGCCATCCTTTCCGGTGTACTTGCCGTAGCGGATCGAACCCTCGACACAGACTTGCGAACCCCTGCATAGGGCATTCGCCAGCGATCTCGCCGAACTATATGCGTCGCCTATGTCGTGTTCTGAACACGGTACTCCGCGAGCCGCCATGTTCCGCCGGAATCGACGCAAGTGAAAAAGCCAAGGCATGGGCCTTGGTTTTTCCGCATGGTGCATTGGCCGGATTGTCTATCGCGGATGTTCCAGTTCCATGCCGTCGGCGACGACGCGCAGGATCGATCCCTGGTCGTACCAGTCGCCAAGCACGATGCGGCGACGCCGCTTGCCATCGGCTTCCAGTTCGTGGATCGCGGGCCGGTGCGTGTGTCCGTGGATCATCGTGTCGATGCCGTAGCGGGTGAAGAATTCATCCACCGTCGCGGGCGCGACATCGGTGATCGTTTCATACTGGGTGCGATCTTTCTGTTGCATTTCCGACTGCCGCGCAAAGCTGGCTGCGCGCGCCTGCTGTGCGATCGCCTGCCGCACCGGCAGCGGCTGCGCCAGCATCTGCGCCTGCCAGGCCGGATTGCGGCTCTGCGCGCGGAACTGCTGATAGGCCGCGTCGTCGGTGCACAGCAGATCGCCATGCAGGATCAGCGCCGGTTTGCCGTACAGGTCGATGACGGTGGGATCGGGGAGGATGCGCATGCCGGCGCGACGGGCATAGTCCTCGCCGAGCAGGAAATCGCGATTGCCGCGAATGAAATGGACCAGCACGCCGGCGTCGCTGATGGCGCGCAGGGCGGTAGCGACGCGCGCCCCTTCCGCGGAAGGATCGTCGTCGCCGAGCCAGGCTTCGAACAGATCGCCGAGGATGTACAGAGCATCGGCCTTGGCGGCTTCGTCGCGCAGGAAGCGCTCGAAGCTGGCGGTGGTCTCCGGACGCGAGGAGTCCAGGTGCAGGTCGGAAATGAAGAGAGTCGTCATACCGCCATTGTAGAGGCGGCAGCGGCAAGAAGCGGCCTCCGGTAGAATCATCGGCCCTTGCATCGTTCCGAGCGCGCCATGACCTGCCGTACCCGCTTTGCTCCCAGCCCCACCGGTTATCTGCATATCGGCGGTGCCCGCACGGCGCTGTATTGCTGGCTGGAAGCCCGGCATCGCGGCGGCAAGTTCGTGCTGCGGATCGAGGATACCGACCGCGAGCGCAGCACCCAGGCGGCGATCGACGCGATCCTGGAGGCGATGGACTGGCTCGGACTGGACTACGACGAAGGCCCGATCTACCAGACCCGGCGGCTGGACCGCTATCGCGAGGTGGCCGGGCAGTTGCTGGAGGCCGGCAAAGCGTACTACGCCTACGAGACCCGCGAGGAACTGGATGCGATGCGCGAGCAGGCGCGGGCCGAGGGTCGCAAGCCGCGCTATGACGGCCGCGCACGCACGCAGGACCTGCCTTATCGGAACGATCCCAATCGCGTGATCCGCTTCAAGAATCCGCCGGAGGGCAGCGTCGTCTTCAACGATCTGATCAAGGGACCGATCGAGATCGGCAACAGCGAACTGGACGATCTGGTGATCTTCCGTTCCGACGGCTATCCGACCTACAACTTCGCCGTGGTGGTGGACGATTGGGACATGGGCATCACCGAAGTGATTCGCGGCGACGACCATATCAATAACACGCCGCGCCAGATCAACCTCTACGAGGCGCTTGGCGCGCGCGCGCCGCGTTTCGCGCACATGCCGATGATCCTCGACGAGCAGGGCGCCAAGCTGTCCAAGCGTACCGGCGCGGTCGATGTCATGGAATACCGCGATGCCGGTTATCTGCCGCATGCCTTGATCAACTATCTGGCGCGGCTGGGCTGGTCGCATGGCGACCAGGAGCTTTTCAGCCGGCAGGAACTGATCGGCCTGTTCGAGGTCAAGGATGTGCATTCCAGAGCGGCGCGGCTGGACATGGCCAAGCTGGGCTGGGTGAATCAGCATTATCTCAAGACCGACGATCCGGCAACGATCGCGCCGCAACTGGAATACCAGCTGCGCAGGCTGGGTCTGGACCCGGCCCGCGGCCCGGCGCCGGCCGATGTCGTGATCGCGATGCGTGACCGCGCGCAGACGTTGAAGGAAATGGCCGAACGCGCCGTGGCCTGGTACCGGCCACTGGAGGTCTACGACGAGACGGCGGTGGCCAAGCATCTGACAGCGGCGGCGCAAGCGCCCTTGCGGCGCGCGCTGGAGAAGCTCGAAGCATCGACCGGATGGACGGCGGAATCGGTCGGAGCGGCGTTGCACGGCATTCCCGCCGAACTCGGCATAGGCATGGGCAAGCTGGCGCAGCCCTTGCGGGTAGCGATCACCGGTACCCAGGTAAGCCCGGATATTTCGCAAACCGTATATCTGGCGGGACGCGAGCAGGCGCTCGAGAGAATCCGAACCGCTCTGGCAAAGATTGTGTAATCGACTGATCGGGGAAGATAGAGTCCGTTTCGTTAAGAAGCGACCCCGGGAAATCTTCACCTGCCGATTACATGCCAGCCATAACACTACGCTTATCGGAGTAATGTTGTGAACGAATGATCCTGTGCAATGGGTGATGGCGTTCCGGATGCTTCCGGAAATCGCGCACATGCTTCGAAGTGGCTGGCGTTGAACTCGCACGCTGTTCCGGGCGGCTGGATGCCCGGGTTCCGGGCCAGGTCCGGGAAAGTGCCTCCATCGCTTGCCGACGGCAGAGGAGGCGAAACATGTGGGCAGACATCGAAGAAGGGATCCTGTACATCCTCTCCAATGCGCATTTCCTGATCATGCAGGGAGGCGCGATCATCGGCGCCGTGTGTGCCCTGATGATGGTGAACCAGGAACATCGCGGTTTCCGCAGGCACCGGGTGAATCCCGGCGTCGTACTGGGAATCGCCGCGTTCTTCATGGCCTATCTGGTCTGGGCGTCCGGCAACGATAACCCAAGTCTGCATTTGCGCACCGGCCTGGCTTTTCTCGCCGGCGTCCTGGGAGGCGCACTCGGCGGCGCGACATATACCGGGCTGATGCTGCTGGCGATGCGGATGTTCTCCGGCGACGTGGCGGTGCTTCCGATCACGCTGGACATGGCGATAGTCGCTGCGACCGGCGTCGGCGTGCGCCATTGGCTGCGGTCCAGGTCCACCCGGCAGTTGCGATGGTCGGGAATCGTGGTGGCATTGTCCGTACAACTGCTCGCCGGGCTGCTGACACCGTTGATAGTGAGCCTGTCGGGGCTGATCGATTCGCGTACCGCCCACGGTGTCATCGCATTGCGCATCGCGGCCGCGCCGATAACGCTGCTGTTGCTGCTCGGAATCTTCGGACTGATGAAGTGGGAAGGCGACCGTCGCGAACAGCGGTTGCGCAAGTACCGCATGAGCCTGATCGATCCGTTCACCGGGTTTCCCAATCGCGTGGCGCTGCGCAAGCACCTGAAGAAACTGGCGCGGAATCCGGACGATTCGCATCGTTCGCACACGCTGGTACTGATCGAGGTTTCGAACCTGGGCGACCTGATCGTGGTGCATGGGCAGCCTTGGGCGGATGCGTTCTGGCGCTGGATCGAATCGCTGATCAGGCGCGAGTCTTCGGGCGCTTTCCTGCGCATACAACGGCCGCGCCTGTTCGTGCTGTCCGATGCTTTCCTTGCTGTGGTGCTGCACGACATTTCCGTTGCCGAAGCGCAGCGGACCAATCTGCTGCCCCTGCTGAGCGCGAAACTGGATCGCTGGCTGCGGGCCGAACATGCCATCGAGGGTGGCCCGTTTCCGCGCCTTCAATATGGTGTCGCGGAATTGCAAGGCAGCGGGCGTGGCCAGGTCGATGAAGCATTGCGCAACCTCAATCTGGCGTTGCGCAGCGCGGAGGAGAAAATCGGCTATTTCATGCCATCGCTGCCCGACCGGGTAGTGCGTGACAGCTGGCTCCGGCAGCGGCTGGCGTGGTGGATAAGGGAGCAGGAACTGCCGCCCATCCAGTATCAACCGAAAGTGGATCTGGGCACCGGACGTATCGTCGGCGCCGAGGCGTTGCTGCGGATGCACGACGAGGGGGGTGAACCCATCAGGCCTGGGCAGGTTCTGCGCATGGCGGTGCAGCAGCAACTGATGGCCGAGTTCGAGTGGTGCACCTTGAGAGCCGCGGTCCAGGATCTGCTGCATCTGCAAGCCCTTGGCCGGATCGTTCCCTTTTCCGTCAATATCTCGGCGGCCTCGCTGGAAACCGGCGGTTTCGCGCCGCGTCTGGTCCGGTTGCTGGAGACGGCTGGGGTGGCTCCGGACCGGTTGGTGCTGGAGCTGACCGAACAGCAGGCGTTGCCGGACCGGAAAGAAGTGCGGGTCAACATGCAACTGCTGTACCGGTCGGGAATCCGCCTGTCGCTGGATGACTTCGGCACTGGCTATTCGGCGCTGGCGCTACTGGCGCAATATCCCTTCAGCGAGGTCAAGATCAATCGTTCGATGGTGGCCCGCCTGGCGCAGCCGCGCATGCGGGTGGCGATATCGCTGGCGCTGGAGAGCGCCCAGCGATACCGCGCCGAACTAGTGGCCGAAGGCATCGAAACCCGGCAGGAAGCGGAAACGCTGGTGAATCTGGGAGTCCGGCATGGACAGGGCTTCCTCTACGGGAGAGCCATGCCATTGTCGGCATTGATGCACCTGAAGGTGGCGCAGGATGAAGCGTTCAATACCAGCCGGTCGGCGGAGCATGATGGAGCCAAGGCCACGGAAATCGAACGGCTGCTTGAACTGGTGAGATGACGGCTGGAGAGATTGCGGACGTTTCACTTCCGGCATCGAAACGGACAGGCGAGCGGCGAATTTCGCGGTAGGCGCTGAACGGTTAGCGTGATATGCATCTTGCAATTGCGTGGGATTTATTCATGGCCACGCATAGTCTTGCTGGCGTTCCTGGGCGGATTGCTGGGCGGGCTGGGCAGCGGCCTGGCGACGGTCGTGTCGATGGCCATGTCGACCCTGATGTTCGGGCTTCCGCGCCATCGTCATGGATGCGGCGCTGGGTGGCGTGATGCGGCGGCGATGGATGCGGGGACCCAACGGCAAGCCGTGGAATCGGCGAAGCTATAATGCGTCGTGGAGGGAGCAGGCGTTGCTTCCTTCCGGCGCGGGCCATATATGGTTCCGCTACCACCCAGCACACAGGGATGCATGATCCAGCAGCGCGGATGCTCACGTTAGGGAGCGGCCCATGTCCGAGCGCAAGTCAATCTGTACCGATCCGCATCACCACGTCCACGACGCGGAAGAATTCGTTCGCGCCGTGGAACAGGCCTGCAAGGAGCGCGGCCTGCGCCTGACGCCGATCCGGGCGTTGGTGGTCAAACTGATCGCGCAGACCGAGAAGCCGGTCAAGGCCTACGATCTGCTGGAAATGGTGCGGGCCGCCGACACCGTGGGCGCCGATGCTCCGCCGACCATCTATCGCGCGCTGGATTTCCTGATGGCCAACGGCTTCGTGCACAAGCTGGAATCGGTC
Source organism: Lysobacteraceae bacterium (assembly GCA_031263725.1). GTDB lineage: Bacteria > Pseudomonadota > Gammaproteobacteria > Xanthomonadales > Xanthomonadaceae > JAITWM01. The sequence continues at coordinate 34,071 of JAISFF010000076.1, read as the reverse complement.
AATGCCTTCGTCGCCTGCCACCATCCCAGGAGCGACGAACATTCCGTGCCGTTCCTGATCTGCGATCGTTGCCATAGCGCGGTCGAACTGGAGGACCAGGATGTGGTCGAACAGCTCGAACGACGTGCGAAAGCGCTGGGATTCAGGCCGCAGACCCAGACACTGGAAGTGCACGGACTGTGCGCCAAGTGCGCCGACAAGGTCTGATCCGAACCGCCAACCCGTGACGGGACTCGCCGGTCCGGGCATGTCCGGTTCCAGTCGTGGCCGGGCAATGGCTGCGGCGAGGCGGTGTTCCCAGCCCCCCCTGCTTCAGGGCATAGGCCAGTGCGAGCCCGATTCCGATCACCGCGAATACCCGCAGGAACCGCAACGGCATAGGCATACCGACCATGGAAGCCGCGCATCGGAGCGGATATTCGCGCTTCAATGACCCCGGAATCCGGAATCCGTATCCAGCCTCCCTTGTAGGGTGCCCACGATTCCGTTGGTCCGGCGGCATCCGCCGATTGCCATGACGGATACCGGTTTTTTCGAATCCCGAATGACCGGCAATGTAGAATTGGTCCCAGGGGAGAACGTTTTCGGACATGCCGTCAAAAGGCGTGTATCCGAGGACATCGATGCTGGATCACGATCGGGGAAGGCCATGCAGCAAAGCAGTCGTCATACCGACCTACCACCTGCCACCGCGCTCTGGAGCGCTTTCGCCAGCACCGGGCTTGGATTGCTGTTGTGGCTGGGAATAGGAACCGCGCTGTTGCTGACCCGTGGCGGCCTGCTCGGCAACCTGTTGGCATGGCAGAAACTGACCATCCTCACCGGTATCGTCACGACCCTGCTGGGAACTCCGCTGATCCTGAGCCGCGCGCTGCAGCCGGCATGGCGTCCGCGCATGCTGATCGGCACGCTGATCACGCTGCTGATCGGGGTTGCGCTATGGGTCATGCTGACGCGGCAGGCGCCGACCGATGCGGGCGTGCTTTCGGTCTCCGGCGCCGCACTCTGCATTGCGGCGACCCTCTCCGTATTGTGTCTGGCCGCCTCGTTCCCGGTCGCGGAAGAGCGCGCGTCGCTGCTGGCCCCGCTGCTGCTGTGTTCGGCCCTGCTGTCCGGTGCGGCCGTGCTGTTCGCGCTGCTTTCCCTGAAGTGGCCCGGCTATCACCTGGCCGCGGCGCCGGGACCGTCACTGATGCTGTTGGCGGCAATGAACGGTGCGCTGTTGCTGCTGTGGTGGAACAGCCGGGGCGGCCTTTCGCCGATATGGGAGCAGCGCTGGCGCTGGTTCGTGCTGGAGCTGTCCCTGCTGATGCCGATACTGCTGATCGGCCTGTCGTTCTATTGGCCGCAGCTGTCGCACATCGGCTGGACATTGATCGCGATTTCGATATTCGCCGGCACCTGCATCGAACACTACCGGCTGATGACCGAGGCCGACTGAGACCACCGCTGTTCGGCCTGACCGCAAGCCGTCTTCCCGGTGCGCTATTGCAGGAATCCGCCCGCGCCGGCCTCGAGCAACTGTCGGGCAACCTGCCGCCCCAACGCCTCGGGCTGCGCCCGGGCGCCGGAATTCTCGGCCCGGACCTGACGGCCATCCGCCGCCGAACCTACCAGCCCCTGCAGACGGAGTCCCCGATCGGTGTACTCCGCGAATGCGGCCACCGGCACATGGCAGCTTCCGTGCAAGGCCCGGTTCATCGCCCGCTCGGCCTCCACCAAGGTTCGCGTCGGGGCGTGATCCAGCCCGGACAGCAATGCCCTGATCGCTGCGTCGCCTTCCTTGCATTCCACCGCCAACGCCGCCTGCGCGGGAGCCGGCAGCCATTGCGGAGGCGTCAGCCGCGCCCGTATCCGCCCGCCCAGCCCCAACCGGGAAAGCCCGGCACAGGCCAGGATGATGGCGTCGTATTCGCCCGCGTCCAGCTTCGCCAAACGGGTGTTGACGTTGCCGCGCAGGTCCAGCAATTGCAGATCCGGACGCAATGCCCGCAACTGCGCCTGTCGCCGCAGCGAGGAAGTGCCCACGCGCGCGCCAGGCGGCAACGCATCCAGGGCTTCATGGCGAGGACTGACGAATGCATCGGCGGAATCCTCGCGCTCGGGAATTGCCGCCAGCACGAACGGGGCTTCCAGCTCCATCGGCACATCCTTCAGCGAATGCACCGCGCAATCCGCTTCGCCGCGCAGCATCGCCAGTTCCAGTTCCTTGAGAAACAGCCCCTTGCCGCCGATCGCCGCCAACGACCGGTCCAGGATTTCGTCACCGCGCGTACTCATCGGTACCAGTTCGACCGCAAGCGCGGGATGGCGTTCGCGCAAGCGCGTGGCGATATGCTTGCTCTGCCAAAGGGCCAGCGGACTCTTGCGAGTGGCGATGCGTAAGGTCTTCATGTCGCCATTATCGCGGAAGCACGCATACAAATCCGGACCTCGCCGCGGAATCCCGCGATCACGATCGGGATCAGCGGCCATCCAACATTTCGCGCAGATTCGCCATCGCGCGCCGGCTGACTTCCAGAGACTGCCCGACATGGCGCAGACGCGCCTGGACATGCCCGTCCGGCATACGCCGCAGCTCGACCAGCTCCTTGCGGGCCACCAGACAGTTGCGATGGATCCTGACCAGGATGTCGCCGAACTCGTCTTCCAGCGATTTGAGCGATTCCTCGATCACATCCTCGCCACGTGCGTGGCGGATCACCACGTACTTTTCCTGCGCCTGCAGGTAATACACCTCTTCCATCGGAATCAGCCGCAGGCTGGCTCCCAGCCTGGCCTGCAGATGCGTCCGGCGCGCCGGCGCTGCCGCTTCGCGCCCGGCCAGATACAGCCGGATCCGTTCCAGCGCCTGCAGCAGACGCTCCTTGCGCACCGGCTTCACGAGGTAATCGATCGCCGCCGCCTCGAACGCGGCCAGTGCATGCTGGTCATAGGCGGTACAGAACACGACCGCCGGCGACGGCTCCTGCTCCGCGAGCCACTTCGCGGCTTCCATCCCATCCATTCCAGGCATGGCGATATCCAGCAACACGGCGTCGGGCCGCGCGCGCGCGCATGCCTCCAGTACCTGCAATCCGTTCTCCGCCTCGGCGATGACCTCGATCCCGGACTGGTCCGCCAGCAGTTCCCGCAGTCTCCCCCGCGCCAGCGGTTCATCGTCGGCAATGATGAGCTTCATGCACCCTCGCCCTTGAGCGGTATCTGCAACCGGCAATGATACTCGCCGTCATGCCAGCCCCGCTCCAGGCGCGCCGTTTCGCCGTAGCGATAAGCCAGCCGATGGGCGATGTTCCGTTGCGCATGTCCCGCGCCATCCGGCCGCAACCCCGGCTTGACGCCTTCCGGATCGGGCGCCGGGTTGTCGATCCGTATCCGCAACATCAGCTCATCGGCGCTCAGCCCGATCACGACCTTGCCACCTTCGGGCAGGCGCGAGACGCCATGCAGCACCGCGTTCTCCACCAGCGGCTGCAGAATCAGCCGCGGCATCGGCAACGACCACGGCAAGGGTTCGTCGCGGTGCCATTCGACCTGCAATCTGGCACCGAGCCGCAATGACTCGATCGAAAGATACCGTTCCGCCAGTTCGCACTCGGCGCGCAGATCCGAATCGCCCTCGCCGGTACCCAGCGCGGCACGGAACAGGTCGGACAGATCCAGCACCGCCTGCTCGGCGACCTCGGGATCACGCCGCAGCAGCCCGGCGATCAGGTTCATGCTGTTGAACAGGAAATGCGGCCGGATCCGCGCCTGCAACGCGTCGGCTTCGGCGCGCGCATGCGCTTCGAGTTGTGCCACCCAGCGGTCGTTGATATAGAAGTAGCGCAGCGCCAACGCGGTGATCAGCATCGTCACCGCCACGCAGCGCAGGACGAAGTGGGAAAATCCCAGCCCCATCAGCGGGGGACCGATGACGCCGTAGAGCGAATGCAGTATTCCGGCGAATATGCCGGCGACCGCGCCCGCCAGCAACAGCGCCAACAGCGACCCGAGACGCACCGGCAGCTGCGAGATCCGCGCCCGCAACCGGCACAACAACGCGCAAATGGCGATGGCCACCCACAGCGCGAAACCGCTGATATAGACGAAACGCGCCAACGGATTGCCGGCCGCGCCGTCCGGCGTCAACACCACGACCAGCACCACGAGTTCGGCCAGCCCCAGCATGATCGCGACCCGCTGTGTCCGGCACAGATCGGGAAACCACGGCTCGCTGCGGCGCGGGTCGTCCATGCTTCAGGCGTCGATGAAGCGTCGGCTCATCCACTGCCCCAGATCCTGGATCTCGTCCAGCGAGACCTGATGCTCCATCGGATAGCGATGCCATTCGACCTCGAATCCCACGCTACGCAGGACCTGCATGCTCTGCTCGGCATGGACCGGCGCGATCACGGGATCGCTGTTGCCGTGCGCCATGAAGACCGGCTGGCCGAGCGCCGTTTTCGACACGTTGCCGACCGCCTGCGCGCCGCCGGGCAGGTAGGTGGACAGCCCGATCAACCCCGCCAGCGGCTCGTTGCGGCGCAGGCCGGTAGTCAGCGCGATCGCGCCTCCCTGCGAAAAGCCGGCCAGCAAGACCCGGTTCGCGAGGATGCCGCGCTCGCCTTCGCGCTCGATCAGCGCTTCCACCTGCTGCACCGACTGATCGACACCGGCGCTATCGGCCCGGTTCGACATGTCCAGCGCCGCGATGTCGTACCAGGCACGCATCCGCGCGCCATTGTTGATCGTCACCGGCCGCATCGGCGCATGCGGGAAAACGAAGCGCAATTCGGGCCATTCCGGCTTTATCAGCTCCGGCATGACCGGAACGAAATCGTGGCCGTCGGCGCCCAGGCCATGCAACCAGATCACCGTCCAGCGCGGCTCCGGGCCGGTTTCGTATTCCACTGTCTCCAGCATGGCGCAATCCTCGGCGGGATCAAAACCGCATTATGCCTGCGGAGGACCGCTCTTTGCTTCGGCCGTGAACCGCTGGCGCAGTTCGGCCGCCCGGCGCAGGATCGGCGGCGGATCCAGCTCTTCCGGGATGCACAGCAGTCTGCGTCGTCGCAGCCAATCGCCCGAACGCCGCGCCGAGGTCAGCCCCACGACCGGTATCGACAGCGCCATGCCCAGCACGATCGGCGACATCCAGGCCAGCAGCGAAGGCGCGATGTTCCAGGCCAATACGCCGATGAACAACCCGAACAGCGTCAATCCGCCATAACTGCGTATCAGGCCCGACAGCGGCAGGCTGCCGTCATCGCGGCGCTGCGCCTCCCAGCCCGAATCCTTGCCGGCAATGACTTCGGCCACGCCGCGCGACTGCCGGTACATCACGATGGGCGCCATCAGCGTCGCCAGCACGCTCTCGATCAGGATGCCGATGAAAACGCGCATCCCGCCGCCGCTCCGCCGCCGCTCCCTGGAATTGAGCAGTATCGCGATGTAGCCCAGGATCTTCGGCGTGAACAGCAGTCCCATCGTCACGATGAACAGCCAGGCCACCCGCGTCGCGTCGCGCGCGCGCCAGAACGACACCGGCGATACCCCCGGCAGGTTGAAGCCGCCGGAAAGCAGCCCGGAATTCTCCAGCGGGATCATCAGCCCGAACAGCAGCAGCATCGCCCACATCGGCGCGGTCAGGTATCCGCCGATGCCGATCAGCATGTGGCAACGGCTGATCCAGTGCAGCCCTTTCGCGAACAGCACCTTGGCGTGCTGCAGATTGCCCTGGCACCAGCGGCGATCGCGGATCAGCAGGTCGGTCAACGAGGGCGGACCTTCCTCGTAGCTGCCGCGCAGCGTCGGCACCATGTGGATCGCCCAGCCACCGCGCCGCATCAGGGCCGCCTCCACGAAATCGTGGCTGAGGATGTGCCCGCCGAACGGCTTGTGCCCGGACAGCGGCGGCAGTCCGGCTTCTTCGGCGAATGCGCGCGTGCGGATGATCGCGTTATGGCCCCAGTAGTTGCTCTCGGCCCCCTGCCACCAAGCCACTCCCTGCGCCATCACCGGCCCATAGATATGGCCGCCGAACTGCTGCATACGCGCGAACAGGGTGCTGCCGTTGACCACCATCGGCAACGTCTGGATCAATCCGACCTCCGGATTCCGCTCCATCGCCGCCGCCAGCCGGATGATGCTGTCACCGGTCATCAGGCTGTCGGCATCCAGGATCAGCATATGCGGATAGGCGCCGCCGAAACGGCGCACCCATTCGGCGATATTGCCCGCCTTCCGCCCGGTGTTGTCGGTACGGCGCCGATAGTAGAGCCTCACCGTTTCGCCACCGAGGCGTTCGCGCAGCTTGAGGAATTCCGCCATTTCCCGAACCGCGATTTCCTCGCGCCGAGTGTCGCTGAGCACGAAGAAGTCGAACCTGTCGAGCTGACCGGTCTCCGCGACCGACTCGTATATGGCCTGCAGGCCCGCCAGCAAGCGGCGCGGGTCCTCGTTGTAGGTCGGCATCAACAGGGCGGTCCGCTGGCCCACCCGGCGCTGCGGCAGGCGAGTGTCGATTCCCAGCTTGTGACCGCCACGCGTCAGCACCAGGACAAAGCCCGCCAGCGTGCTCAGGAACGAAAACGCGATCCAGGCGAACAGGAACAGGAACAGGAACAGCAGCAACGTATCCAGCAGGCTCATCCCGCCGACCCTCAGCACCCGCATCAGCAGCCAGGCGGCACCGATCGTCATCACGGCGCCGCCGCCGAATACGTAGAACCGGCGCCATCCGATGTGCCTGGGCGAGGTCGGCAAGCTGCGATTCTTCAGCTTTCCGGTTCGCAGCGACTGCTCGGGCATCGCCAGCGGCGACTCGACAGGCAACAGGGAGTTCGTTGATGTTGACGACAAGCGAGATTCCTCGTACTTGAATCGCGCAACTTTACCCGATATCACGGCCGCAGCCGGCATATGGAAGCACTTCCCGTATTCCGCCTACTGACAAAAACGGATTGCCTACATGGTTCGACTCAACGGGGCATCTCAACCAAGAGCCTGCCGCATCGGCTTTCCACAAAGCAGAAAGGCCGCACTTCTGCGGCCTTTCTGCTTCAGCTTGTCACTCTAGTCGTTTATTCAAACTTACGACCAGATTACGGACGGCAGCTTGCGGGACGATACTTCGCTTCCAAGGTGCCGTCCAACTTGCAATTCCAGTCAACCGGACGATCCGCGCCGCTCGCCGTCGGAGTAAAAACAAGCGTCTTACCCCAAATGCTGGCATGCGCAGGAGCAGCGCCAGCAAACGTCACCGTGATTACACCGCCATCTCCAACTCCCACACTCGCAACATATTTACTGTTGATGTCGGTGTCAGTGGCGAGACCCGCCTCGTCATTGCTGGTAGGCCACTCCCCCCGGTCCGCGTAGTACTCGCTGACACCCAGTTTGGCGGGAGTCATCAGGCTCAGTCCCTCGGACACTTGCGCGCGAGCGGTGAAGTCCTGATAGGCCGGAACGGCAATGGCAGCCAGAATGGCGACGATCGCGACGACGATCATCAGTTCGATCAGGGTGAAGCCTTGTTGCTTTTTCATAATCATTCCCCTAAGTAGTGGGTTCACGAAAGGTCTTTGGATGCCATGCCCCACATGCCACAAATTCAATCATTACGTGGTATCACGGTCATGTCATGTACAAAGGCAATGCAAATAGCGTGCCAACCACCTGGAATCAATCACCCCCGCGTGTTCATTGGATTTTTTCTATCAGTCCAAAGTTGATGAAATCCGTCGTTCCCAAAAAATATGACCACATCTGGTCACAATTTGACAAAACCGGCTGCCGAAACGCATTCCGGTCCATCTAGACAGTCATCCATTACTGCTCCCCTTCTCGTCCTGCCGTGGACCAGCCTCCCGTCTTCCGGGACGTTACCGCTTGCCGTGGCTCCCACAACGCATCCGGAAACACTCAAATTAGTGCCAGCCAAGGCATAAATCGTTACTATAATCTTCACTTGTATCCGGCGCGGGGATGCCGGAGGAGAATTTTATATGTCCGTTACGCGTAGTGCCGCATCCGCGAAAAGAACCGCTCCCATGAAGCGGCCTGCCAATCCGATGCAACCCTTCCTGTGGGAAGGCACCGACAAGCGCGGAATCAAGATCAAGGGAGAGCAGACCGCCAAGAACGCGAACCTGCTGCGCGCCGAGTTGCGTCGCCAGGGCATCATCCCGTCTGTCGTCAAGCCCAAGCCCAAGCCCTTGTTCGGTGCGGCCGGCAGCAAGATCAAGCCCACCGACATCGCTTTTTTCAGCCGCCAGTTGGCGACCATGATGAAAGCGGGCGTCCCCATCGTCAGTGCGCTGGAAATCATCGCGGGAGGCGTGAAAAACCCGCGCATGAAAAAGATGGTGGAGGATATCCGCATCGATATCGAAGGCGGTTCGTCACTGCACGAAGCCCTCAGCAAGCACCCGGTGCAGTTCGATGAGCTGTACCGGAACCTGGTTCGCGCTGGCGAAGGAGCGGGCGTGCTGGAAACGGTGCTGGACACGGTTGCCACGTACAAAGAGAACATCGAGACGCTGAAAGGCAAGATCCGCAAGGCGCTGTTCTATCCCGCCATGGTCATTGCGGTCGCGGTCGTTGTCAGCCTGATCCTGCTGATCTGGGTGATTCCCAAATTCGAGGAACTGTTCGTCGGTTTCGGCGCCGATCTGCCCGCCTTCACCAAGATGGTGGTCGGCCTTTCGCACTTCGCGCTTTCATGGGGCGGCTTGGCGCTTGGACTCATGGTAGTCGCGCTCTTCGCAGGCATCATCTTCATGTTCAAGCGGTCATTGGAATTCCAGCATTTCGTGGATCGGGTCATACTCAAGGTGCCCATCATCGGAACCATCATGCACAATGCCGCCATCGCCCGTTTCACACGATCGACAGCCGTGACGTTCCGTGCCGGTGTGCCGCTGGTCGAAGCGCTGGACACCGTCGCCGGCGCAACCGGCAATTCAGTCTACGAGCAGGCCATCCAGCGCATCCGCGACGATGTCTCCGTGGGCTACTCGGTCAACCTGGCCATGCGCCAGACCAACCTGTTCCCCAACATGGTGGTGCAGATGACCTCCATCGGCGAGGAAGCCGGCGCCTTGGACACCATGCTGATGAAGGTGGCGGAATACTACGAGCAGGAAGTCAACAACGCCGTCGACGCCTTGAGCAGCCTGATCGAACCAATGGTCATAGTGGTCATCGGCGTCCTGGTTGGCGGCATGGTCATCGCCATGTATCTTCCCATCTTCAAACTGGCTGCCGTGGTCTGACCGAATGGCGTTTCTCGATCAACATCCCGGCCTCGGCTATCCCGCCGCGGCCGGGCTGGGTTTGTTGCTTGGCAGTTTCCTCAATGTCGTCATTCTGCGGCTGCCCAAGCGCATGGAATGGGGCTGGAAGCGGGATGCCAGGGAAATTCTCGAGCTGCCCGATATCTACGATCCACCGCCACCGGGGATCGTGGTGGAGCCATCGCACTGCCCCCACTGCAAGCATCGCTTGTCCTGGTACGAGAACATCCCGCTGTTCAGCTGGCTGATCCAGCGCGGGAAGTGTCGCCATTGCAGCGCTCCAATCTCCATCCAGTATCCCTTCGTGGAGCTGTTGACCGGGCTGCTGACACTGGCTTGCGCATGGCGCTTCGGCTTTGGCTGGCAGGGGTTCGGCGCCATCGTGCTGAGCTGTTTCCTGGTCGCCCTGGCCGGCATCGATTTGCGAACGCGATTGCTGCCCGACCAGTTGACGCTTCCGCTGATGTGGCTGGGCTTGATCGCCAGCATGGACAATCTGTACATGCCGGCCAAGCCTGCCCTGCTCGGGGCCACGGTCGGTTATGTTTCGCTATGGTCGGTGTGGTGGCTGTTCAAGCAACTGACCGGCAAGGAAGGCATGGGGCATGGCGACTTCAAGCTGCTGGCCGCACTGGGAGCCTGGTGCGGACTGAAAGGCATCCTGCCCATCATTCTCCTTTCCTCGCTGGCCGGCGCCATCATCGGGACGATCTGGTTGACCGCGCAGGGACGCGACCGCGCCACTCCCATCCCTTTCGGTCCGTATCTGACCATCGCGGGCTGGATCGTGTTCATGTGGGGCGACGGGATGGTCAACGCCTATCTACGCTATGCCGGCATCGGCCACTAGCTTCGGTCCATCCGTCCGGACCCGTTCGCGATGAGCGATTTCATCGTTGGACTGACCGGGGGTATCGCCTCGGGCAAGAGCGAAGCGACACGGCGCTTCGAGGCATTGGGGATACATATTGCGGATGCCGACCTGATCGCGCGCCAGGTCGTGGCGCCAGGACAGCCAGCACTGGAAAAGATCGTCGCGCTGTTCGGGACGCAGGTTCTCCAGGCCGACGGCCACCTCGACCGCAGGCGCGTGCGGGAACGGGTATTCGCCGATGCCGACAGCCGCCATGCGCTGGAATCGGTCACGCATCCGGCAATCCGGCAGACGCTGGAGCGCGTCTGCCGCGCCGCACCAGGCGACTATGCGATCGCCTCGATTCCCCTGCTCACCGAGGCCGGCGGACGGAAGGGCTATCCCTGGCTTGCACGCATCCTGGTCATAGATGTCCCGGTTTCCGTGCAGCGCGCACGACTGATCCGCCGCGATGAAATCACTCATGCGCTGGCCGAGCAAATGATCCAGGCGCAATCGGCGCGCGAACAGCGTCTGGCCATCGCCGACGACATCCTGCGCAATGATGGCGCGCCGGAACATCTGGACAGACAGGTGTTGGAACTGGATGCCCGGTATCGGGTACTCGCGCGAGTAAACCCGGCTTAGCCGGTCAGTCCGGCCACAGTCCGCGAATCGCGGCGATGCCTTGCGCGCCATGTTCCCGCGCTTGCACGACATCATCCATCGACAGTCCGCCGATGGCATAGATGGGCAGCGAAACCGTTTCCCGCAACGAGGCAAATCCTGTCCATCCCAATGGCGAATCGATCTCCGGATGACTGGCGGTCCACCGCAATGGGCCCAGTACCACGAAATCGCATCCCAGCCGTTGCGCCGCTCGCAGACTGGCTTCGGTATGACAGGACGCCGCAACCGGCAAGTTCTGGGGCAATGGCCGCGCATCCAGCCGTGACAGTTGCTCCGATCCCAGGTGCACGCCGATGCCGAGTTCTCGCGCCAAGTCGACATCGCGATTCAGCAATACTTCGACTCCTGCCATCGAATCATCGGCTACGACGGACCTCACCAGTTGCTTCCAACCGCTGCCAGCCGCATGGCCAGCACGCAACTGGATGCGCTTGATGCCGTTTCTCACCGCACTGGACAAACGCCTTCGCCAATCGCTTTCCTCCGCCTCCGGCGCCGGTGTGACCAGATAATGATCCGGTTGCCGCAGCACCGCGACCACCGGCTGGTCGGCGGGCGGCATCGAATAGCGCAGCAGCTTGTCCGCCGGCACCCAGGTCAATGCCTGCCCCTCGCGCCCCCTGGCGGATCCCTTCCATCGAGTGATCCGTCGCACTTCCAGTCGCAGCCGCTTGTCCGGATAGAGCTGCGGCACCTCGATCAGGCGCTCGCCGACTTCGGCCTCGATACCCAGCTCTTCGCGCAGTTCCCTGATCAGCGCATCCTCGGAAGTCTCGCCCGGTTCGCGCTTCCCGCCCGGGAATTCCCACAGGCCGGCCAGATCACTGTTTCCGGTACGCCGCGCAAGCAGGATTCGGCCGCGCGTATCGGTGATGACACCGGCCACGACATGGATCGAACGCAGAGAGGAAGTCGACATGGGGGTCAAGAGTGCAGCGAATCGGGCACGAAAATCAATTCCCGATGTTCGCTTCCACCTGCGATGTCATGATCGCATCATGCGGTCCAACGACCGGTCCCCGGTCAACCCGCAGGCAAGGAAAGCATCTTTGGGAAGACGGGGTCGAAAAGATTCGCCCCCCCTGCGGGGGCGATCGGATCATCAGTTCAACTGTCCATGACAGTGCTTGTATTTCTTGCCGCTGCCACAGGGGCAGGGGTCGTTGCGTCCGACCTTGGCGCCGCTGGCGGTATGCACCGTGGCGCGGCGACGCTGCCGCACGACCTGCTCGGCCTCTTCATCGGCACCGTAGCCACCACTGTCGCTATGCTGGAACTGCATCTTGCGCTGCTTGATTTCCGCCTGCCTGCGCTCCTGTTCCTCCATCGCCGCGACTTCCTCCTCGGTCCTGATGCGGACGCGCGCCAGCAGCACGATCACCTGCCGCTTCACGTTTTCCAGCATCTCCGAGAACAGCTCGAACGCTTCGCGCTTGTACTCCTGCTTCGGCTGCTTCTGCGCATAACCGCGCAGGCCAATGCCCTGGCGCAGGTAATCCATCCGCGCCAGGTGTTCCTTCCAGCTCTGGTCCAGCACGGTCAGCATGATGTGCTTTTCCAGCGCCTTCATCGTCTCCGGCCCCAGTTGCGCTTCCTTCTGCTCGAACAACTGCGTCACCGCCTTCTGGACCTTGTCCTCGATGCCTTCCGCATCGACCTCTTCCTTTGCGTTGAGCATTTCCTTCAGCGGCAGCGTCAGGCCGAACTCCTGCGACAGGGCGCTTTCCAGGCCAGGCAGATCCCACTGGTCGTCCACCGACTCCGGAGGCACGTACTGCATGACGATCTCGTGCACGACATCCCCGCAGATGCCGTCGATGTTCTCGTGCACCGAGTCGGCATCCAGCAGTTCGTCGCGCTGCGCATAGATGACCTTGCGCTGGTCGTTGTTGACATCGTCGAAATCGAGGAGATTCTTGCGGATATCGAAATTATGGGCCTCGACCTTGCGCTGCGCCTTCTCGATCTGCCGGCTGACGATGCGGTCCTCGATGACATCGTCTTCCTTCATGCCCAGGAGGCGCATGGCTTTCTGCACCCAATCCGACGCGAAGATGCGCATCAGGTTGTCTTCCAGCGACAGGTAGAACCGCGACGAGCCGGGATCGCCCTGCCGGCCGGAACGGCCGCGCAGCTGGTTGTCGATACGCCGGGATTCGTGCCGCTCGGTGCCGATGATGTGCAGGCCGCCGGCCTCCTTCACCCGCTCGTGCAGCTTCTGCCACTCCGCCTTGACCTCGTCCCTGGTCACGTCGCCGCTGTCTTCCGGCAACGTCGCCAGCATCGCTTCCAGGGACCCGCCCAGGACGATGTCGGTGCCGCGACCGGCCATGTTGGTGGCGATGGTCACCGCGCCCGGACGACCCGCATTGGCGACGATCTGCGCTTCGCGCTCGTGCTGCTTGGCGTTGAGCACTTCGTGCGGCACCTTCGCCTTGCGCAGGAAATCCGAAAGCATCTCCGAGGTTTCGATCGAGGTGGTACCGACCAGTACCGGCTGGCCACGCTTGTGGCAGTCCTGGATATCCTCCAGCACGGCCGAGAACTTGCCCTTCCGGTTCAGGAACACCTGGTCCGGCGAATCCTTGCGCACTGTCGGCTTGTGCGTGGGGATGACCACCACTTCCAGGCCATAGATGCTCTGGAACTCGTAGGCCTCGGTATCGGCCGTACCGGTCATGCCGGCCAGCTTGTCGTACATGCGGAACAGGTTCTGGAAGGTGATGCTGGCCAGCGTCTGGTTCTCGCGCTGGATCGGAACGCTTTCCTTCGCCTCCACCGCCTGATGCAGGCCGTCGGACCAGCGCCGCCCTACCAGCGTGCGGCCGGTGAACTCGTCGACGATCACGACCTCGCCATCGCGCACGATGTAATCGACATCGCGCTGGAACAGCGCGTGCGCGCGCAGCGCGGCATTCAGGTGATGCACGACGCTGATGTTCTGCCCGGCATAGAGGCCTTCGCCTTCGGCGATGATGCCGGCCTGATGCAGCAGTTCTTCCGCGTGCTCCATGCCCGCTTCGGACAGATGGACCTGCTTGCCCTTCTCGTCGACCCAGTAATCGCCTTCGCCATCCTCGGCTTCCTGGCGGATCAACTGCGGCACGATGCGATTGACCCGGATGTACAGCTCCGGAGATTCATCGGCCGGCCCCGAAATGATCAGCGGCGTCCGCGCCTCGTCGATCAGGATCGAGTCCACTTCATCGACGATGGCGTAATGCAGGCCACGCTGGAACCGGTCCTGCCGGGACAGCGCCATGTTGTCGCGCAGGTAGTCGAACCCGAACTCGTTGTTGGTGCCGTAGGTGATGTCGGCGGCATAGGCGGCATGCTTGTCGCCATGCGGCATGCCCGGATATACCACTCCAACGGACAATCCCAGCCAGTTGTACAGCCGCCCCATCCAGACCGAGTCGCGGCGGGCCAGATAGTCGTTGACGGTGACGACGTGGACACCCTTGCCTTCCAGTGCGTTCAGATAGACCGGCAGGGTCGCGACCAGCGTCTTGCCCTCGCCGGTACGCATTTCGGCGATCTTGCCCATGTGCAGGACCATGCCGCCGATCAACTGTACGTCGTAATGGCGCATGCCCATGACCCGGCACGATGCTTCGCGGCAGACCGCGAATGCTTCGGGCAGTACCTTGTCCAGGGCGGCGCCTTCGGCGATGCGCTTCTGGAACTCCGGAGTCTTGGCTTTCAGCTCTTCATCGGAGAGCTTCTGCAACTCCGGCTCCAATGCGTTGATCTTTTTGACGATGCCATCAAGCTGGCGAAGCAACCGGTCGTTGCGGCTACCAAATACACTGGTGAGAAGTTTGTTGATCATCGAAGAAACCGGGTTGATTGGCTTGGATCCGACCGCGCCCCCTAATCAGCTCACGACCGGCAAAAATGAAACAGGGCGCATTGCGCCCTGCTTACAGCAACACAGCATTGTATAGCTAGGGGCGTGCCGGCCCAAATCCAAGGCTTCTCCCGACCCTGCTCAGCCTCGGGACACCCCGTCGACCGGCCGCCGCGGCGTGCTTTCCAGGAACTTGATCGGATTGACCACATTCCCGTTCTCCCAGACTTCCAGATGGACGTGGGCGCCGGTCGAGCGCCCGGTCGATCCGGCCTTGGCGATCTCCTGCCCGGCGCGGACCAGATCACCGATGCCGACCAGCAGCTTGGAATTGTGCGCATACCGGGTTACGTACCCGTTGCCGTGATCGACCTCCACCGTCAGCCCGTAGCCGTTGTGCGAACCGGAGAAACTGATCACGCCATCGGCTACCGCCATGACCGGATCGCCCACATTCGCATCGAAATCGATGCCCTTGTGATGCTGGCCGCCACGGCCGAACGGATCGGCGCGATAGCCGAATCCCGAAGTGATGTAGGCATGCCGTACCGGCGCGCGGGTGGGCATCGCGTTGCGATCCAACTGCTGATTGAACAGCAGCGACTCCATCAGCCCCAGTTGCTGCCCGGAGGTGGAAAACTGTTCCTCCAGCTGGCTCAGCCCTTCCGTCAGATCCTTGAGCGGCATGTCCTGCGCGGATTCCGCGCCACCCTGACCGGGGACGCGCTGGAAATCGAACTCGCCGTCCTCCAGTTGGCCATCGCGCGTCAAGCGCTCGCCCAAGGCATTCAGACGATTGGCCTGGGCCTGCAATTCGCCCAGTCTGGCCGCCAGCGCATTGACCTCCAACTGGGACTCCTGCCGGGCCTGCTTGAACTGCTGCTGCTGCTGAACCAGCTGATGGCGCAGATGCCGGGCTTCGACCTGTCCGAAAACGGCCTCGCCGCCCACTCCCAACCCGATGCCGCCGGCGAGCACGATGCCCAGCAAGGCCCCCGGACGGTTCTCGGCAAACTGGAAGATGCGGTCCCGAAACGACTGGATCTCGTTACTGCGCGTATTCTTCAAGGTGTATTTGAAAGCCATCTCGCCCACTTACCCAAAATGTCCGACTCAAAATCCCGCCGCGATCGACCAGGCACCGTGCCGCAAACCGCATTGGATATCGCATTGCAAGACAAGGCAGGAACGGTTCTGCGTCGCGCCATGTGGCTCGAAACGCTGGACCAGCAACTCCGCCCTTTGTTGCCTGCCAACGCCCTCCATCACTGCCGACTGGCGAACGTGACGGACAGACAGCTCGTGTTCGTCGCCGATTCACCGGTCTGGCACGCGCGACTTCGTCTGATCGAGTCAGAACTGCTCAATGCCGCACACACCATCGGCCTGACGGCCACTCGCGTCGCCATCAAGACCACCAGAAATCTTTCGCCTTCCCCCGTCGATCCCGCTGGCGGCAACCCCTTGAAGCCATCAGCGGCGACACAAAAGAGACTGCAAGACGTTCTGGCCTCCTTGCAGCCTCCTCACTCCGATCAGGACTGAGCAATCGCTGCCCACCGACCGGACAAGGCGTTTAAACTTTGAAGGATGCTACCCGCGCAGGCAGACTCTGTGGTTAGCAAAATGTTAAAAAATAGTTGTGGATGGTGATGTGGCTATCCAATCACTGGAATTGTCGATGCTTCCATCGCGGCATGACATGTCCCGGTTCTCACCGTTCAATCCCTTGAACCCCTGGCCTTTGCCAGGGCGGGCCAGCCCAACTGCCGCGAAACCCGCCGGCCACTGGCTCACATCCAGGATCACGGTTTCCCGACACGCGCAATCAACTTCACCCACTTCGGCGCTGGCAAGCTACCGACACACATCGACAAGGCATTTCCCCGACGGTTCCCGGAAACAGGAAACAAAACCCACCACCCAGCGCCATTCCGAGTAACGGCTCAGGCGAAGGAAGCGTTCCCGTATGTCACCGGTCCATCGGCCGCCGCATCCTGCTGCTCGAAAGTGGTCCACTCCCAGGCGGACTGTTCGGCAAGCAGCGCACGCACAAGCCTGTTGTTGAGCGCATGGCCGGACTTGAATCCTTCGTAGGCGCCCAGAACCGGACCGCCGGCGAGATAGAGGTCACCGACCGCATCAAGGATCTTGTGCCGCACGAATTCGTCGGAATAACGCAGACCGTCCTCGTTCAGGACCCGGTACTCGTCGAGCACGATGGCATTGTCCATCGAACCGCCGAGGCCCAGGTTGAGTTCGCGCATGTATTCCAGATCGCGCATGAAGCCGAACGTCCGCGCACGCGCCACTTCCTTGATATAGGCCGCAGTGGAGAACTCCAGCTCGGCACGCGATTGCTTGGCCGGAATCATCGGATGATCGAACTCGATGGTGAACCCGACCCGGTAGCCGTCATAAGGCTCGAAGCGCGCCACCTTGTCGCCGTCGATCACTTCGACCGGGCGCAGAATGCGGATGAAACGCTTGGGCGCGTTCTGCTCGACGATGCCCGCGGATTCCAGCAGAAACACGAAGGGACCGGCTGACCCGTCCATGATCGGCAACTCCGCCGAAGACAGTTCGACGATGACGTTGTCTATGCCGAGGCCGGCCAGCGCCGACATCAGGTGCTCGACCGTCTGGATCTTGGCGTCGCCTTTCGACAGTCCGGTGCACAGCGTGGTTTCGGTGACCCGGCCGGCATCGGCCGGAACTTCCACCACCGGTTCCAGATCGGTCCGGCGGAACACGATTCCATGCCCGGCCGGAGCCGGACGCAACGCCATGAAGACCTTGTTGCCGCTGTGCAGGCCGACGCCGGTCGCCCGAATCACGTTTTTGATGGTGCGCTGTCGAATCATGGGGAAGTCGCTGGAAAGCCGGATGTTTGATCGGCGAAGAATATCACGCATGGGGCTGGCCTGGTCCGGAACCCGTGCTCGAAACCCGATGCATTTCCTTTTTTATCAACATGTTAAGCAAAGGTCGCGATTGGATCGATAACTTCCTGCGGCGCGGAAGGTTTCCGGCCATCTGTTCAATTGTCCACATGCCGGAAGGTCAAAAGGGGCGAAACCGCCCTCCCACCCACTCCCACGGACAAGGGATGGGCGGGAGAACGCTCAGGATGGCCGCCGGTGCCTTCCCCCAGAAGACAGCGGCGATATCCGGCCACGGATCGGGCCGCCCGACGGCGCGGGGTGAAGCACCACATTTGGCGAGCACCGCTCGCCGTGGCGCTGAACGCCCGGCCAGGAAAGGCCGGGCAGGACGCTCCGGAAATCCACATTGCCACGCCACGGACGGCCATTGGATCAGTCAGCCTGCCTCCGCAGGAACGCCGGAATGTTCAAGTAGTCGTCATTCGGCAGATCCGCGGTCACTGCCGCCGGCGCCGGTTCCACACTGGCGCGGCGCAAGCCCAGCGTGCCGCCGACCGCGCGCGATACCGCATCGCCATTCTGGTCGCCGTATTCGGCATGACCGGTCGTCGCATTGCGGACCAGCTTGATCGGAGCGCGGACATCGCTGCGCAGTCCCTGCCGGGCCACGGCGCGGTTGAGACCGGTGGCAACCACCGTCACGCGGACCTCGTCCTTCATCTCCGGATCCAGCACCGTGCCGATCACCGTGGTCGCATCCTCGGAAGCGAAGCCTTCGACGGTGCGACCGATTTCGTCGAACTCGGCCATGGTGAAGTCCGGGCCGGCGGTGATGTTGACCAGGATGCCATTGGCGCCGGCCAGGTTGACATCGTCGAGCAGCGGATTCTGGATCGCCGCCTCGGCCGCCGCCTGCGCACGATCGTCGCCTTTCGCGGTGCCGCTGCCCATCATCGCCAGACCCATCTCGCTCATCACGGTCCGCACGTCGGCGAAGTCGACGTTGATCAGGCCCGGGCGGACGATCAGGTCGGCGATGCCCTGCACGGCGCCCTGCAGCACGTCGTTGGCGGCGCGGAACGCCTGCACCATCGTCGCATTGCGGCCCAGCACGGTAATCAGCTTCTCGTTGGGGATGGTGATCAGCGAATCGCAGTACTGCGAAAGCTCCTCGATACCCTTCAACGCGACCTGCATGCGGCGGCGGCCCTCGAACGGGAACGGCTTGGTGACCACGGCCACCGTCAGCACGCCCATTTCCTTGGCCAGTTGCGCCACCACCGGCGCCGCGCCGGTACCGGTGCCGCCGCCCATGCCGGCGGTGATGAATACCATGTCGGCATTCTGCAGCGCTTCCATGATCCGCTCGCGGTCTTCCAGCGCGGCCTGGCGGCCGACTTCCGGATTCGCGCCCGCGCCCAGGCCCTTGGTGACGTTGGCGCCGAGCTGCAATTGCAGCTTGCTGCCGCAGTTCCGGATCGCCTGCGCGTCGGTGTTGGCGGTGATGAATTCAACGCCCTCGATGTTGCCGCTCATCATGTGCGCGACCGCGTTGCCGCCGCCGCCGCCAACGCCGATGACCTTGATCATCGCGTTGGGCGCTGCCTTCTCAATCAGTTCAAAGTGTGCCATGTCCGTGTCCTCGTCTAGTTATGTGTGCTGTTGCCGTGTTTTGAAACATTGAAATTGCCTGGGGGTTGTTGCCTGCTTGTCTCTAGCCGCCCTCGCGGCCTTGCTGCTCGCCTTCATCAAAATCCGCCGCCGTCAGAATTCGCCTCGATACCAGTTGCGCAGCCGCTTGAAGAAACTCGCCGCGCGGCCACTGGCCAGCGAAGGACGGCGCGGGTGCTCGATCTGGCTGCCCATCAGCAGCAGACCGACACCGGTGGCATGCACCGGATTGCCCACGACTTCGCCCAGTCCGGCGACGTGCTGCGGAATGCCGACACGCACCGGCATCTGCAGCATTTCCTCGGCCAGTTCGATCACGCCTTCCATCTTCGAAGAACCGCCGGTCAGCACCATGCCGGCGCGGACCAGTTCCTCGAAGCCGGAGCGGCGCAGCTCGGCCTGGACCATTTCGAATATCTCCTCGTAGCGGCCCTGCACTGCCTGCGCCAGCGAAGCGCGCGGCATGCGCCGCGGCGGCCGGTCGCCCACGCTCGGCACCTGGATGCTTTCCTCCGCCGTCGCCAGCTGCGCCAGTGCGCAGGCGTAGCGCACCTTGATCTGCTCGGCTTCCGGCGTCGGCGTGCGCAGCATGTGAGCGATGTCGTTGGTGATGTGATCGCCGGCGATCGGCAGCGATGCCGTATGGCAGATCGCACCCTGGATGAACACCGCGATATCGGTGGTGCCAGCGCCGATGTCCACCAGCACCACGCCCAGTTCGCGCTCGTCGGCGGTGAGCACCGCCACGCTGGACGCCAGCGAGGACAGGATCAGATCGTCCACCTGCAATCCGCAGCGCTGCACGCATTTGCTGATGTTGGCCGCCGCCGACTGCGCGCAGACCACGAGATGCGCATGCACCTCCAGGCGCACGCCGGTCATGCCGACGGGATTGCGGATGCCTTCCTGGGAATCGTCGAGCACATACTCGCGGGGAATGGCGTGCAGGATCCGCTGGTCGGCCGGAATCGCCACCGCCTTGGCGGCCTCCAGCACCCGGTCCAGATCGTTCCAGGTAACTTCGCCGTCCCGGATCGGGACGATGCCCGGCGAATTCTTGCACTGCACATGATTGCCGGAAATCGAAGCGTACACCGAGCGGATCTCGCAACCGGCCATCAGCTCGGCCTCCTCCACCGCGCGCTGGATCGATTGCACCGTCGACTCGATGTCCACCACCACGCCGCGCTTGAGACCGCGCGATTCGTGCGAGCCGATGCCAATCACCTCGATCGGGTTGCCCGGCGAATATTCGCCCACCAGCGCCACCACTTTGGAGGTGCCGATGTCGAGTCCGACGATCAAGGATTTGTCGCCTTTACGATTCATGTCCTGCCTGTCTGTAACGAAGTGGGAGCGGCGCCGGCAATGGGGGCGGCAACGCGGGGGCCGGCGCTTCGGCCCAGCGCAGGGCGAAACCGTTGGTGTAGCGCAGGTCGGCACGCTCGATCACCTGCCCGCGCCGGTTCAGCAGCTGTGGCAGCACGTGCACGAAGCGGCTCAGGCGCTCATCCGCATCGCTGCGCCCGATCACTACTTCGGTACCGTTGCTCAGGCGCAGCGACCAACTGCCGCGATCGTCCATGGTCACGCTCAGCACTTCCAGCCCTATCGGCGAGAACAGCGCGCACGATTCGTTGTACAGCTTGATCACATCCCGCGTTTTCGAGGTCGGGCCGTACAGGCGCGGCAACCGCACATCCATCAGCTTGGCCGGAATCGGATAGATGCGGCCCTGCACCGACAGCATCCTGTCGTCGCCCCAGCGCGCGAACGGCTTGTGTTCCACCACATGGATCTCCAGCACATCCGGCCACTGCTTGCGTACTTGCGCAGTCTCGACCCAGGGCAGCCGTTCCACCGCGGTCTGCGCATCCTGCAGCGGTATCGCGAAGAAACCGCGCCTGGCATAAGGCATCACCGCCGCGCGCAACTGTTCGGGATTGACGCGCTCGAACTCGCCGGTCACGCGCATCCGGCTCAGCGGCCAGCGCTCGGTGCCGACCCAGCCGTTGACCACCGCCACCACGGGCAGTGCGATCACGACAACGGCCAGAATCCAAGCCAGGATGCGCAGCAGGACATTCATCCGGCATCCCTCCGCGTCAGCGTCTGCTCCAGAATCTTCCAGCACAGTTCCTCGAAACCGATACCGGCCTGTCCGGCGGCCTTCGGCACCAGTGAATGACTGGTCATGCCCGGCGCGGTGTTGACTTCGAGCAGGTAGAACCGGCCGCTGCGACGGTCGCGCATCACGTCCACACGTCCCCAGCCGCTGCAACCGACCGCGCGGAACGCCACCAGTGCCTGTCGCCGCACCTGCGCTTCGTCGCCGCCTTCCAGGCCCGGACACAGATACTGCGTGTCCTCGGCGATGTACTTGGCGTTGTAGTCGTACCACTCGCCCTTGGGCACGATCCGGATCGAGGGCAACACCTGATCGCCCAGAATGCCGACCGTCAGTTCATCGCCCTGGATCAGTTGCTCCATCAATAACTCGCCCGGATAGCGCACCGCCAGTTCCACCGCCGCATCCAGCCCGGATTCGTCGAAGACCCGCGACACGCCGACGCTGGAACCCTCGCACGCAGGCTTGACGATCACCGGCAGCCCCAGTTCGCGGGCGGCGGCATGCACATCGGCGGCGCTCTGGCCGGCGCTCAGGCGTACATAACGCGGCGTCGGCAGGCCCAGGCTCAACCACACCTGCTTGCTGCGGATCTTGTCCATCGCCAGCGCGGAACCCAATATGCCCGAGCCGGTATAGGGCACGCCGAACGCTTCCATCAGACCCTGCACGACGCCATCCTCGCCCCCGCCATGCTGGCCGTGCAGGATGTTGAAGACACGATCGAAACGGCGTTGCGTCAGTGCTTCGGCCAGCGCGGGAATGCCATCGACGGCGACGGCATCGATACCGCGCGCCTGCAGCGCTTCCAGTACGTTGCGGCCGGAGCCCAGCGACACCTCGCGCTCGCTGGAACTGCCGCCCAGAAGCACGGCGACCCGGCCGAATTGCGCCGGATCGGCGGCATGGGAGACGGTGCGCTCGCCGCTCATGTTTCGGCCTCCGCGACGAATCCGTTGGCGCCGATGTGCTGGGCCACTCCGCCGATGTCGCCCGCGCCCATCATCAGCAACAGGTCGCCGTCCTGCAGGATGTCCGGCAGCACCGCGACCAGTTCCGACGGGCGACTGACCACCACCGGTTCGCTGCGGCCGCGCGCACGGATCGCGCGCGCCAGCGCTTTCGAATCGGCGCCCGGAATCGGCGTTTCACCGGCCGGATAGACCTCGCTGAGGATCAGCACGTCGGCATCCGACAGCACCGCCGCGAAGGCGTCGAACTGATCGCGGGTGCGGGTATACCGGTGCGGCTGGAACGCCACCACCAGGCGTCGCTCCGGCCAGCCGCCGCGGGCCGCCGCGAATACCGCCGCCAACTCCTTCGGATGGTGTCCGTAGTCATCGACCACGCGCACCTTCGCGCCCGATGCGGTAGCCACCTCGCCCAGATCGTTGAAGCGGCGGCCGATACCGGCGAAATTCTCCAGCGCGCGCGCCGTCTCTTCCGGCGTCACACCCAGTTGCCAACCCACCGCGGCCGCGGCCAATGCGTTCAGCACGTTGTGCTGGCCCGGCATCGCCAGCGTCACCGGGATGGCGGCGCCTTCCGGCAGGCACAGCGTGAAACGCATGCGGCCACCGGCCTGCCGGATGTTCTCGGCGCGGACATCGGCGTTCGGGTTCAGGCCATATGTCATGACATGCCGCGGCGTCTGCGTCGCCAGTTCCGCCACTTCCGGATCGTCGATGCACAGCACCGCCAATCCGTAGAAAGGCAGGCGCTGCAGGAACTCGGCAAACGCCGCCTGCACGCGCGCGAAATCGCCGCCGTAGTTTTCCAGGTGATCGGCGTCGATATTGGTGATGACCGCGATCAACGGATTCAGCCGCAGGAAACTGCCGTCGCTCTCGTCGGCCTCCGCCACCAGCCACTGCCCGCGACCCAGTTTCGCGTTCGCCCCGGCCGCGAGCAGCTGTCCGCCGATCACGAAGGTCGGATCCAGGCCGCCCTCGCTCAGCACTGCCGCCGTCAGACTGGTCGAGGTGGTCTTGCCGTGCGTACCGGCGACCGCGATGCCGCGGCGGAAGCGCATCAGCTCGGCCAGCATCGCCGCGCGCGGCACCACCGGTATCCGTTGCGAACGCGCTTCCATCAGCTCCGGGTTGTCCTCGCGGATGGCGCTGGAAACGACCACGCAGTCAGTGCTCAGCACACTGGCCGCCGAATGTCCGCGCATGACTCGCGCGCCCAGCCGCGCCAGGCGCCGCGTGGCGGCGTTGTCGGCGTTGTCCGAACCGGACACTTCGTAACCGAGCGTCAGCATCACCTCGGCGATACCGCTCATCCCGGTGCCTCCGATACCGACGAAATGCACGCGCGGGAAGGCATGCACCAGATTATCGGTATCTTTAAGACGGCGGATCATGCGTTGGCTCCTTCTTCAATCACAATGTCGGCAATGCGCTGTGCCGCCTGCGGGCGGGCCAGGCCGCGCGCGGCCTCCGCCATCGGCAGACAGGTCGCGGGATTCGTCGCCAGGCCGAACAGAAAATCCCGTAGCTGCGTGGCGAGCTGGCCGGTCTGCGGCAGCAGCAGCGCGGCGCCACGTTCGGACAAATATTCGGCGTTGCGGGTCTGATGGTCGTCGACCGCCTGCGGGAACGGCACCAGCACGCTGCCCACGCCCGCTGCGCACAACTCGGCGAGCGTGGAAGCGCCGGCCCGGCAGACCACCAGATCGGCCCATCCGTAAGCGGCGGCCATGTCGTCGATGAACGCCTCCACGCTGGCTTCGACGCCGGCATCGGCATAGGCGGATACCGCTTCATCGCGCATCTTCTCGCCACACTGATGCCGAACCCGGATGTTCGCTTCGCGCAGGGCGCCCAGCGCCTTGGGCAGTGCCACATTCAGCGCACGCGCGCCCTGGCTGCCACCCAACACCAGCAGGCGCAGCGGCGGCTTGCGCCCGGCGCAGCGGACTTCCGGCACAGGCAAGGCCGCGATTTCCGCGCGCACCGGATTGCCGACCACTTCTTCGCCGGTTTCGAAACTGCCGGGGAAGCCGACCAGAATGCGCTTGGCGAAACGGGCCAGAATCCGGTTGGTCATGCCGGGAGCGCGGTTCTGCTCGTGCACCAGCAAAGGCAATCCTGCCAGCCGGGCAGCCACGCCACCGGGCCCCGAGGCAAATCCGCCGAAGCCGATCACCACGCCGGGCCTGCGCGCGCGTATCACGGCGCGCGCCGCGAGAACCGCGCGCAGGATCCGGAGCGGGGCGGACAGCAGCGCCAGCTTGCCTTTGCCGCGCACGCCGCTGATCGGCAGCGTGTCCATCGGAATGCCCTGTGGCGGCACCAACCGGGTTTCCATCGCGCCGGCCGCGCCCAGCCAGGTCACTTCGATCCCACGCGCGCGCAACTCCTTGGCCACCGCCAGAGCCGGGAAAATGTGTCCGCCGGTACCGCCGGCCATGATCATCACGGGCGCCGACATGCTCATGCCACCTCTGCGTAGGTCGGCTCGATCCGCTCGCGCGGACGCGATGACGGATCTCCGGCGGATGCCGTCGTCACCGGCATTTCCGCGACCGGCGCGGATTCGGCGCTCTGGAACGCATCCCGGCGTATCGCCACCTGCCGTTCCGAACGATCCAGTTCGTAGGACACGCGCAGCAGCAGACCGAGCGCCACGCAGGTCATCACCACGCTGGAGCCGCCGGAGGAAATCAGCGGCAGGGTCAGTCCCTTGGTCGGCAACAGACCCAGGTTGACACCGATCGAGACGATGGCCTGCAGGCCGATCCACAGCGCCACGCCGAAGGCGCAGTAGCCGGCGAAATGCCGGCGGCGCTCGACGCAACGCGCGCCGATGTAGAGCGCGCGGCCGACCAGCAGGGTGTACAGACCGATGACCACGCAGACGCCGAAGAAACCCAGCTCCTCGCCGATCACCGCGAAGATGAAGTCGGTATGCGCTTCCGGCAGGTATGACAGCTTCTGCACCGAGCCGCCCAGGCCGACACCGAACCATTCGCCGCGGCCGATCGCCATCAGCGCGTTGGTCAACTGATAGCCGGAACCGAGTTGATCGGCCCACGGATCGAGGAAAGTGGTGAAGCGGCGCATCCGGTACGGTTCGAGAATGGCGACGAAGGCCAGGATCGGCAGGCCGACGATGATCGGCAGCGACATCTTCGGCAGATTCACGCCGCCCAGCACCAGCATGCCGGCGGCGATTGCCAGCAGCAGCGACGAGGAACCGAAATCCGGCTGCAACAGCAGCAGCGCCACCAGTCCGGCGGCCACCCCCAACGGCTTCAGCATCGCGCCCCAGGTCACCGCGACATCGCCGCTGAAACGCACCAGATAGCTGGCCAGCCAGACGATGAACATCAGTTTGACCGCCTCGACCACCTGGACCCTGGACACACCCAGGTTGATCCAGCGGCGCGCGCCATTGACGCTGCTGCCGATGACCGGAACGAACACCAGCAGCAACAGCGCGAAACAAGCCAGCAACAGCAGGTGGTTGTAGCGCTCGATCGTCTTCAGCTCGGTGCACATCGCCCATCCGGCCAGCGCCAGGCCGATGGCCAGAAAGACCAGATGCCGGGTCAGGAAATAGAACGGGCCCACCTCCAGGTTCTCGCCGATGGCAATCGAGCTGGAAGCGACCATCACCACGCCCAGGCACGCCAACGCCAACGACGGACCCAGCAGCCACGGATCGAAGCGGCCCTTGATGTCGTCGTGGCGGGTGGCCTGGCGCGCGGCGTTTTCCATCAGCGCACCTTCAATGTGGCCAGGCCGATCAGGACCAGCACCACCGAAATGATCCAGAAACGCACGATCACGCGCGGCTCGGGCCAGCCTTTCAGCTCGAAGTGGTGATGGATCGGCGCCATTCGGAACACGCGCTTGCCGGTCATCTTGAACGATGCCACCTGGATCATCACCGACAGCGTTTCGATCACGAAAATGCCGCCCATGATCACCAGTACCAGTTCCTGGCGCACGATCACCGCGATGGCGCCGAGCACCGCGCCCAATGCCAGCGCGCCGACATCGCCCATGAACACCATTGCCGGATAAGTGTTGAACCACAGGAAGCCCAATCCGGCGCCGGCGATCGCGGTGCAAATGATGACCAGTTCGCCCGCGCCCGGAATGCGCGGAATCTGCAGATAGCTGGCGAACACCACGTTACCCGAGGCATAGGCGAACACGCCCAACGCGCAGGCCACCATCACCGCCGGCATGATCGCCAGGCCGTCCAGGCCATCGGTCAGGTTGACCGCGTTCGAGAATCCGACGATCCAGAAATAGGCGATGGCGACAAAGGTCACGCTGGCCAGCGGCAAGGCGACGGTCTTGAACAATGGAATGTAGAACGTCGTCGTCGCCGGCACGCCCGGCTCGGCCGTGTAGTACAGCACCAGGCCCGCGGCCAGACCCAGGATCGACTGCAACAGATACTTCCAGCGCGATTTCAGCCCGTTCGGATCGCGCTTGGCGATCTTGATCCAGTCGTCGTACCAGCCGATCGCGCCGAAGCCCAGCATCACCGCCAGCACCAGCCACACGTAGCGGTTGCGCAGGTCGCCCCACAACAATACCGACAACAGCACCGTCAGCAGGATCAGGCCGCCGCCCATGGTCGGCGTGCCCGCCTTGGAGAAATGCGACTGCGGTCCATCCTGGCGGATCGGCTGTCCGCCCCTGAACTGCGCCAGCCTGCGGATCAGGCGCGGCCCGAGCCACAGCGCCAGCGCCAGCGATGTCAGTGCCGCCAGAATGCCGCGGAAGGTCAGGTAGTTGAACAACCCGAAGAAGCCTTCCAGGTTCTGCAGCCAGCGGGCCAGTTCAAGCAACATGCGAATGTTCCCCCCCGGCGAGCAGGCCCGCCACGATTCTGTCCATCGCGCTGCCACGCGACCCTTTGATCAGTACGCGCACCGGCCCCGCGCCGGCGAGATCGGCGCCCAACGCCTCCAGCAAGGCCGCATGCATGTCGAAGCTGCGGCCACCCGCGCCGAATGCATGCGCGGCGGCCACGCTGAGCGGACCCAGCGCATACAGACGGTTGATGCCGGCCGCGCGCGCATGGCGCCCGGCCTGCGCATGCAACGCCTCCGCTGCCAGGCCGAGCTCGCGCATATCGCCCAGCACCAGCCAGCACTCGCCGGGATACGCGGCCAGCGTCTCGATCGCCGCCGCCAGCGAGCCGGGATTGGCGTTGTAGCTGTCATCGATCAGCGTCACGCCCGGTTTCAGCGCATGCGCGATCTGCCGGCCCGGAACCGGTTCCGCCGCATTCAATCCCTCGACGATCGTCGCCAGCGGCACATCGCAGGCCAGCGCGACCGCCGTGGCGGCCAGCGCATTGCGCACGTTGTGGCGACCCGGCAAGCGCAGCCGCACCTCGGCCTCGCCTCGCGGCGTCATCAGAATGAAACCGGTACCCTCATCGCGGGGACGCAATGCGCGCGCGCGAACGTCGGCGCTGTGGTCCAGACCGAAGCGATGGATGCGCCGCTGCGAAGCTGGCGTGCCGATGCAGGCCTGCTCGAACCACAAACCGAACGGTTCATCGGCATTGACCACCGCCGTTCCCTGTGCCGGCAGCGCCGAGTAGATCGCGCCCTTGGTCCCGGCGATGCCGAGCAGGCTGTGCATGCGCTGCAGATGCGCCGGGGCGATGTTGTTCACCAGCGCCACATCCGGGCGCACGATGCCGGTCAGGTAGACGATGTCGCCCGGTTTGCCCGCGCCCATTTCATATACGGCGAAATCGGCATCGTCCGGCGCATCGATCACGGCCAGTGGCAGTCCGATCTCGTTGTTGCGGTTGCCGGGATTGGCATAGGCATTGCCCGCCAGCCGCAGGATCGACATCACCAGCGCCTTGACGCTGGTCTTGCCGTTGCTGCCGGTAAGCGCGACCACCTTGCCGGGCCGGTCGCGCTGCATACTGGCCGCGATATCGGCCAGCGCGCGCTGGGTATCGACCACGCGGATCTGCGGCAAGGTCGAAGTCAGCCGACGTTCCACCAGCAGCGCTGTCGCGCCCCTGGCTTCGGCGTCGACGGCAAAATCGTGCCCGTCGAAACGCTCGCCGCGCAACGCGACATAAAGACTGTCATCGGTCAACGTCCGCGTATCGTGGGCGATGGACGCGATCATCACATCCTCGCCATGCAGCTCGCCGCCGGCCCAATGCGCGATCAACGACAGCGGGACCGGTCTCATGCGCATACCTCCAGCGCCCGACACGCCACCTGCGTGTCGTCGAACGGATACCTGACGCCGTTGATCTCCTGATAGGGCTCGTGCCCCTTGCCGGCTATCAGCACGATGTCGCCGGCATTCGCCTGTGCGATCGCATCGCCGATCGCGCGCGCGCGGTCGCGCTCGACCGTCACCGCCTGCGGATCGGCGAAGCCGGCCATGATGTCGGCGACGATCGCATCGCCGTTTTCGGTGCGCGGATTGTCGTCGGTCACGATGACGCGGTCGGCGCACCGTTCCGCCAGCGCGGCCATCTGCGGACGCTTGCCGCGGTCGCGGTCGCCGCCGCAGCCGAAAACGCAGATCAGCTTTCCGGCCGCATGGTCGTGGAGGCTGGTCAATGCCTGTTCGAGCGCATCCGGCGTATGCGCGTAATCGACCACCACCAGCGGCCGGCCGCCATCGCCGCCGAGGCGGTTCATGCGCCCGGCGATGGGTTGCAATTGCGACAGGTCCTGTCCCAGGTACTGACTATCGTCCAGATACAGCACGGTCGCCACGGCCAGCAGGTTGTCGACATTGAAGCGCCCCAGCAGTGGTGAACACACCGGTTTCGGGACCGGCGAATCGATCATTCCGTACGGAGTCCGGGTTATGACCAGATCGAAACTGATTCCAGCCGCATCCAGGCGCACGTTGTCCGCCCGGAATGTGGCATCCGGGTGCCCGCGCGAACTGATCCCAACGGTGTGCTTTTTCTTCCTTGTCGCCTCGAACAGTTCCACCCCGAACGGATCATCCAGATTGATCACCGCCATACCGTATTGGGTCAGGCGATCGAACAGCTTGGCCTTGGCTGCGCCGTAGCGCGCCATGTCGCCGTGATAGTCCAGATGGTCGCGGGTAAGATTGGTAAATATCCCTACATCGAATTCAATGCCATCGACCCGTCCCTGGTCGAGCGCGTGCGAGCTGACCTCCATCGCCACTCCGCGCGCGCCGGCATCCTTCAGCTCCTTGAGCAACGCATGCGTGCGCAGCACCAGCGGCGTGGTGAACCCCGTCGGCCGCATCTGGCCATACAGACCCGCGCCAAGCGTACCGATGCTGCCGCAACACAATCCTTTCAGATGCCAAGCCTGTGTCAACATCTGCACGATCGATGTCTTGCCGTTGGTGCCGGTGACGCCCACGATCTTGAACTTGTTGTACATCTCGTCCCTTGAGATGGCATAGAACAGGCGCGCGATTTCTCCCAGGCGCTGCCGCAGCCCCGGCACCGCGATCGCATCCGCCGGCGCCGGATATTCCGCCGGCGCCGGTGGCTCGAACAGGATTGCGCTGGCGCCCCGGGCCCGGGCCTGCTCCACATGCGCCAGGCCGTGGGTACCGAAACCGCCGACGGCGATGAAAGCATTGCCCCATTGGACATCACGGCTGTCCATTGCCAGCCCGTTGATCAACGCGTCATACGGCAAGGCCAGATCAGGCAACAGCCGCGACAGCACCATTCGCGCGCTCATTGGCGATTCTCCACCGGCACGGCTGGCGGCAACGGCCACGCGGCCACAGGAATCGCCGCATCGATCTCGTCGGCCGCCGCAGCGCCATCGACCTGCGGCAAGACATCGGCCGCGCCGTTCGGCACAGGAATCACATTGCGGGCATGGCTGCCCGCCTGCACGGTCAACCAGGCATTGATATCGTCCGGCGGCACATCCATCAGCCGCAGCGCGCCTTCCATGACATTGTGGAAAACCGGCGCCGATACCAGGCCACCGTAATAACGACCGCCCTGCGGATCGTTGATGACGATCACGGTGGCGAAACGCGGATTGGTCGCCGGCACCAGTCCGGCGAACAGCGAGATATAGCGGCCATGCGCATAACCGCCACCGCTGGCCTTGCGCGAGGTGCCGGTCTTGCCGGCGACGTGATAGCCCAGGATCGCCGCGCGCCGAGCGCCGCCCTGCACGGTGACCGTCTCCATCATTCGCACGATCTCGGCCGCGGTCTGCGGATCGATGACCTG
The DNA here is from genome assembly GCA_031263725.1 of Lysobacteraceae bacterium. Classification (GTDB taxonomy): domain Bacteria; phylum Pseudomonadota; class Gammaproteobacteria; order Xanthomonadales; family Xanthomonadaceae; genus JAITWM01. Next base: position 3,515 of record JAISFF010000076.1, on the reverse strand, counting down.
CTCGCCCTCGTTGCGCCGGCCCTTGACGAAGGTCGGCGCGATCAGGTAACCGCCATTGCCCAGCGCCGCATAGGCCTGCGCGATCTGCAGCGGCGTCACCGACATGCCGTAGCCATAGGCCATCGTGGCCTTGCTCGAGCCGCTCCAGCGTCGCGGCGGCAACAGCACGCCGCCGGCCTCGCCGGGGAAACCGCTGTGCGGCACCGTGCCGTAGCCGAAGCCGCGTATCACATCGTAGAAATAATCGTCCGGCAGTTTCGCCGCCAGCTTCGCCGCGCCGATGTTGGAGCTCCTGGTGATGATGCCGGTGACGGTCAGCACGCCGTTGTTGCTGACATCGCGGATCGTGTAGCGGCCCAGCGACATGTAGCCGGGAGACGTATCCACCAGCGTATTGGGCGTGACCACGCCAGCCTTCAGCGCCGCCGCCACGGTGATCGGCTTCATCGTCGAGCCCGGCTCGACCAGATCGGTCACCGCGCGGTTGCGCCGCGTCTCCGGATTCACGCCGCTGACCGAATTGGGGTTGTAGGTCGGCAGATTGACCATCGCCAGCACTTCGCCGGTGGCTACATCGAGAATCACGATCGAGCCGCTGCTGGCCTGGTTCTGGACCAGCGCATTGCGCAGTTCGCGATAAGCCAGGAACTGGATGCGGCGATCGATGCTCAGGGTCAGGTCCTGGCCCGGCTGCGCCGCCCGTACCAGATCGACACTTTCGACCGCACGGCCCTGGCGGTCGCGGATCACCTTCTGCACGCCGGGCGTACCGCTGAGCCATTCGTCGAACGCCAGTTCCAGCCCTTCCTGGCCGTGGTCGTCGATGTTGGTGAAGCCCAGCACATGCGCCATGGCTTCGCCCTGCGGATAGAAGCGGCGAAACTCGCGCTGCGAGAACACTCCCGGAATATCGCGGGCGATGATCCGCCGCGCCTGATCCGGATTGATGCGGCGTTTCAGATAGACGAATTCCTTGTCCGCGCGTTGCGACAACCGGCTCGACAGAACCTCCAGCGGCATGTCCAGGGCCTGCGCCAGCTCCGGCAAACGGTCGGGATTGCGCAGCAGTTCCTGCGGATTGCCCCAGATCGATTCCACCGGCGTCGAAACCGCCACCGGCTCGCCGTTGCGATCGGTGATCATGCCGCGCGACGTGGGAATCGGCAGTTCGCGGACGAAGCGCGCTTCGCCCTGGCGCTGGTAGAAATCACTGTTGATCAGTTGCACATAGGCAGCGCGACCGACCAGCGCGACCGAGCACAGGCCCAGCGCGGCCGCGACCAGCAGCAGCCGTCCGCGCAGGTCGAACTGATGACGATTGCGGCTGCCGCGACTGTTCATGGCCGCACCACCACGACATCGGACGCTTCCGGGAATTTCATGTTCAGGCGTTCGCGCGCGACCTGATCGATGCGATTGGCTTCCGACCAGGTGGCCTGCTCCAGTTGCAGGCGGCTGAATTCGATATTCAGTTCGTCGCGTTCGCGCTCCAGCCGCATCAGCTCGCCGAACAACTGGCGATGCTGATGCCGGGTGTAGACCACGCCGATTGCGGTGGCGACCACCGCCAGGGTCACGAGAACGAGCAGAATCCGGCTCAGGCTGATCCTCATGCCCTCGCCTCCGGTTTCTCGGCGACTCGCAGCACCGCGCTGCGCGCGCGCGGATTCGCCGCGACTTCCCCGGCCTTCGCGCGTATCGCGCCGCCGATGCCATACAGGGTCGGGACGAAGGCACCCAGCGCCGGCAGCCGCCGGTTCGCCGGCGGAGCTTTGGCATGACGCATGATGAACTGTTTGACGATGCGGTCTTCCAGCGAGTGAAAGCTGATCACTGCCAGGCGTCCGCCCGGCTTCAGCGCTACCAGCGCCGCGTCCAGCCCGTCTTCCAGATCGGCCAGCTCGCGATTGATGTGGATGCGGATGCCCTGGAAGCTGCGCGTCGCCGGATGGATGTCCTGCTTGCCGCGCCCCACCACCGAAACGATGACATCGGCCAGGTCCGAAGTGCGCGTGAACGGCGTCTGCTCGCGCCGCTGCACGATGGCGCGGGCGATGCGGCGGCTCATCCGCTCTTCTCCATATTGCCACAGCACATCGGCGATCCCGCGCTCGTCGGCGCGCGCCAGCCACTGCGACGCGCTTTCGCCCGACTCCGGATCCATACGCATGTCCAGCGGTCCGTCCTTGCCGAAGCTGAAACCGCGTTCGGCCACATCCAACTGCGGCGAAGACACGCCCAGGTCGAACAGGATGCCGTCCAGATCGCGGGCGAGCGCCCATTCGCCCAGCCCGGCGAAGCTGCCGTGACGAATCGAAACGCGGGGATCGGCGCCGAAATCGCGCTGAGCCACCGTGATCGCTTCCGGATCCTTGTCCATCAGCAGCAACCGCCCTCTGTCGCCCAGTTGTTGCAATACGCCGCGCGCGTGTCCGCCGCGACCGAATGTTCCGTCGAGATACATTCCGTCTTCCACTATCCGCAAGCCTTCCAGCGCCTGCGCGTACATCACCGGCTGGTGCGGCATCTGTGCGTGTCCGGCTTGCGCCTGCATGGGCATGAACGCCCCCATCACAGTTTGAGATCGAGCATCTGTTCGCTCAGATCCTCGTCGGTCAATGTCCGCTGGATCTGCGCCCGATGCGCTTGCTCGCTCCAGAGCTCGAATTTGTCGCCCATGCCCAACAGCACGGCTTTCTTCTCGATGCCAACCGCATTGCGGTGACTGGCCGGGATGCTGATGCGGCCGTTGCCGTCCAGTTCCACCGGAGTCGCCGCGCCGACCAGCTTCAATTGCAGGCTGCGATGCGCGGCACGCGCACTGGGCAGCTGGTTGACCGCCTCGCGCACCCGCTGCCACTCGCTTTCCGGATACAGGTACAGCGAACCGCCCTCGAAGGGGTTGTAGGTGATGACCAACCGGTTGTCACACGCGCGCGCGACCCGTTCCCGATAGCTCGTAGGAATCGCTACCCGGCCCTTGTCATCGACGGTGATGGCAGTTTCACCTTGGAACACAACACTGCACTCGATGCCTTGCACTTCCCGCGAAGCGCGACTCAGCCACGGAAAACCACAAAAAACCCGATTTCCCCCCATGTGCCCACCTTAGAAGTGACGCACAAGGTTGTCAACAGCCAAGAAGTGAAAAAATCATCATGAACATCAATAACTTGCAAAACATTTCACAAACAAGTTCAAGGCTTTTCCACAAGCCACTGTTTAGACTCAAATTTTGAGATTACAGGCTGTGTGAGCCCAAAGCTGAACCACAGTGCCCGGCCGACCGGCAGCGAAGACGCCCCAGCTCGAACTGCGCGGAACTGTAATGACCCAGCCGAACCTGCTCACCTTAAACGGCTAACGCATAAACCTCAGCCGGGGTTTTCATCGCCGGCGCCTGATGAGGGCGCTGATGGTTGTAAAAGTGAATCCAGTCGCCGATCACGCGGCTGGCATGCGGCAAGGTCTCGAAGCGGTAGCGATGCACGCACTGCTCCTTGAGCGTGCGGATG
>JAISFF010000028.1 GCA_031263725.1 Lysobacteraceae bacterium | reverse complement strand
GCGAATGCGATCTGCTCTTCGGTGAACTTCGACTTCTTCATGGCGACGGGCCTCCTTGGGCCTGAGTATCGCCGAATCCTCTACTTCTGGATGGTCCAAATTACAGGGAGGAGGTCACTGGAACCCTCGTTATATTGCTGTAGCAATGCTGGTTAATAATTTACCAGAAGGGCGAGGAGTATATGGATATTTTGAATTAAAACGGAAATGATAAGTCAATCCATCGACGTGTGTGGTGTTGAAACAGGCCATGCAAGTGTTGGCGAAATCCCCGACCGGCTGGGCCTTTTCGAGGAAGGACGCCACGCCTATCGGGAACAGCAGGAGCAGATCAGCCAACAGCAAGCATCGATACAGCGACAGCAAACTCCTCAGAAGGTCGTGTATGCCCCGGTATTGCGGAGATGACCCGATGACTCGAAACAGAAGAACACGTCTTCTTTATACCCTGATACCAATTCTATTTTTCTTATTGGGAACCAGCCCAGCCATCGCAGGAAACACGCCATCGTTCGATCAGATAATCGAACAAATAGAAACATCCCCGGAATTTTCCAGAGTGCTGGAAGACGGAGAAGAGCAATCCACCACACAGCAATTGAATATAACCCTGACAGGGCAATTGGCAGGCAGGTACGATATCCAGGAAGAATGCTTTTTCATAACGCATTATCCGCAGTGGGTCATGGTTAAAGCAGGTGCTGACGAACGTATCAGGACAAACATGAAAGGAAAAATGATAGAAGCCTCGCTTGGGTCCGAATCTGTCAATTATGCAATATGGCGGATAGGCTTCTGGAACCCTCGTTATATTGCCGTCGCCATGCCAACAGGTGCTTATAGCAGCAGAGGACGTATTTACGGCTATTTCGAGTTAAAGCGTAAATAAGTTCCTGATGAATACGAATAAGAGTAGCATGCTTATCGGGAGCGGCAGGAGCAGACATGTCAGCAACAGGCAGATGGGCAAGCGAGGTAATGGAATTGAACGTTTATTCCGTCATCTGAAAGGTTGACGCCGCCTCTTCTCTCGCTTCGAGAAGCGGGATGTAATGTTTCCTGGTTTCCTCAGCTTAGTGCTGGTCGCAGATGGACGGCGTATGTGTTAACATACACCGATTATTCCCGCTATCATCGTTTCCGTTCGAATTTTTGATAGTTTGGTTGGCCGGTCCGGCTTCGTTAATATGAGCAGGCCTGTTTTGTGTCTGGAAGAGTGAGGCAAGCAAGGGTTCTCGAAGGATCATGGCGCCGATCTGATTCAGGCGAGCATGCGTGTTGCAGCATGTAGAATGCTGATGGGTTCATAAATGGGTTTCGCTATGGGCAGTGCGCATGTTGTGGCCATCGTCGTCACCTACAACAGTGAATCGACGATCGACGAATGCCTGTCGCGCCTGTGCGACGCGCACGGGGTCAGCCAGATCCGGGTCGTCGACAACGCCTCGAAGGACGAAACCCTTGCCATCGTGCAGCGGCATGCACTGCACGATGCGCGCGTGCATTTCATCGCCAATCCGGACAACCCGGGGTTCGGGATCGCCTGCAATCAGGGCGCGGCCGACAGCGACGCGCCGTGGCTGGCTTTCGTCAATCCGGATTTGCTGGTGGAACCGGATACGTTATCGCGGTTGCTGCAATACGAGCAGGCGCGCGGCGAAGACCTGTTGCTGGGCGTGAATCTGGTCGACGAGGCGGGCGGGCGCGATGCCGCCGCGCTTCGCCGCGATCCGGACTTTGCGGCGATGCTGCGCGCGCCGCGCCAGGCCTCGCAACTGGGCGTGGAGGCCGATCCGACGCTGCCGTTGCAGTTCGTCGATGCGGTATCCGGTGCGCTGATGCTGATGCCGCGCGTGTTGTTCCAGCATATCGGCGGATTCGACGAACAATACCGCCTGCATGCCGAGGATCTGGATCTGTGCCGGCGTTTCCGCACCGCTGGCGGCCGGGTCGCGGTCGCCAACGATGTGCAGGTGATGCATTTGCGCGGGGTTTCCAGTCGCTCGCGTCCCCTCTTCGTCGAATGGCACAAGCATCGAGGCCTGTGGCGCTATTTCAAAAAATTCGAGGCCTCGCGTCGTGGCCTGCCGACACGCATGGGGGTGTGGCTGATGATCTGGACGCACTTCGGGCTGGCGCTGCTGCAGCGGCTGTTGCGTCGATAGCGCGGCGATCGCGGACCGTCCGCGAGGGTCAAGCGATGGTGATCCCCGCTGCTTCCAGCATCCGCCGCGTGGCGGCGTCGTTGCCGGCCGATACCGGCCTGGTCAGATCCCACAGAAAGCTGGCGCGAAAGCACAGATCGACGGCGTCCTGCGCGGTCCACAGCACGCAGAAATCCCGCGCCAGGCCACAGACATGCACTTCGGCGATGCCGCGATCGCGCAACCAGCCGGCCAGTCCGGTCGAAGGCCGGGTACCGTCGGGGCCGTGGTTTTCGCGGAAGGCGCTGTAGGAATCGACCTGCGGATCGCTGCCCTTGCGCAGGATCAGATCCACCGGTGTCCAATCCACGCGCGGGTCCAGCGCGGCGCCCATGCTGCCCTGTACGCAGTGGTCCGGCCACAGCGACTGCGGCTGGCCATGCAGATCGATGGTTTCAAAAGGGTGCCGGCCCGTGTAGTGGCTGGCGAAGGAGGCATGTCCCGGTGGATGCCAGTCCTGGGTCGCGACCACCACGCCATAGCGCCGCTGCCGCAGCAGATTGTCGATGCCGCCGAGAATGCCGTCGCCGTCCGCGCAGGGAAGCGCGCCACCCGGCATGAAGTCCGGTTGCGGATCGACCACGATCAGGGCGGTATCGGCGGGATGGAAAGTCGGGCTCATGACGGTTTCTCGTTGAAGACGCGGCACGGATGGCGGAGGGATTGCACCGCTATCGGGGTGGATGCGAAGGAATGCTAGCAGCTGGAGCCGCCGCGGATTTGGGGCGGAAACGAAAACGCCGCCCCGGGGCGGCGTTTTCAGATCAATGCGGGCAACCGGTCAGTGCAGGTTGCTGGTCATCCAGTCGACCGCGGCATGGATCTGTTCGTCGGTCAGCGCCGAGTTACCGCCCTTGGCCGGCATGGCGCCGCTGGAACCGGTGAAACCTTCGATCGCGTGCATGTACAGCGTGTCCTTGCCCTGTGCCAGACGCGCATCCCAGTGCGCGTGGTCCAGCATTGGCGCGCCGCTGGTACCGGTTTCATGGCAGGTCTTGCACAGCTTGCCGTAGATCACGCCGCCGTCCAGGGTGCCGTCATAGGCGGGGCCTTTCGAGGAAGCCATCGCGGCGGCGGCCATCGCCGTGGCGGCGGCCTGCGCCTGCGCCTCGCCGGCGACGCCCGCATAGACCGCGCCCACCGGCGCGATGCGGGTATTGGTTTCGGAAACCTGCTCGGGAGTGAGCTTCGGCGGCACGATACCGTGACGGTGCTGCCACAGAATGCAGATCCCCCAGATCGCCAGCGCCAGGATGACGATGACCTTGAGGGAACGCTTCAGAGGGTGAGGGCTATGGTTGCTCACAATTGAATCCCAATGGCGGGTGGCCGCTGTAGCCACAGTGAAGCGGGATTATAGAACATCGACGGCCAAAATCACGGCCCGTCGCCCGCCGCCGGGCCGGAATGCAGCCAGGACCACCGATCAGGCGGTCTGGATCACCTTCAATGTCAGCGGGTTGCGCCAGCGTGTCAGCAGCTCCGCCTCCCGCGCCTTGGCCTGGAGCAGGCGCGCTTCCTTGATGTGGCCATAGCCGCGGATCTGGTCCGGAATGCCGGCGATCTCCACCGCCAGCGGCAGGTTGGCATCGTCCAGCGTGGTCAGCAGCTCGCCTATGGTCTGTTCGTAATCGGCGATCAGTTGTCGTTCCTGACGCCGTTCGGCGGTGCGGCCGAAGATGTCGAAGGCGGTCCCGCGCAGGAAGCGCAGTCTGGCCAGCCACTTGAACGCGGTGAACATCCACGGGCCGTATTCGCGCTTCTTCAGGTGTCCGTACTCATCGCGCTCGGCGAACAGCGGCGGGGCCAGATGGAAGTGCAGTTGGTAGTCGCCATCGAACTGCTGCTGCAACCGGCGCTGGAACTCGCCGCTGGTGTACAGGCGCGCGACCTCGTATTCATCCTTGTAGGCCATCAGCTTGAAGAAATGGCGCGCCACCGACTCGGTGAGACGGGTGGAGTCGGCAACCCGGACCTTTTCGACCTCGCGCACCTTGTGGACCAGATCGTGATAGCGCTGCGCATAGGCGGCATTCTGATAGCCGGTGAGGAAACGCCGCCGCCGCTCGACCAGCTCGCGCAGGCTGCGCGACAGGCGCAGATCGTCCAGCGGCAGGAAAGCCACTTCGCCGCCGCCGGCCACATCCAGCGGCGAATCCTCGCTGCCGGGATGGCCGCTCTGGCCGGGAGGAAGGCCGCGCAGGTCCTTTTCCATGCGCAGATGCTGCGGCGAAGCGCTGGGGCTGGCGCCCTCGCTGCCTTCCCAGGCGCGCGGCGGGAACGAGTACAGATCCTCGGCGGTCTTTTCGCTGCGGGTCAGCGGATTGCGGATCAGGCCGGCGGCGTCGGCCACGGCCTGCGGATCGACCGCTTCCAGGCGGCCCCAGGCGAAGGCCCGCTTGTTCATCTCCACGGCGGCGCCGTTGAGTTCGATCGCGCGCATCATTGCCTGCAGCGAGACCGGGACCAGGCCCTGCTGCCAGGCATAGCCGAGCATGAACAGGTTGGTACCGATGGCGTCGCCGACCAGCGCGGTGGCCAGTTGCGTGGCATCGATCAGCAGCGGCTCTGCGCCGCCCAGGGCCAGGCGGATGCCGGCGATGATCTCCGCGACCGGGAAATGCAGGTCCGGGTGGGTGGTGAAAGTGCCGGGCATGGCTTCGTAGGTGTTCAGCAGCACATGCGAGCGGCCGCCGCGCACTTTCGACAGGGCCCAGTAGTCGTTGACCACGACCATGTCGCAGCCGATCACCAGGTCGGCCTCGCCGGCGGCGATGCGGACCGCGTGCAGTTCTTCCGGCGCACGCGCGAAGCGGACGTGCGTGGTGACCGCGCCGCCCTTCTGCGCCAGTCCGGTCTGATCGAGTACGGTGGCGCCGCGGCCTTCCAGATGCCCGGCCATGCCCAGCAGCGCGCCGATGGTGACCACGCCGGTGCCGCCGACGCCGGTAATCAGGATGTTCCAGGGCTGTTCCAGCTGCGATCGGAACTTCGGCATCGGCAGGTTCTGCAGCAGGTCCGTCGTCTCGGCTTTCCTGCCTTTGCGCACCTTGCCGCCATGCACGGTGACGAAGCTGGGACAGAATCCTTCAATACAGGAGAAATCCTTGTTGCACGCGCTCTGGTCGATTTCGCGCTTGCGCCCGAATTCGGTTTCCTTCGGCAGCACCGAAACGCAGAAACTCTTCTCGCCGCAATCGCCGCAGCCTTCGCAGGCCAGGGTGTTGATGACGGCGCGCTTGGCCGGGTCGGCCAGCTTGCCGTGTTTGCGACGGCGCCGCTTTTCGGTGGCGCAGGTCTGGTCGTAGATCAGGATGCTGACGCCCTTGACCTCGCGCAGGCGCTTCTGCACGGTGTCGAGCATCTCGCGGCCGTAGAACTCGACGCCGGGCGGGAACAGATCGTGGCGCTTCCATTTGCCGATGTCGTCGCTGACCAGGGCGATGGCCTGGATGCCTTCCGCGCGCATCTGGTGGGCAATGTCGGGCACGCTGAGCGGGCCGTCCACCGGCTGGCCGCCGGTCATCGCCACCGCATCGTTGTAGAGGATCTTGTAGGTGATGTTGACGCCGGCGGCGACCGATTGCCGGATTGCCAGCGAACCGCTGTGGAAATAGGTGCCGTCGCCGAGATTCTGGAATACATGCCCGGTCTCGGAGAACGGCGCCTGCCCCGACCAGGCCACGCCTTCGCCGCCCATGTGGCTGAAGGTGTCGGTGCTGCGGTCCATCCAGGTCACCATGTAATGGCAACCGATGCCGCCCATCGCGCGCGAACCTTCGGGTATGCGGGTACTGGTGTTGTGCGGGCAGCCGCTGCAATAGTGCGGAACGCGCGGGAAGTCGGCGCGCGGCAGCGCAAGCTCGGCCTCCTTGTCATCCATCCAGTGCAGCAGGCGCTCGATCTGTTCGCTGCGGCAGAAGCGCAGGATGCGGCGGCCGATAACGCCGGCGATGGTGGCCGGTGTGAGCTCGCCCGTGCTGGGCAGGATCCATTCGCCCCGTTCGTCGTATTTGCCGACGATGGAGGGGCGCTGGCCGGCGCTGTCGGGCCAGTTGTAGAAGTACTCCTTCATCTGCCGCTCGATGAAGGCGCGCTTTTCCTCGACGACGACGATGTCTTCCAGTCCGCGCGCGAACGCGGTGATGCCGGCCGGCTCCAGCGGCCAGGTCATGCCGACCTTGTACACGCGGATGCCGATGTCGGCGCAGGCGGTTTCGTCGAGGCCGAGGTATTTCAGCGCCTGCAACACATCCAGATAGCTCTTGCCGGTGGTGACGATGCCCAGGCGCGCGCGCGGCGAATCCATCACGATCCGGTCCAGCCTGTTGGCGCGCGCGAATGCCTGCGCCGCCTTGATGGCATAGCGGTGCAGGCGCATTTCCTGATTCAGTGGCGGGTCCGGCCAGCGGATGTTGAGGCCGCCGACCGGCATCTCGAAGTCTTCCGGCAGCACGATGCGCTGGGCGAACGGATCGACCCGCACCGAGATCGACGACTCGACCGTTTCGGCGATGGTCTTGAAGCCGACCCAGCGCCCGGTGTAGCGGCTCATCGCCCAGCCCAGCAGTCCCATGTCGAGAATGTCCTGCACGCCGGCCGGGTTCAGCACCGGCATCATCGCGCTGACGAACTCGTCCTCTGAACCATGCGGCAAGGTCGAACTGCGGCAGGCGTGGTCGTCGGCCGCCATCGCCAATACGCCGCCGAACTTTGAAGTGCCTGCGGCGTTGGCATGTTTGAACACGTCGCCGCAGCGATCCACGCCCGGACCCTTGCCGTACCACATCGCATAGACGCCATCGACCTTGGCGCCGGGGAACAGCTGCGTCTGCTGCGTGCCCCACAGCATCGTCGCGGCCAGGTCTTCGTTGAGTCCCGGCTGGAACTTCACGCTGGCGGCATCCAGGTGCTTGCGCGCGCGCCACAGTTCCAGATCGAAACCGCCCAGCGGCGAACCGCGATAGCCGCTGATGAAACCGGAAGTATTCAGGCCCTCGGCCTGATCGCGCAGGTGCTGCATCAACGGCAGGCGCACCATCGCCTGGACGCCGCTCAGATAGATACGGCCATCGGTGCGGGTGTACTTGTGCTCAAGGCTGTAGTCGAGATCGATGGCGCCGATTTCGGGCGTATTGGCTGAGTCGGGAGAGGTGAGCGCTGCGGTGCTGGTCATGGACGGCTCTTGAACGTTGGCCGCGGACGGCAGGACCCTGTCAGTTTTCGCGCGCATTCTGTGCTTGCCAGTGGATGTTGCGGAATGGGCCGAAACCATCGGGGGACGCATGGAAAAACAATCGGCCCGAAGATCTGGGCCTGTCGCCATTGTGTTCCGGCAAGAGTGAGCGTCAAGTCAATGATTATGGCGGTGCGGTCGCAAAGATCATGCCGCGTATTTTGCTGCGCCGCGAGTGTACGCAGCACAACGCGACGATGCGCAAGGCATGCGCATCCCATCGAGGATGACCGCGCCATTCGGTACGCCAGCCGAGATGCCGTTGCGACATGAGGCCGCTGGTCCGGGTTCGGTCTTTTTCTCCGCATCGACGGATCCGTCCACCGCAAGACGATAGAATCGCAGACGCCTTTCAGAGAGGAATCCCTATGCTCCGCAAACCCCTGTTATGTCTGGGAGTCGTGGCCCTGTTATCCGCCTGCAACGGCGAAGCGCCCGCTCCCGGTTCGACCAGAGCGCCCACTGCCGCCACGACGGTCACCGCGCCCAACGCACCGGTCTCGACGCATAGCTTCAGTCCCGAGATCAACGCGGCCGACTTCTCGGAACTGGTCAGGACATTGGCCTCGGATGAATTCGAGGGTCGCGGTCCCGGCACGGCCGGCGAGGAAAAGGCCGTCGACTACATCCGCGCGCAGATGCAGCGAACCGGACTGCAGCCGGGCAATGGCGACAGCTATTTCCAGGAAGTGCCGATGGTCGAGACCATCGTCGATCCCGCCACCGCCGTACAGTTGCAAAGCAACGGACAGGCGTTGCCAATGGCCTTCGGCAACGATTTCGTGATCGGCACGCGCAGCGGCCAGGCCGAAGTGAAAATCGACAACAGCGAGCTGGTCTTCGTCGGTTACGGCGTGGATGCGCCCGAGCGCCGGTGGAACGATTACGGCGACCAGGACTGGACCGGCAAGACCGTGGTCATGTTCGTCAATGATCCGGGCTTCCATACCGACGATAAGAAACTGTTCGATGGCAAGCGCATGACCTATTACGGTCGCTGGACCTACAAGTTCGAGGAAGCCGCGCGCAAGGGCGCGGCCGCCGCGCTGATCGTCCACGACACGCCAGGCGCCGCCTACGACTGGGATGTGGTCAAAGCATCCTGGAGCGGCCCGCAATACGATCTGCCGCTGCAGGACGATCCGGCGCCGCGCCTGTCCGCACAGGGCTGGATCACCGGCGATGCCGCCCGCACCCTGTTCCATAATGCCGGACTGGACCTGGACGAGGCTTACCGGATGGCCAGCCGTTCCGACTTCAAGCCGGTGCCGTTGCAAGCCACGTTCTCGGCCGATCTGCGGAGCCGGATCAGCGAAAAGAAATCGCGCAACGTGATCGGCGTCCTGCCCGGCGCAAGCCGGGCCGACGAAGCCGTGGTCTACATGGCGCATTGGGACCATCTGGGCAAGCACGAGGGGCAAGAGGGCGACAACATCTACAACGGTGCGATCGACAACGCCTCCGGCGTCGCCGGCATTCTGGAAATCGCCGATGCGTTCGCGCATCAGGAACGGCATCCGCAGCGTTCGGTCGTGTTCCTTGCCGTGACGCTGGAAGAGTCCGGCCTGCTCGGCTCGCAGTACTACGTTGCGCATCCGACCTTCCCGCTGGAGAAGATCGCCGGCGTCGTCAATATCGATGCGCTGTCCAACGCCGGAAGTACCCGGGACCTGACCGTGGTCGGCCTCGGCAGCTCCGAGCTGGAGGATCTGCTCAATCCGCTCGTCGAGGCGCAGGGTCGCATGGTGCATGGAGAGGACGCGCCGCAGAACGGCATCTTCTTCCGTTCCGATCATTTCAGCTTCGCCAAGGCCGGCGTGCCGGCGCTGTATGCCGGCAGTGGCAGCGATCTGGTCGAAGGCGGACGCGAAGCCGGCAAGCGTGCCTCGGAGGAAGCGGCACGGCACTATCATCAGCCCAGCGACGAATTCGATCCCGCCATCTGGAAACTCGACGGCATCCTCGAAGACCTGCAACTGCTGTATGGCGTCGGCAAGGAGCTGGCTGCCGGAAGCGGTTGGCCGAACTGGTACGAAGGCAACGAGTTCAAGGCGGCGCGCGATCGCAGCCGGGCGGCCGCGCCATCCGCGCAGTAATCCGGACGCATCCCCGCTTCATCGGAACAACGGCGCCTGCGGGCGCCGTTGTTCGGCCGACCCAGGCCGATGACCCGATCTCTCCCCCTCGCGGTATCCACCATGACCATCGCTTACATCTGCATTCTAATCGCTGTGCTACTGCCATATTGCTGGACCATGGTCGCCAAAATCTCCGGCGAGCGCTTCGACAATCGCGCGCCGCGTGAATGGTTGGGAAAACAAAGCAATCCGCGCGTGCATCGCGCCAATGCGGCACAGCTCAATGCATTCGAGGCATTGCCCATTCTTGTCGCTTCCATATTGCTCGCCCAGCTTGCCGGCGTTCCCACTTCACTGATCGACATACTGGCCAGCGTTTTCGTTCTCGCGCGCATCATGCATGGCCTGTTCTATGTCGCCGATCGCGACAAGGCGCGCAGCATGGTCTGGTTCATTGGATTCGCCTGCTGCATTGCGTTGATCGTCATGGCGATCATCGAAACGACCGGCGGGTCCTGAGTCGAACGCCACATCCGGTTTTTCGCATGATTATTTTGTTAGAAATTCATTGCAATATTTTTTATCGGCGCATCATGCGCAGCTTTGCGGTTGCAAGGTCGCTCCATCAACCCGGAATCCTCCGGAATGGTACTGAACTTCGCCCGCCCCAATCCGATCAGGCCGCAGGTATGCGGCGGAACGAATCCATGCATGATCGTGGCCCTTCCACGGCTATCAGGCGATAACGTGTGTCATCGGATTTCGTGATTCAAGGCTGATTCCCCAAGGGAGGTCGGCCACCCCGGTTTCCGAGGCAGGCAGGCGCCCTCGGACATATCCCGGGGCGTTCCGTTTACGACGCTTGCGGAAGAAATTCCAAGCATCAGGGTCTCGTCACATCGCAGGAACCGGAAGAAGCCAAGGACACGGAATGGCCGGGAACTGCGTTGGTCCCAGCGACGCTGGATCGTGGGACGGTTCTTCGCCTGGATCGAGCACAAGCGCCGGCTACTGAATCACTGGGAGTTCCATCCAGGGAATTTCCTCGGTTTTGTGCGGGTTTCCGCGGTATTTTTGCTACTCAGGCGATTTTGAGATAGGTTTTAGTGTCACCCCTCCAGGGTTTGACCGAGGAAATCGCAATGAAAATCTCCGCTTACGCGGCAGCGGCGGCCAAGGTGCCGCTCGCCCCCCATGCCATCGAACGCCGCGAGCCTGGCCCCCACGAAGTCCTGATCGATATCCGCTATTGCGGCGTCTGCCACTCCGACCTGCATCAGGTGCGCGACGAGTGGGGCGGTTCCATCTTCCCGATGGTGCCGGGCCACGAGATCGTCGGGCATGTCGCCAAGGTCGGTGCGCATGTCGCCCGGTTCAAGGTCGGCGATACCGTCGGGGTCGGCTGCTTCATCGATTCCTGCCGCGAGTGCGAGCAATGCAAGACTGGCGAGGAACAGTTCTGCGAACAGGGCATGACCGGTACCTACAACGCCTATGAGCGCGGCACCCAGACCCCCACCTATGGCGGTTATTCGACCCGCATCACCGTCAACGAGGACTATGTGCTGCGCGTGCCCGAATCGATCCCGCTCGACCGCGCCGCGCCGTTGCTTTGCGCCGGCATCACCACCTATTCGCCACTGCGCCATTACGGGCTGAAGAAGGGCGACAAACTGGCTGTCGTCGGGCTCGGCGGCCTTGGCCACATGGCGGTCAAGTTCGGCCGCGCGATGGGCGCCGAAGTCACCGTGCTGAGTACATCCGAGTCCAAGCGCGAGGCTGCGCTGGAACTGGGCGCGCATGCGTTCGCGGTCATGCGCGACAAGGAGGATTTCAAGGCGTTGTCCAAACGCTTCGATTTCATCATCGACTCGGTGTCCGCGCCGCACGATTACAATGCCTATCTGTCGCTGCTCAAGACCGACGGCATCATGGTGCTGCTCGGCATTCCCGAGAGGCCGGTGCCGCTGGCCGCCGGGTCACTGGTGACGCAGCGCCGCAAGCTTGGCGGCTCGATGATCGGCGGTATCCGCGAGACCCAGGAGATGCTGGATTTCTGTGCCGAACACGGCATCGCTTCGGATATCGAACTGATCGATATCGCCGATATCAACGAGGCCTACGAGAGAATGCTGAAAGGCGATGTGCGCTATCGTTTCGTCATCGATACCACGACGCTGCCCGAGCCGGCCTGAGAACCTGTTCACGATCTTGTCCGGATATCCAATTCGCGCGCATGAAAGAACGATTGGCGCGCGGTCTGGAAGCGTAAGCCTAAACTTTCGACCTGCCTTCTGTCTTTTCATATTCGCGTGAATCCCGCCTGATCCGGTGAAGAAAAAAAGTTGCGAATTTCCTAAATGATTTCGGTGAAAAATAGGTCGCTGGCGGCAGCGTATCGTGCTTTAGTTGACCATGATATTGACGCTACGGATGCACTCAAAATGATGTCGGTATTTGCATCGAGACTGATGGAAGCACATGCCGGATTTCTTGCCGGTTTCGGCATCAGAATAAATTGCGAAGTTTTTGATTTGCTGTTGCCACGAGCGGCAGACGAGCGCCCTTCAGGCATGCGGTGTTCCGATACCGGAATCTGAAGAATTATGCAGCGGATGCGATGTGTATCACGCCGGGATTTCCGCGCAATCGGAAAAACCCGGCATCGAGGATGCCGGGTCATGTCGATTGAAGCCTGATTCCGGAATCAGTCGCGGGTCGGGCGCTTTGGGGATTTGCCTGCACCGCGATGTGCGGGCTTTGCCGGCGGCTTGCTCTTGCGCGCCGTCTTGGGCTTGAACGATGGCCGCTGCCCCTCGCCGCCATCGGCGAGTTTCTGCATTTTCAGTTGTTGTCCGGAGACCCAGACCTTTTTCAGATGCGACAGGATTTCCGGCGGCATGCCTTCGGGCAGATCGAGCACGGAATGATCGTCATGAATATCGATGCGGCCGATGTAGCGGCTTTCCAGTCCCGCCTCGTTGGCGATGGCGCCGACGATATTGGCCGGTTTCACGCCGTGGACATGGCCGACTTCGATGCGATAGCGCTCCATGCCGATTTCCGGCTCCGGACGCGAAGCGCCACCGCGTTCGATGCGCGGCGCGGGCGGATGTCCGGTGTCGTCGCGTGGCGAACGTTCGCGCCGTTTGTCGTGTTCCTGACGCGGCGGATGCTCGGAAGCGGCACGCGCAGCCTGCCTGCGTTCGTTACTCAGCAGCAGCGGCGTCTTGCCCTGCAGCAGATGCGCCAGCGCGGCGGCGATACTCGCCATCGGCACATCGTTCTCGCGCTCGAAACGTTGCAGCAGGTCGCGATACATGTTCAGATCGTTGATGCTGCCGTCGTCCTCGCCGGCCAGCGTGGCGCTGATCCGTCCGAGGAATTTCGCCACGCGCTTGTCGTTGACGGCTTCGACGGTCGGCAACGCCATTTCCTCGATCGGTTGCCGCGTGGCGCGTTCGATCGCGCGTAGCATGCCTTTTTCGCGCGGCGTGACGAACAGCACCGCCTCGCCGCTGCGCCCGGCACGGCCGGTACGGCCGATCCGGTGCACGTAGCTCTCGGTGTCGTAGGGGATGTCGTAGTTGAGCACATGGCTGATCCGTTCGACATCGAGTCCGCGCGCGGCGACATCGGTGGCGACCAGGATATCCAGCTTGCCGTCCTTCAATTGCTGGATGGTGCGTTCGCGCTGCGCCTGCTGCATGTCGCCGTTGATCGCGGCGGCCGCGAAACCGCGCGCCTGCAATTTCTCCGCCAGTTCTTCGGTGCTGGCCTTGGTACGGGCGAAGACGATCATGGCGTCGAAGGGCTCGGCCTCCAGGATCCGGGTCAGCGCATCGAGCTTGTGCAGGCCGCTGACCCACCAGTAACGCTGCCGGATATTGGTGGCCGTCGTGGTCCTGGTGGCGATGGTGACTTCGACCGGGTTGCGCAGATAGGTCTGTGCGATGCGCCTGATCTGGGAGGGCATCGTGGCCGAGAACAGGGCGACCTGGCGGGCTTCCGGAATTTCCTTCAGCACCGTTTCGACATCGTCGATGAAGCCCATGCGCAGCATTTCGTCGGCTTCGTCCAGCACCAGCTGTTTCAGCTCGGACAGGTCCAGCGTGCCGCGTTCGAGGTGATCGATCACGCGGCCGGGGGTTCCGACCACCACATGCGCACCGCGCCGCAATGCCGCCAACTGCGGGCCATAGCTCTGGCCGCCGTAGATCGGCAATACGTGGAAACCGGGAATATGCGCGGCATAGCGCTGGAATGCCTCGGCGACCTGGATGGCCAGCTCGCGCGTTGGCGCCAGTACCAGCGCCTGCGGTTTCTTCTGTGCCGGGTCCAGTCGCGAGAGAATCGGCGTGGCAAAAGCCGCGGTCTTGCCGGTGCCGGTCTGGGCCTGGCCCAGTACGTCGCGGTTGGCCAGCAGCGCCGGGATGGTCGCGGCCTGGATCGGCGACGGGGTTTCGTAGCCCACTCCGGTGATGGCCGCCATGACGGCGTCGGACAGGCCCAGGTCCGCGAAGGAAGGAGCGGAGGAAGCAGGGTCGGACATGGGACAGGAAACTCCGGAAAGCAGCAGGAACCCGGACTGGCCGGGCAGGGAAAGCGGAAGCGGCGCGAGAAACATGGCGTGCGGTGCCGAAACGCACCGCTCATCCGCGCCATGCCATCGTGGTGCGTCGATCGGTGCAAGAGGCGCTGGGATGATGGTTGCGCCAGTCCGGGACAGTGCCTGCGACGACGATCGGAGCCGCCATTGTGCGCTTTGCGGCGGCACATGTCGAAACATTCGCCGTATCGATCATGCCGATCCCGGCCTTTCCGCCGTCCGGAATCCGCTGCCGCATGCGGCCTAGGCGGGCGCCTTGCCCTGTTGCGCGGGCGCGGGAACCACCAGCGTATCGATCTGCACCAGTTCCAGGATGCGGTTGGCCGTGCTGCCGAGCAGGATGTCGTACAGGGCGCTGCGGCCCTTGCTGCCGATCGCCAGCAGGTCGCTTTCGTGATCGCGCAGGTAATCGCGCAGCAGGCGCACCGGGTCGCCTTCTTCGATCACGACGGTGATCTGATCGCGTATCGGCGCGGGAATATCGGCCTCGGCCAGCATCTTGCGTGCCTGCTGGGATGCGGCTTCGCGGGCCTGGTCAATCAGGCTGCCACGGTTGGCGTCCATCACCGTCAGGCCCACCTGTGGCACATCGAGGCCGTGGATCAGGGCGACGGTCAGCGGCTCGTCGAACAGGCGCACGGTTTCTTCCAGCGCATTGCGCGCGGCAGCGGAGAAATCCGTGGCCATCGCCAGACGGTAATAGGGGCGGCGTGGCCGGTTGT
This sequence comes from Lysobacteraceae bacterium, assembly GCA_031263725.1. Lineage (GTDB taxonomy): Bacteria > Pseudomonadota > Gammaproteobacteria > Xanthomonadales > Xanthomonadaceae > JAITWM01. The sequence goes on along the minus strand of JAISFF010000028.1, from coordinate 10,547 downwards.
GCACGATCAGGACCGGCTGCGGCGCCTGCCGTACCAGCATTGAAACCGTGGAACCGAGCGCCACCGGCTGGAACATCTCGTTGCGGGCGACGCCGGTGACGATCAGTTGGCAGTTTTCCTCGGCCGCCACACGCAGCACGGCGTCGCCGATGTTGCCTGTTTCCACCCGCAGGGTGATCGCCAGGTCCTCGTCCGCCGCGGCCAGACCCTGGCGCAGACGTTTTTCGGCCAGTTGGGCGGCGGTCTGCTGGTTTGCCCACGGAATCGGATCCAGTATCTGGTCGTATACCTGCCTTTCGCGCTCGCCGGGGACCACGGTAACGGCGACCAGGCGCGCGCGCCATTGGCGCGCCAGGGCTATGGCGCGGTCCTGGGTGCGGTCGCAACGACCGCTCAGGTCCGTGGCCAGAAGGATGGCCGTGGGCTTTTCCTTCATCTCCTTCATCGGTGTCGTCATGGGCAGGCTCCGGAAACACGATACAGGCGGTCGGGCCAGTTTACCGAATGCGGATCGAGGTCCGGTCCAGCGTTGCCGAAAGCCGTGGTTGCCGTCGTGTGCGGACAATGCCGGGATGGCTTGGAATCGGCGTGCAACGGCGGGCTTGCCGGCGCATCCACAGGAGGCGGGTCCGGGGTGGAAACGAAGGGTCCGGGCAGGCAAATCCCAGGCGCATGGGCCTGGGCGAGGATATTCCAGTGCAACAGGCATTTTCGGATGAACCGGAACGGAAAACGGCGCCGTACTCGCTACTGCGAACCCGCGATACGGCATCCGGTGGTCATGAGACGCCGGTTGCCGCAAAGATCGGTTCAGGCCTCGCGTGCCTTGTACAGCGCCTGTTTCTGGTCTTCGGCCAGTTGCACCCGGGTCAGTGCGTCGTCGAGCAGAATGGCGACATCGCTGCCTTGCGGCACCACGGCCAGGGCATCGAAGGTCTTGTTGTCGTTCGCGCCCAGCACGAAGGGACCATTCTCCTTCTTGGTGAACTTGGTGAAGAACAGCCGCGTTTGTCCGCCGGCGACCCATTTGTAGGTCAGGCCCTTGATGCTGCTTTTCTGAGGCAGGGTAACGACAACCGGGCGCAACTGCGCGGTCTTGCCTTTGCCAAACCGGGACAGGGGCCGTGCGCGCCGATAGTTGACCATGGTTCCCCACGCGCCCGCGAAGAAGAACGCGCCCGCCAGCAGCAGGAAGATGATGCGGTTGTAGAGCTTGTCGATGGCCAGATCCAGCGTCACCTTGCTGCGATCGCCATCCAGTGAAAGCGCTTGCACCTGATAGCTGCCGCCGCCGAAATCGAAAAAGAAGAAGTGGCGGTCCACTGCCACCGGCTTGCCCTGATGACGGTAATTGAGCGTGACATCGCAGTGGGTCAGCACCAGGCGCGTCTTGCACTCGCCGCCCACATCGGCGTAGACCGATGCCGGATTTTTCGAGATTTTCCAGTCCTGGAGGATGCCGGGTGTTCCCAGTGCCAGTACGCCAAGGCCGCACAGCGCCAGCGCCAGCATCATCAGCAGCATCGGAATCCCGGAAAAACTGCCGGTGTGATCGACTCGCAACGCGCCCGATGGAAACGCGTTCAAGGCAGGATAATCATTCATATTCGAATCTCGACTCGGGCCGCATCCGGCGATGCGGCTGCGGCGCTTCGGCCAACCGGCCATCCAGAACCGCGCGCCGCAATGCCCGATCGCGCGCCGATCCGGGTCCGGCCCCCCCATACGCCCCGATCCGGGGCTGGCGAAGTATCGCAGAAGTGACCGCCGGGAACACCTGTCACTGGTCATGGACTGCGCTCAGTAGCGCCAGCCCATGACCCGATAGGCCTTGCTCAGCACCCACAACGGACCGATCAGCAGATAGACGAGATCGGTCAGGAAACTGGGTTTGCGCCCCTCGATACGATGGCCGATGAACTGTGCGCTCCAGGCGAACACGAAGATCGCCAGCGCGCTCCAGCCCAGTGCGGCGATGCCGATATGCGTTTCCAGCAGCCGGCAGAGGCAGGCGGAGAAAAAGAAGAACGCGATCATCCCGTAGCCGAGGCGGCGCGAGAGCCGGTTGTAGAACATCCAGACGCTGAACATTGCGAATCCCGCCCAGATGCCGGTGCTGAACAGACTGCCGGATATCGGGATGCACCAGATCAGCGCGATTGCCGACCACAGGATCAGTGGCACGGCGACGCAGTGAATGCGCTGGTTGGCCGGGTTGCGGTGATCGTCCGAATAATGGGCGAACCAGCGGTCGATGGGGCGGTCACTGGCGGTCATGCGTTCGGTTCCGTAGGGGTTCAGTGCGCGCTGGACTTGGAGAATAGCTGGATGATCAGCACGCCGCAGAGGATCAGGGCGATACCGGCGATGGCGGGGAAATCCAGCGTCTGCTTGTAGGCCAGCCATCCGGAAGCGGAAATCAGCACGATGCCCATGCCGGACCAGATGGCATAGGACACGCCCATCGGCACGGTCTTGATTACCAGGCTGAGGAAATAGAATGCGATGCCGTAGCCCACGAAGACGATCGCGGTAGGCAGCAGCCTGGTGAATCCGTCCGCAGCCTTCAGCGCCGAGGTGGCGATGACCTCGGCCACGATCGCCACCGCCAGATACAGATAGCCAATTTTCATCGGATACTCCGTTGGGTGGCGATGGCGTATGCGCGGACCCGCAGCGGTTCCGGGCCCAGCGTCTGCCGTCATCATGCGTCAGTCCAACGCGATGTCGGCCAGTTTCTTCAGCGCTTCGGCGTAGCGGGCGCGAGTACGCTCGATCACCCCGGCGGGCAGGCGCGGACCCGGAGCGGTCTTGTTCCAGTCCAGCGTCTCCAGGTAGTCGCGCACGATCTGCTTGTCGTAGCTGGGCGGGCTGGTTCCGATCTCGTATTCGTCCGCGGGCCAGTAGCGCGAGGAATCCGGCGTCAGCATCTCGTCCATGATGTAGAGCCGGCCGTCGTCGTCGGTGCCGAACTCGAACTTGGTGTCGGCCAGCAGGATGCCGCGCTCGGCGGCGTAGTCGGCGGCAAAGCGGTAGATCCGCAAGGTCGCGTCGCGGACTTTTTCGGCCAGTTCCGCGCCGATGGTCCGGACCATGCTGTCGAAATCGATGTTCTCGTCATGATCGCCGACGGCGGCCTTGGTGGAAGGCGTGAAGATCGGCTCGGGCAGTTTTTCCGCCTGGCGCAGGCCGGTCGGCAGCGTGATGCCGCTGACCGCACCGGTACGCTGGTAATCCTTCCAGCCGCTGCCGATCAGGTAGCCGCGAGCGATGGCTTCCACCGGCACCGGCTTCAGCTTTCGGGTGACTACCGCGCGTTTGGCGTACAGCGCGGTATCGGCGCCCTTCGGCAGCGCATCGGCCACCGCGATGCCGGTCAGGTGGTTCGGCATCAGATGTTCCGTCCTGGCGAACCAGAAGTTGGATATCTGGCACAGCATTTCGCCCTTGCCCGGAATCGGGTCCGGCAGCACCACATCGAAGGCCGATAGCCGGTCGGTGGCGACCATCAGCAGGTAATCGCCGGGGGGCGCATTGGCGGGAAGGCGCTCGCGCGGAATATCGAGGACATCGCGGACCTTGCCGCGATGGCGCAACGGCAGGCCGGGGAGGTCGGATTGCAGCAGTGTTGTGGACACGGTCATCCTTTGCATCGGTGCGGTCGTCGTCATGCCGGCGGGCGCGGGCGAGCCATGCGGGACGCCAAACGCCGGCGGGTCTTGTAGTTTACGTCCTGTATCGGTCTTTTGCGCATGGAGGGGACCTCTTTTTCGCGGATGCGCGCATGTCCGGCGAGCCGGCCATCGGGTCCACGGGCGATCCCGGAACGCTATGCGTAAAATGCCGGATTGCCGTGGATGGAGCCTGCCCGATGAATGGCTGGGTCGGAAAATTGCTGGGACTGGTCGCGGGACTGCTGCTGTTTCGCACCAACCCTTTGCTCGGCGCCGCGATCGGCCTGCTGGCCGGATACTGGATCGACCGCCAGTGGCAGTCGCGCCGCGCCGACCCGTATCAGGTATTGGGCCTGCGGAGCGACGCCAGCGATGCCGAGGTCGAGCAGGCCTACCGGCGGTTGATGGCACGCCATCATCCCGACAAACTGGTCGGCGCCGACGCGCAAGCGCGCGCGCAGGCCGAACTGAAGGCGCGCGAAATCAACGCCGCCCACGACCGCATCAGGGCGCAACGCAAACGCAAAGGCTGAACCCATGTCCGACTGCATCATCGCTGCTTCCATCCTGTCCGCCGATTTCGCCCGTCTGGGCGAGGAGGTCGATAACGTGCTCGCGGCAGGCGCCGACTGGGTGCATTTCGATGTCATGGACAATCACTACGTGCCGAACCTGACGATCGGCCCGATGGTCTGCGAAGCCCTGCGCAAGCATGGCGTCAGCGCGCCGATCGACGTGCATCTGATGATCGAGCCGGTGGACCGGATCGTGCCGGATTTCGCCAAGGCCGGCGCCAGCCTGATCAGCTTCCATCCCGAAGCCAGCCGCCATGTGCACCGCACCATTCAATTGATCAAATCGCACGGTTGCAGGGCTGGCCTGGTGCTGAACCCGGCCACGCCGGTGGATATCCTCGATTGGGCATTGCCGGATCTGGATCTGGTCCTGCTGATGTCGGTCAACCCCGGTTTCGGCGGCCAGGCCTTCATCGCGTCGGCGCTGGACAAGCTGCGCATGGTGCGCGACATGATCGACCGCAGCGGTTGGCCGGTCAGGCTGGAGATCGACGGCGGAGTCAAGGTCGGCAACATCGGCGAGATCGCGGCGGCCGGCGCCGACACCTTCGTCGCCGGATCGGCGATCTTCGGCGCCAAGGACTATGCCAAGGTCGTCGCGGCGATGCGGCGCGAAGTGGCGGCGGTGAAACAGACGCCTGCGTAAGGCCGCGCGCCGGTCCCGCGCCGTATCCGGTCGAAATCGAACCTGCTATCCTGCCGCGTCGCAAACGGCGACGGGAGCGGGCTTGAGGCCCGGATTTTCGCAAGGGGGAAACAATGGACAAGCCCAAGGCCGACGAGCCCGGGAAGAAGAAAAGCGCGCTTGATCTCGATGAGAACAACGATTTCGTCTTCATGGCGAAGATGAACAAGTTCCTGCGCGTCCTGCTGATTTTGCCGATGGGCGTCTTCGGCCTGCTGGCGGTGTGGCTGACATTCGGCTTCGTGGTGCGGATGGCGGACGAACACTTGCCCGAATTGCTTTCTTTCGCGGCGCACGCCTTTGTCGGCGGTGCGGCATGGGCGATGTTCGTGGTGGCCACGACCGGCGCCGCGCCGGTCAGGAACAAAATCGTGTTCGCCTCGATCATGGCGTTGCCGTCGCTGGTCCTGCTGGCCTCGCTGGATATCGGTTACGTCATGGGTGCGGAAATGATCGTGCGGAACTTTCCGCCGGCCAGCATCGTGATGGGCAATGTCATGACGCTGATCATGCTGTTCATCGCCGTCCGCAGTTTCCGCAATAAGACCGAAGCCGCCTGAACCGTGACGACCCGGCAACGTATCCATATCCGTACCGCGACTGTGGCCGACGCGGAATTGATTTTCGGCCTGATCGTCGAACTCGCCCGCTGCGAGCGCGCCGGACACGCGGTGAAAACCACGCCGGAGCGACTGCGTGAAAGCCTGTTTGGGGAAACCGCAACCGCGCATGCGTTGGTCTGTGAACTGGACGGGAAACCGGTCGGGTATGTGGTGTATTTCTTCAACTATTCGACCTGGCTCGGATGCAATGGCCTGTATCTGGAAGACCTGTATGTTACGCCCGAGGCGCGTGGACAGGGCGCCGGCAAGGCCTTGCTGAAATATCTGGCGCGACAGGCGGTTGAAAAGAAATGCGGCCGTTTCGAATGGGCGGTGCTGGACTGGAACACGCCCGCCATCGAGTTCTATCGCGCCGCCGGCGCCAGGCCGATGGACGAATGGACTGTGTATCGCCTCGATGGGCAGGCGTTGCGCGGTTTCGCCTCGGCGTGATCGCCGCCGCGGATCGATCGATGCACGGTGCGAAAGCGGATAGCGAAACGGAGCGGGTGGCATGCAAGCCCGGCATCGTGATGCCGCTGCGCATGATGCTTTGCCTGTTCGTCCTCTGCCTTGCCGCCGTTTCCCATGCCGAAACGACAGGCATCGAACCCGACGTACAGGTGCGACAAGCCGCCGAGGGCGGCGACAGACAGGCGCAACTGGCGCTGGCGGCAAGCTATCGACTGAGCGGCCGCAATACCCTGGAAGACCACGCGCAGGCGGTCCGCTGGTACGAGCGGGCGGAGGCGCAGGGTAGTGTCGAAGCCGCGTATTGGCTGGGCGTCATGTATGAATACTTCGCCGGACAGCAGAATATCGATCTGGCCATCCGGTGGTACCGCAAGGCGGCCGAACACGGACATGCGTCGGCCCAGGGCGCGCTGGGGCGCTGGTACGAATGGGGCGCTCCGACGCTGGCGGCGGAGCCGGCGCGTGCCGCGTATTGGTACCGGCGGGCCGCGGAACAAGGCAAGGTCGATGCGGCCGTGGGCTTGGCCGGCATTTGCCTGAGAGGGGGTGCCGATGTCGGTTGCGATATCGGGCAGGCGGTGCATTGGTGCCGGGTGGCTGCCGAAAATGGCAACTGGGATGCGCAATATGCGCTGGGCTGCTTCTATGCGCGGGGCGAAGGCGTCGCACAGGATCATGTCGAAGCGGCGCACTGGTATCGGCAGGCGGCTTCGGGTGGGGCGTTGCTGGAAGCGCAACTGGCCTTGGCGAGGCTTTATCTGCAAGGGCAAGGCGTTTCGCGGGACTACGAACAGGCCGCGTTCTGGTTCCGCAATGCCGCAGGGCTTGCCGAAGATCTGGGCGAATCCGCGCCTGATCCGGAGGCGGAACGGCAGCTGGAGCGGATCTGTCGGGAGCATCGCGTACCGGCATGCATCTGGCGCGGGCCGATACCTTCGCCTTACATGCCGATCTGGTACGGCTATTTCGGTCTGCCCGAAACCGCGGATGATCCGGATTCGATTGCCGCCGTCGCTCATCGCGACAATGCCTATGCACAGTTGTGCATGGCGCACCGTCATCATTACGGTGTCCTGGCCGAACAGGATTATGCGCAGGCGTTGCACTGGTATCGGCGGGCGGCTCTTGCGGGGGAGCCGGCGGCGCAATACGGTCTGGGCAGCGCCTTCCGCTATGGGTACGGAACCCCACCGGATGCCGCGGAAGCGGCCGCATGGTTTCTGAAGGCGGCCGAGCGGGGCGAGTGGAACGCGCAGTACGAGCTGGGCTGGCAGTATGAAAGCGGCGAAGGGCTTTCTCGCGATTACGCCAGGGCGGCGCATTGGTATGCCCGCGCCGCTGGATTGACTGCCGATGCCTCGGCTTCGCAGGGCTTCAATCCGCATGCCCGCGAGGCGTTGCGGTCCCTGTGCGCCAGATATCCGGCATCGGAGTGCGATCTTCTCGAACAGGCAGCGCCATGATCGAACGGACACGTTGAATGCGTAACCGTGGCATCGATCCGGGCGCGCGCGTTACCTGGGAAAGCGGCGATATCGCGCGCTATGTCGATGAAGCGATCGCTGAAGGCGTGGATACGGCCTTGCATCTGAACCTGGACGGCGAACCGGTGAAGGCCAAGCGTTTCCATATCGAATGCGACTCCGCACGGTTGCCGGTCCACTTGCCCGGCGACTGCCCGCTGCCGACTTTCTGATCGGATATCGCGATCCGGAAAAGATCGTAGCCCGGTATCGGTCGGCCGGATGGCCGGTCGTCGAAGCGGTGCGGGCGATTCCCGCCGTTCGCGAGTATCCTGCGACTTCATTGCAGACAGGCGTGTGGCCGATGAAGACATGTGATCTGTGCGATAAGTTCGAGAACGAGGTCCGCGTATTGCTGTTGCCCCTGCGCGACTACGGCGGACGGATCGGTTTTTCCGGAACCGTCAGCACGCTGCGGGCTTGGGAGGACAACTCCAAGGTGCGCGAAGCGGTGGCCGAGCCGGGTCGGGGTCGGGTGCTCGTCGTCGATGGTGGCGGCTCGCTGCGGCGTTCGATGCTGGGCGACCAATTGGCCGAAAGAGCCGTGGCCAGCGGCTGGGCCGGGGTGGTCGTGTACGGCGCGATCCGCGACAGCGGGGCCATCGGCAGATTGGACCTCGGGGTCAAGGCACTGGCGACCTGTCCGCGCAAGACCGACAAGCTGGGTCAGGGCCAGCGCGATGTGCCGCTGGAACTGAATGGCTTAATCGTGACGCCGGGCGAATGGCTGTGCGCCGACGAAGACGGCGTGATCCTGGCCGACCGGCCTCTGGCCTGACCGGGGCCGGCAACGGAATCATGCCGCGGGAGATAGCGTGCCCGCATTGAAATCGGGTTAAAGTGTCGGCCATGTTCAATGGCCCGGTCCCGCATTCTCCTTTCCATGCCGACAGGTGTTGGCGATGGCGTCGCATCGCCGCCGCCCGCCTTGTCATTTCGCATTCGAAGGAGTTTCCTCGTGGTCAACTTCGCTCAGTTTCAGCAACACGCCGCTAACGGCCATACCCGCATTCCCGTCATCCGCGAGGTGCTGTCCGATCTGGACACGCCGCTGTCGGTCTATCTCAAGCTGGCCGATGCGCCGCACACTTTCCTGTTCGAATCGGTGCAGGGCGGCGAACGCTTCGGCCGCTATTCGATCATCGGCTTGCCGGCCAAACGGACCGTCAGTTTTCGCGGCAATACGATGGAGGTTCGCGATCATGGCGAACTGGTCGAACGTCGCGAAACAAGCGATCCGTTCGCGGAGGTCGAAGCGCTGCGCTTGGCTTATTCGGTGCCCGCGGCCGATGGCCTGCCGGGATTCACCGGCGGCCTGGTGGGCTGGTTCGGGTTCGAATGCATCGGCTATATCGAGCCGCGACTGGCGGGCAACCACAAGCCCGACGAACTGGATACTGCGGATATCTATCTGATGGTCGCGGAGGAAATCGCCGTCTTCGACAACCTCAAGGGTCGCCTGTATCTGATCGTGCATGCGGACCCCGGCGAACCGGATGCCTGGGATCGCGCGCAGAAACGTCTCGACACGCTGGGCGACAAGCTGCGCCAGCCGGGTTCCGGCTATCCGGCGCCGCTGACCCGCAATGCGATGGACGAAAGCCACTTCGTGTCGGGATTCACCCGCGAAGGCTTTATCGCCGCGGTGGAGAAATCGAAGGAACACATCCGTGCCGGCGATGTCTTCCAGGTCGTATTGTCACAGCGGCTCAGCGTGCCGTTCAGTGCCCGCCCGGTCGATGTCTATCGCGCGCTGCGCGCGTTGAACCCTTCGCCCTACATGTACTTCCTGGATATCGGCGATACCCAGGTCGTCGGCTCGTCGCCGGAAATTCTGGTGCGCCTGCAGGGAGGGAAGGTGACGGTACGGCCGATCGCGGGCACGCGCCCGCGCGGACAGACGCCGGAAGAGGATCGGGCCATGGAAGCGGAACTGCTCGCCGATCCGAAGGAACGGGCCGAGCATGTGATGCTGATCGATCTGGGCCGCAACGATGTCGGCCATGTCTCGCAACCAGGAACCGTCGAACTGGGCGAGCGCTTCGTCATCGAACGCTACAGCCATGTCATGCATATCGTCAGCGAAGTGACCGGCAAGCTGCTGCCGGGACTGAGTTATGTTGATGTGCTGCGGGCCACGTTCCCGGCCGGCACCGTCAGTGGCGCACCGAAGATCCGCGCGCTGGAGATCATTCGCGAACTTGAGCCGATCAAGCGCAATGTCTATGCGGGCAGCATCGGCTACATCGGCTGGCATGGCGATGCCGATACCGCGATCGCGATCCGTACTGCCGTCATCAAGAACGGGCGGCTGACCGTGCAGGCGGGAGCGGGCATCGTCTACGACTCCGATCCCGAGAAGGAATGGGAAGAGACCATGAACAAGGGTCGCGCCCTGTTCCGGGCGGTGGAGCAGGCGGCGCGGGGACTGTGATCGGCGGTGGCCACAGGTTTCCGGTGAATGCATGCCGATTGTCGGGGAGACCGGGAATGCGGGCGAACGAGGCGGACCGGAAGGTCCGCCATCCGGCCGGAAGTGAAACCGACGATCAGGAAGTGGCCACAGCCAGTACTTCGACCCCCTCGTCCTGCTGCGCTCTCGTCAATCCAGCCCACAGGGGCAGACGCACCAAGCGACTGGATTGCAGGTCCGTCATGGTCATGTCGCCGTACATGCGCCCGTACTTCTTTCCGCCAGGGAATGCAGCAGAACATAGTGGAATACCGGGAAGATGCCGTTGCGCTTGAACTCATCGAGTACGGTACTTGTCCGGCAGTTGCTTGTATTGAAACACCTCCACGTGCGTGGAGAAGACCTTACATCGGGCGCGGTGATCGTCGGCCAGTGGGAAACACCTCCACGTGCGTGGAGAAGACCATCGGGGGTGATGCCTTTGCTAGAGCGTGTTATGAACTTTGTTTATGATGAGGTTATGGTAACCCGATGAAGCCGCCGCGCACCTATCCAACGGATGTGTCCGATGAAGAATGGGCATTTGCCGCCCCCTATCTGA
>JAISFF010000025.1 GCA_031263725.1 Lysobacteraceae bacterium | reverse complement strand
CACTACAAGCGGATGCCAAGTTGCCACGCCAGTCCTGCCGTGGACGCCGCGACTTCATAACCTGCATCTTGAAGAGAGTTCACCAGCCTGACCGCCGAGTCGCCATGGCCCAGCGTGGTGTCGATGATGATATTTTTCTTTTGCTGAACAGCCAGTTCCTTGAGTTCATTCGCCCATTGGCTTGCGTCTGGATGTGTATCGCCTGACCAGGTGTAGGGATGTACGGACTGGAGTCGTTCGGCATTAGGATGAAAATCACGGAGTTCATCAGGGTCGATGGTCACTGCATCCTTTGAAAGCTCATCTCTTGCTGCTCTTGCCAATCCTCCTTTCCCCGCACCAGGCTGGCCGCCCAGAATGATGGCTCTTGGTCTTGCTTGTGACGTGGTCTCATTCAAACCGCTTTCTGGGATGATGTCATCTACAAAAACACGCGCATGCGTTGCTGGGTCAAGATGGCTGTCTGGTGTGCTCATCTGAATGCCCCGCTATTGGCCTGGAAATAGCTCCAAAGGTCATCCACATCATGAATACCCTGAAGCCGCGCACAGCCCATCAGGAATTTCTTTGCCTTCGCTCGCTCAATCGCCACCGCATCACCACTGGCTTCAGCGGCATGGAGTTCTTCTCGGGCTTCGTCGATGAATGATCCTAGTTCATCTTCTAAAGCCCAAATAGCTACTTCGAATGGCGGGGTACCTATCGATGGCTTTTCAACCACAAGATTGAGACTTCGCTGTAGCTCCTGGATATGCTCCGGGTAGTCCTCGAGCATTTCGCGCAGACGCTGGGGAACGGGAGGCGGAGGCAGTTTGAGCATATCGGCAGTCCTTGGTGGATTGTTCGGGGTAGTAGCGATTTGGGTTTGGAAGGATGGTCCAAGGGAATCATGTCATTCTGAAATACTACACCATTATTGTTCAGTAAATTTAACTTGCTACAAGGCTATCCAATATCGCATTGTTCGACCACTGCAAGCGGATGCCAAGCCGTCGGACCAGCTCTGTCAGTGATGCCGCTACGGCTGCGTCATGCTCGGGCGGAGGCGTGCTGTTCCATTCCGATCGCGGCAGTCAATATGCCAGTGAATCATTCCGTCGGACTCTGGGTTCGTGTGGCTTCGTGCCGAGCATGAGTCGCAAAGGCAATGCCTGGGCCAATGCGGTGGCTGAAAGCTTCTTCGCCACACTCGAAAACGAGGAAGTTACTGGCGTCCATGCCAGCAAGGCAGAGGCGCATGCGGCCATTACCGGCGACATCCACGGTTTTCACAATCCCGTGCGGCTACACTCCGCGTTGGGATTCTTGTTTCCCGATGATGATGCAAACAGGTTGAAATAAGCTGATTGATCCGATGTCTTATGGCGTCCGATTTAGGGGGGCAAGATCATTTGTCCTGATTCGGATCGCGTTCCGGGCCCGGTTTTTTGCCGAGTTTGCGTTGCAGCGAACGGCGATGCATGCCCAGCAGCCGCGCGGCCGCGGAGATGTTGCCGCCGGTTTCGTGCAAGGCCTGCTGGATATGTTCCCATTCCAGCCGGTGCAATGGCGTCATGGTGTCCTTGATCGGCGGCGGCGCGGACTCGTCCTCCCGCACCTCCAGGCCCAGTGCGCGCAGGATCATCGCCGCCGTGGCGGGTTTCGGCAGGTAGTCGTCGGCACCGCGCTTGATCGCATCCACCGCGGTGGCGATGCTGGCATAGCCGGTGATCAGCAGGATGCGCATGTCCGGGCGCAACGCGCGCAATGGACGGATCAGCGCCAGCCCCGATTCCTCGCCCAGCTTCAGGTCCATCAGGGCGAAACGCGGCCGGATTTCCCCGGCGATGCGCAACGCTTCGGCGACGGTGGAAGCGGTGCGCGTCTCCAGATGGCGGCGCGCGAGGCTGCGCTGCAGCGTGCGCAGATACAGCTCGTCGTCATCGATCAGCAGGCCGGTCATCGGATCGCCTGGTCGAAAGCGGAAACGGGAAATGCCGGAGGGGACAGCGGCAAGCGGAAGCGGATCGATACGCCGCCGCCATTGGCGGGCAGCATCGTCATCCGGCCGCCGAACCGTTCCACCGTGGCGTGCGACAGTGCCAGGCCGATGCCGAGCCCGTCCGGCTTGCCGCTGCGGAACAGGCGCGCGGGCAGCAGCGCCTGTCCGGGGTCGAAGCCCTTGCCGTAATCGCGCACTTCGCCATCGAGCACATCGTTCTTGCAGGACAGGCGCAGATCTACGCGCGGCGAACCGGCCTGCGCGCTGGCGTCGGCGGCGTTGTTCAGCAATGCCTGCAACAGATGGCCGATGGCCGGGTCCAGCGGCCGCGTCGACGGAAGACGGCCGTCGCGATGCAGCACGACGGCGGGGCGCACCAGTTGCCATTGGCTGATGATGCGTTCCAGGTCGGCGCTTTCCGGCGCGGCCAGGGTGCGTACCCGGTCGCGACACAACACCAGCAGTTCGTTCAGCGTTTCGGCATCTTCGCGCAGCTCCGGGGTTTCGGCGTTTTCGCTGATGTCTTCGGCGAGCAGGGTCATGGTCGCCAGCGGTGTATTCAACTCATGCGCGACGGCGGCGGCATGCGTTGCGAGCGCGACGATGCCTTCGTTGCGGACGAAGCGCTCGCCCATCGCGGCCAACTCGCGTTCGCGCCTGCGCAACTGCAATGCCAGATGCGTGGCGAAGTACAGCACGACCAGCGCCGACAGCAGGAAGTTGACGGCCATGCCCCACAGATGCAGGTCGAAGGCATCGCCTTCATGCACGTGCAGCGGATGCGCGAGTATCGCGGACAGCGCATAGGCCGCCAGGCACAACAGGGCGGTGGCGATGGCCCCGGGCCACGGCAGCGCGATCGCGGCCAGGGCGATGGGAATCAGGAACAGCGAGGCGAACGGATTGGTCAGGCCGCCGCTCCATCCGATCAGCCAGGCCAGCACGGCGATGTCGACCGCGATGTGCAGGAACGCCACGAGGAGCGAGGCGCTGCGCAGATAATGCATGTGCACGGACACGTACAGATTGAAAACGATCAGCACGCCGACACCCGCGCACAACTGCGGCATCGGCAGGTGCAACCGCATCGGTCCGGCCGCGATCAGCAGGATCACGATCTGCCCGATGACCGCCAGCCAGCGCAGGTTGCGCAGTGTACGCAGGAACGAAATGTCATTGGCGGGGACCGTCGGCATGGTCCGGGGAGTCTATCAGCGGGAATTCGCGGGCTTGTGCGATGGCCCATTATAGGGATGCGAGACACAACGAACGCCGCCTGTGGCGATATGTCGCAGGCGGCGCGGTCACTGTGGCTTGCGCTGGTCAGCCGGCGCGCTTGCGGTCGGCGATGAACTGGCGAACCTGCCGCTCCAGCACCGGCAGCGGAACCGATCCTTGCCGCAGCACCGCATCGTGGAAAGCCTTGATGTCGAACTTGTCGCCCAGCTCGCGTTCCGCCTCCGTGCGCAGCCGGACGATCATGATTTCGCCCAGCTTGTAGCTCAGCGCCTGTCCCGGCCAGGAGATATAGCGATCGATTTCGGTGATGACTTCGTGCTCGCTCAGCGCGGTACGGTCGCGCAGATAGGCCAGCGCCCGCTCGCGGGTCCAGCCTTCGTGGTGGATGCCGGTGTCGATGACCAGACGGCAAGCGCGCCACATTTCGTAGGTGAGCCTGCCGAAATCCTCGTACGGCGTTTCGTAGATGCCCATCTCGACGCCGAGTTTCTCGGTGTACAGCGCCCAGCCTTCGCCATAGGCGGAGATGTAGTTCTCGCGGCGGAACGCGGGCTGCCGTTCCTGCTCCAGCGCCAGCGCGCCTTGCAGCGAATGCCCGGGCGACGACTCGTGCAGGGTCAGCGCGGGCAGGTTGTACAGCGGACGCGACGGCAGATCGTAGGTATTGACCCAATAGGTGCCGACGCTGCCGCGGCCGGCGGTCCAGAATGGCGCGATGTCCGCCGGCACCGGCACGATGGTGAAACGCGCACGCGGCAGGGTGCCGATGAAACGGCCGACCTGGCCGTCCACGCGCTTGGCGATCCACGCGGCACGTTCCAGCAGCGCTTGCGGCGTCTTCGCGTAGAACTGCGGATCGGTGCGGAGGAAATGCAGGAAAGCCTGGAAGTCGCCCTCGAATCCGCTGCGGTGGATCACGTCATGCATTTCCCGCTGGATGCGCTCCACTTCCCGCAGGCCGAGCTGGTGGATTTCCTCGGGCGACAGCTCCAGCGTGGTGTATTCGCGGATCTGCTGGCGGTAATAGGCCTCGCCATCGGGCATGGCTTCGGCGGCGAGCGTGGTACGCGCCTGCGGCACGTATTCGTCGCGGAAGAAGGCGAGCAGCCTGGCGTAGGCGGGAATGACATCATCGGCGATGGCGGCGGCGGCCTGTTCGCGCAGGCGGCGTTGCTCGCTGGCCGGAATCTGCGCCGGGAGCTGCTTGAAAGGCGCGTACAGCGCCGCCTCGGCAGGATCGGCGAGCGCGGCGACATTGGCGATCGATACCTCGCGACCGTCGAGCGCCGCGCGCGGCACGCTGAAGCCTCTCGCCAGACCGGCGCGCATGTTCTCGATCTGCTGGTCGAAATAGCGCGGCACATCGTGCAGACGCGCGATATAGGCCTGATGCTCGCTCGCCGTCGTCATCGGCTGCCGCGCCATGAATGCCAGATCCGACCAGAAGGAATTGTCCGAATTGAACGGCATCTCGTAGGCGCGCAGGCGCACTTCGGCCGCCAGGTTCTCGATCTGCGGGCGATATACCGCCAGATCGATCCCGCCCTGCGGCGACAGCGTCCGCGGGTCGATCGCATCGAGCTGGCGCAACACGCCTTCCCAGACCTGCAGCCGCGCGTTCTGCGCGGCGGGAGAGACATCCGGCAGGCGGTCGTTGTCGCGGCTGCCGTCGCTGTCTTCGGTGGCTTCGCCGAGCTCCCGCTGCCGCCATGCCCATTCCTTCTCGTAGATCGACCGCAAGCGCAGATCGGAAGTGCCGGCGGTCTCGTCCGAAGCGGCGGCGGTGGATTGCGCCAGCGCATAGGCGGGCATCAACGGCGCTGCGAACAGCATCAGTGCGGAAACGACCGGTTTCATGGCGACGGACGCAGCCTCGTATCGCAGGGGAAGCGCGCATCATCGCATCCACGGGGCCTGTATCCCAAGCCGGGAGTCCGCATCCGGGCGGATATGCCGATGCTTTCGGCCGGCATGTCCGGTTGTCGCACACGGCCGGAATCGCTTTTCCGGCCGCGCGCCATCGCGTTATCCCTGTCCGCGGCAACGGCGCTGACGGAACGGACGCTCGAAAGCGGCGACTGATTCACCCGGACCCGTTCGTCGGTGTCGAATCCATGTTGACTGGCCGCGCCGACGGGCCGTTGGGCGATAGCAGTATCCAGCGCGGGCGTGCGCGACAGTATCCACCGATGATCGCGTTCCGGGCCGCAGACCAGGGTTTGGCGATAATCCGGATCGAGTCCGATCACGTTGTAGCCGGCGGAGAAAGAGCCGAAAAACGAGACCTTCAGCGACGCCGCGGCCCGCGCATCCACGAAGCAGGCTTTCCGGTTGCCCGCCAGCGGTTTGTCCGGTGTTCTCCGTATCGTTGCGATTGGACATGACAGTTTTCCTTCCCTCGTATTGCCGCGGTGGTTCGAACGGCATCCTTTCCGGACCCGCAAGAGGAACCGGATCGGGTCGGTTCCTCTTGCGGCGCGACATCCATCGATGCCGGTGGCTGGCGGAGTATCAGAAGTGCGGCTTGAACGACTGTGTGGTCGTCTGCTGCTGCGCCTGTTCCTTTTGCTGGTCCTGTTGCCTGGTTTCCTGCGCCATCAGCCGGGTACTCTGTTCCACCGGCTGCGAGATGGCCTGCTCCTTGTCCATATAGGCCCGCTGATTGCCCGGGTCGCTGAGCGATCCCTGCACCGCGGTCAGGCCGGAGCCGTCACGATTGATCACCATGTGGTCGATCCTGCTCAGGCCGCTGAACCTGGCCTCGAACGCGGCGGTTGCCGCCAGGTTCTGCAACTGCTGCTCGTTCCTGGCCCCCAGCTTGGCGGGATCGATCTGCTGCAGTGCATCGTAGGCCTGCTGATACAGACCGTGACTGGGATGCGAGCGGTCCGACAGCAACGGCTCCTTCGACGGCGGCTGCGGTTGCGCCTGCGTTTGCTGCTGGCGCCTGGCCTGCTCCAGCGCCTTCAGCGTCAGCGGGCCGGCGATACCGTCCTGGCCGAGGCCATTGGCTTGCTGGAACGCCTTCACCGCATCGTGGGTGTTCTGGCCGAAGATGCCTTCGGTCGTCAGCGCGCGGCCCTGCGCATCGCGATAGCCAAGCTGGTTCAGCGTTTTCTGGAGTTCGCTGATTGCCTGGCCGCGTTCGCCCTTTTGCAGCACGCCGTTGGCCATGGCGTCCGGATTCGATTGCGCCTGCCGCGTGGTGGCTACGCCCGCCTGTGTTGTCGCCGCTGTACCGGCCGCCGGCACGGCGCCCGTTGCCAGTGCGGCATGCGAAGGCGTTTGTGTCTGCGGCCTGCCGGTCTGCGCCTGGGTCTGCGTCTGGTTCAGGCCCAGCGCCTTGAGCGTAGCCTCGTTCACGACGCCGTTGCCGTTCAGGCCATTGGCTTTCTGGAACGCGATCAGGGCTTCCTTGGTGTTTTGTCCCCAAATTCCGTCGGCGACGATTTCCTGGCGTGCGTTATTGCGGAAACCGCGTTCCCTCAGCGTCTGCTGGAGTTCGGTGATGGCGGCCTTCTGATCCCATTTCTCCACGGTCCACGGCGTGTTGCCCCTGGCCGGGTTTTCCGGCGACAGATTATTGTCCTTCGACGGCCATTGGGTTGGCGTTATCGCGCCGGAATGGATATCGGCGATGTATCGATTGAACAGATGCGCTTCGGCTTCGACGTGTCCATGCGTGGGATAGCCGCCCGCGCCGCCCATGGTGCCGATCGGTTGTCCGTAGGCGATCTTCGTCCCCTCGGCGGGGACCGTGCCCACCTGCATGTGCAGGGATCGGGCCAGCAGCTTGGCGTCTTCGGTACCGAATGGCTTGTCGTAGATTTCGACGGTATTGACGCTATTGTTCAGGCGATGCACGTAGCCCGCGACCGGCGACGGAATGGTAGTGGCGCCGTTATGCCCGGAGGTGCCAAGAATAAAGTCCTTCTTGACCAGCGTGCTTCCGTCGCGGGTATGGGAAACCTCTTCCCATTCGTTGCCTACGCGGGCGTAGGTTCTCCTGCCGCTTTCGAACGAGTGGATTCCATTGCTGGTGATGCCTTTGTAGTTGGCGCTCGGGTGATGGGTTTCGAGGCTCGCATACGAGTCGACGTTTTCGCGGCCGTTCCTGCCGCTTTCCTGGATGGTGAAACGAGGTCCTGGCATTGTTTTCCCCTATTTTTAGACGATATTCGTTCTGAAGCTGTCCGTTTTCGCGCAGTGGCAGAACGGCCCCGCTCACACCGACAGGTTTTCGATGCGAACCAGTGTCCAGCAGCCGTCCTTTGCAAAGAAGTAGCGGATGAGATAACCGGTTCCGTCCTGATGGATCTTCACTTCGGCCTGCTTGTCGTCTTCCGATTCGATATTCCACGACAGCCCCGACTCGTTCATCTCGTCGATGGTGGGCGCCAATGGGAACCGGGCCTCGCTCTCGCTCAGGTTCTCGGTGACCTCGGAGTAGTCGCCGTCTTCCAGATAAAGCTGCGCCAGCGGGAAGCGGGTGTATTTTCTCTGGATATCCTCATCGTTGAGGAACAAGGGAAGAAATTCCGGGAAAGCCGTTGCCGGGCAATTGGCCGGACCCGGTGCGGATTGAGCTGGAGCAGGATTCTGCGCGGTCGTCTTGGCGGGTGTCGCTTCGGTCTGGTTTTGCATGTTGTCCCCTGTATTGACTGGTTGGCAGGCGGTGATCGTGGCGATCAGCAAGACAATGAGTGGAAGTCCGGTTTTCATCTAATCATGCCTTGTCTTGCCGTTTCGATTATCGGAAGGATGAGTCGCGGTTGCCGTGAGAACGCTGGCATTGGGATGCCGGTCGCCGGCGGTTGCGGGCTTGGTCGTTTCGCATTCCCAGGCCAGGGCTATATCGATCTGTCTTCAATGCGGGTCAGTTTCCAGCAGCCGTCTTTTTCGAAGATATACCGGTACTGATATCCGGTGCCGTCCTGCCATTCCTTGACCTCCGCGCGGTCGTCGCTTGCCGATTCGATATCCAGCAACAGGCCGAGTTCGCGCAGTTCGCTGGTACTCTTGACCAGTGGGAACTCGACATCGCTTTCGTCGACATGCTCGGTGGACTCCGCGTCGCCGTCTTCGCCCATGTAATACCGTTCCAGCGGAAATGCGGTGTACTTCCGCTGTATCGATTCATCGTTGAAGAACAGTGGCAGGAAGTCGGAAAAGGCGGCTGCCGGGCAATCGACCGGTGCCGGTGCGGGTTCCGCTGCGGTCTCCGGCGTGGCCTGCGCCTGGGGGGCGCTCCGCGTTCCGGGCGGATTTTGCGGACTGTTGCCGGGGTCGGTGGGTTTGCATGCCGCGACCAGGGCGATCAGCAACACGGTAAGCGGAAGTCTGGATTTCATATGCATGCGTCCTGCCTTGTCGTTTGGCGTTCGGTGGTACGGCATCGGGTTCGTGGTAGGGAGTAGCATCGGATTTCGGCGTATCGGGAACCGGTCGTCAGGTGGATTGGTCGTCGACCCGGGCCAGTTTCCAGCAACCGTCCCGATGGAAGCGCAGCAGGATCAGATAGCCGGTGTCCTCCTGCCACAGTTTCACGGTGGCGTCGTTTCCCTCTTCCTCGATGATGGCCCACTGCAGGCCTTGCGTGGCCTGCTCGGAAAGATCGGGAACCAGCGGGAATTCCGCCTCATCCTCAGGCAGCTTTTGCGTGACCGGGAGAGGCTCCGGCTCGGCGTCGGTATCGAGGTAGGTGTTTTCCAGCGGGAAAACGGCATAAATCCGTTGGATGTCGGCATCGTCGAAGAACAGCGGGACGAACTCGGCAAGCGTCGCCGCCGGGCAATTCGATGCGGCCGGAATCGCCACGGCGGCATCCCGTGCCGGGCTTGCCGTGGGCGCGGTGTCCGTAGCGGTGCCGCAGGCCGAGAGCAGGGCGGCCAACGCCAGTGACGCCGGGTATTTCCTGCGTACATCGTTCGGTTTGCCAGTACGGACAGCTTTTCCCATCTTTCCCCCCGAGGAATGGCAGCGCCGGGCGCATTCCGGCGCTGCCTTGTTTGCCAGCCGTTGCCTGATCGATGGGACGAAGACGGAGCCGACGCTCAAGCGTTCAAGCGATAACTGGCATGTATCAGAATTAGACCATATCAGTTCAGGATTCAAGAGGGGAAGTTCCCCCGCCGGAAACCCGGGCTTCGGCCGCAGCCGCCTTTTCCGCATCCGCCCTCTTGCCCGGCCTTCTCCAGTAGCCGCCCTGCGACCAGGCCTTGAAGCCCCAGCGCAGCCAGCCGATCAGGGCATTGGCCAGCCACAGCGCCCACGCCAGGATGGCGATCTTGTAGAACCAGATCGACACACTGAACACGCCGCCCTGCGGAATCACGCTGTCGGTCTGGTCGGCGAACCAGTTGAGCGCGCCGCCGTACGAACCGATGCCAGTGATGTGCATGTCGGGCTTGCCCAGCAATCCGGACGGCACCGCCAGAATCAGCACCGCCAGGGCAATCAGGGACAGCAATACCAGGGCCAGCTGGCTCAGGTCGAACAGGATCGCGCCGCGCCTGGCGAATGGAACATGCCTGGCGCGCAGGCCGAGGACGATCAGCCAGCCGGTGACGAAGCAGAACGCCAGCCACGAGAACGCGGAAAAGCCCAGGCCCAGCAGCAGCCAGTGACGCAGCCGCAGTGGCGTCGGCGCGTAGCGCGCCAGCAGCCAGGCGGCAACCAGCAGGACCAGCAGGCGCGACCAGTACAGCACGGCTGGCCCGGCCGTCGGTCCCCAGGTCCACAGCAGCCAACGGTTCTGCGGCAGGTTCTGGTTCAGCTCGATGTTCGCGGTGGGAGCGTGCAATGCGAACGAGGGCGTATGCGTCAGCAGGCTTGCGCCCTGCGGTTGCCGCAGGCGCAGCGAGTAAGTGTGTTCGCCGGGCAGCAGCGGCAGGCTCAGCTCGCCCTCGTTGAGGGTCAGGTTGAGCGAATTGCCGTCGCGGCTGACCGCCAGCAACTCGGCGTCCGCCGGCAGGTCGATGCTGTGCGCGCCGCCACGGGTGCTGCGCGCATGCAGGGTCAGCGTGGTTTCACTGACGCGTTCGCCGCTGGAGGTTTCCACTTTCACGCGGTCGAAGGCGATGCTGTCGCCGGCGGCGGCGGCGGGCTGGCTGACCGCAAGCTGCAGCGTCTCGCCGGGCAACGGCTGGAAGCGCAGGCCTTCCTCGCTGTCGCTGGGGGGTACGCCCTGTGCATCGACATGCCAGATCGGGGCGGCGCTGATTTCCCAAACCTCGGTGCGTTCGCCGAGTCCGGGCGCGGTCAGTCGCAGATCGGCGGCGCGCTCCAGCCGGCTGTTCCAGGTCGCCAGCGGTTGATTGGAGTTGAGCGTGATGGCAATGCGACCGTTCTGGATCTGCGCGTCGTCGCCGAGCGGGTGTTCGCCGGGCAGCAGCGGCAGGCTCACGGTGAAGCCGTCGCTTTCGGGGGCGATCCGTTCCACCGTGTTCTCCACGCTCCAGTCCAAGCCCAGCAACAGGCGGCGAGTCAGTCGCACATAGGGCGGGAAGCTCTGCGCGATGGCGGTGCCGGCAACCGCATCGGCGCCGCGCTCGCGGGTCAGCGCCAGGCTGTCGCCGAGCAGCCGGCCATCGGTCAGGCCACTGACCGCCCAGCCGGGGCCGCTGAAACTCACCCCCTGTGGCGGCAGTACGAAGCGCAGGTTGGCGTTGTCGCTGCCTTCGATGCGGTAGCGCATCAGCACCTTGTGCACGCCGCGTTCCAGGCGCAGCCAGGTGATGCCATTACGCTGTGCCAAGGCCGGGTCGGATCGACCGTCGGCGCTGATTTCGCGCAGCGCCAGCGCCGAGTCGGGCAACGGCAGTGGCAGGGCGACGGCGGCGCCGGCATGGGCTTCCAGATCGACGCTCAAGACATCGCCTTCGATCCGCAGCCGCGCATTGGCGATGGTGGCGCAGGCGGGCGCGCAGGCCGGGGTCGCGGACAGCCGCGCGCGCAGTTCGGCCAAGCGTTCGTCGGAAGGCGTGGCTTGCGCCCATGCCGTCAGCGGCAGGCAGAGGCTCAGGAGCAGTCCTGTCGCGGCGGCGGCGTGCGGTGGTTTGGAGAGCAGTTGCTTCAGCGGCGCGCCCAGGGTGATGGCGGTGCGTGCGAGCAGCGCGATCAGCAGCGCCACCAGCAGTACCCGCAGCATGCGGACCAGCCAGGCGGGGGCGATGATCAGCCTTGCGGTCTGTTCGGCGGCAACCGGGCCGGACCACTTCAGGCGATAGCCGTTGTTGCGAATCTCCCATTGCGGGATGCCGGCGCCGGCCTGGGAAACATTGCGGTTGTCCTGGATCTGATCGACCCGGTTGCGGGCGAAATTCGCGTTCGAATAGGAGGATGTGTGGCCGGAAATCCTGGAATAAACACGCGATCCGGATGATTTCATGTCCGCATCGTCCACCATTTCCATGCTGGCCGCCGGGACCATGTCCTGATCCTTTCCGGTGGCGGTCATGGCCATCGGCGCGCTTTCAGTCACCAGGGTTTCGTATGCCCTGGTCTGGCCCCGCAGCGGGTTGCCCGCGCTTTCCAGTTGCGGATGCAGCGCGTAGTCCATCTGGCGGGCGATGAACGGTAGCGAACAGAGTACGGCCAAGGCCAGGACGGCGATGGCGCCGATGCGCGACAGGGCGCGCAGACGGCCTTGCGGCAGCGCGCGCATGAGCAGGGCCAGCGCCAGTGCGATGCCCAGGGTCCAGCGCGGGACGCCCGATTCATGCAGGCCCAGGGCCAGCATCAGCGCCGTGAGCAGCGCCCAGCGCCAGCCGAGCAGACGCCCGGCCAGCAGCGAGATCAGGGCGACGATGAAGAGGTCGAGCAGATCCCATTGCTGGATCCAGGCATCCGGGGACTGGTCGACGCCGCTGGCGCCGATCAGGCGGTAGCCGTAGGGCAGATACAGGTTGGCGTCGATCCGTTCCAGCGGCAGTTGCCAGGCATTGACGGGAAACGCGCCCGAATGATCGGCCAGACGCAGGCCGGCCTGTAGATTGAGTTCGCGATCGCGCAGCTCCACGCCATTGTGGTTCCGCGGGTCCACGGTGATGACCAGCGCCTGTCCGTTCTGGGCGGCGCGCTGCAACTGCCACGGGGCGGAGACGCCCAGGCGTTGCGGCAGACGCAGGTTGCCGTTCATTTGATCGGCGACGATCAGGCCGTGGCCGTCGAAGTCCAGCCAGAGCTGGCGTCTGAGGGCCAATTGGTCGCCGCGTCCGCCCTCGATGCCGCGCGTGCTTTGCTGGATGTTCAATCCCGTTTCCGAATCCAGCGCGAACGCGGGCAGACCCTGCCATTCGGTCGGGACTCCGGCCTGGGCCGCGTCGGTGGGCGTGCCTTCCACACGGGTGCTGCGCAGGTCGGGCGCATCGGCGTAGCTCCAGACTTCCTGCGCCGGCCACAGCGCGGACGCCGGTTGCAGGTCGATCCGGCTCAGGATTCCGGTGGCGCGCGCATCCAGCGCCAGCGTCCATTGGCCGGGACGCAGTTGCACGCGCAGCCTGCCGTCATTTTCCAGCCGCGCGGGCAGATCGCCGCCCAGCCGCGTGGCGGTGAAATCCCGCGGCAGCGCGGGCCCCAGAATCAGTTCGCGTGCGCTTCCGGTCACATTGAATTGCAGGCGTGTTTCCAGCGTGGCAGGCAGGCCGTCGCCGAGCTGGCGATAGATGCGGATCGCCAATGCATCGACTTCGCGCTGGGCGGTCGCGGTCTCGCCGAGGGTGAGCTGTTCGCCATTGCGTTCGACCCGGATCACCGGCTTGCCATCGACCTGCAGCGTCACTAGACCGATGCCGCCGGGAACGCGCAACTGCGCGGGACGCCGCGACCAGGGCAGACGTCCCTGGATGCGATAGGTGCCGGGCTGCAGACGCAATGCGGGCTGGTCGCCCTGGCGCATCACCGGCTGCGCCTGTCCATTGACGGTGACATCCTGCGGCCAGTAGCGGCTGTCGCCCGGCAGCAGCAGCCAGCTGTCGCTGTCGACCTCGACGCCGAGGGCAAAGGATGCGCCGTGCCCGTCAGCGGTCAGCGCCAGTTGCCCGGGCCATATGCACTGGCGGCTGCCATCGGGATTCTGGTTGGAGAGGAAGGGGCACGCGGATTCGCGGACATCGTGCAGCACCCAGCCCTGCCAATCGCGCAATGCGGGAGGAATATCCTGCGCCAGAGCAGGCAGCGTCAGGGTCAACAGGAAGAAAAAGCACAGGCAGCGGTGAATCATCGGCAATCCCTCTGTTCCAGGCCAGATGGCCGAGTATAGGGGTGGAAGTGCGGTGCTTGGCGGCAGACCTGGGTAGGATTCTGCGCGGCGACAGGATTATTGAACGTTTGGCCCGACAAAGCGGGGTTTCCGTATTGCCTGGATCGACTCGCAACGTGTCGGCAATCCGATCCGGTCCATGTACCTGCAGCCGCGTGGCGATGCCGGTCGCAGTGGCGCTGGCGGGCGCTCCGCGACGCCGCGCCGGGGTTTCAGGGTGGACCGTGGCGGCTGGAGCAGGGCGGCATCATGTGCCTGATCGCCATGAACAACCCGCTGCAGATGATCCCAAGAGCGCCCCCGCGAACTGGAAACCTGCATGCAGGGATGGTGGATCGCCCGCGGGGAACGCCGCCGCGGGCGGATCAGTCCAGCACCCGGCAGAATGCCGCCTTCAGGTAGCGCGACTCCGGCACATGCGCCAGGAACGGATGATCGGCGCCGGCGCCGGCCACTTTCAGTATCTGCACCGTGCGGTTGGAGAAGTAGGCGGCGCGCCGCAGCATGTCCAGGAACTGGTCTTCGCTGACCAGTCCCGTGCACGAGAACGTCGCCAGCATGCCGCCGGGCTTGAGCACGCCCAGCGCCAGCTTGTTCATGTCCAGGTATTTCTTCAGCGCGTTGATGACCTGGTCGCGGTCGCGGGTCATCTTGGCCGGATCGAGGATCACCGTGTCGTATTGTTCCCCGCGCATGGCGAGATCGCGCAGGTAGGGGAAGATGTCGGCCTGGACGAACTTGAGCTTCACGTCATTGAGGCGGGCATTGGCCTTGGCGATCTCGATGACGCTCTCGTCGATGTCCACGCCGGTCACTTCCCCGGCGCCGCGGACCTTGGCATGGATGCCGAAACCGCCGGTATTGCAGCACAGGTCCAGCACCCGCTGGCCGGTGACCTGCTGCGACAGCCATTGGCGGTTCTCGCGCTGATCGGCGAAGAATCCGGTTTTGTGCGCGCCGGCCGGATCGGCGCGGAAACGCACGCCGTATTCGCTGATGATGGCCGGTTCGACGGCCTCGCTGCCGTAGAAATCGAAGCTCTCCTGCTTCTGGATGTGCTCCTCGGCGAAGCTGTAGACGCGCGCGCCGGGGAACTGCTCGCGCAGTGCGGCGTAGATCCACTCGCGATGGCGGAACATGCCGGCGCTGAAGAATTCGACCACCAGCAGGTCGTCGTAGCGGTCCACGACGAGGCCACTGAGCCCGTCGCCTTCGGCATGGATCACGCGCCATGCATTGCTGACTTCATCGAGCTTGAGGGCGCTGCGGCGCAGTTCGACGGCGGCGGCGATCTTGCGCGCAAACCAGCGCGCATCGACGGGAATATCCGGATGCGTTTCCAGGATGCGCACGGCGATCCGCGAATGTCCGTTGTAGAAGCCGCGTCCGATCCACTGGCCATCGACATCGAGCACATCGACGATGCTGCCGGGCTTGGGGCGCTGGGCCGGTTTCTCCACCAGTTTCTGGAAGATCCAGGGATGGTTGGAACGCCAGGCGTTTTTCAGGCGCACGCTGGGAATCGGATTGTTCATCGGTACACGGTATCGGCTTGTCCGGAGCCGGGCACTTTAGCAATACCGGCGCCCGGAGGCATCCGTCGCCAGCGATGCGGCGGTCTCTCCGGCGGATGCCGGCAGCGCGCGCGGCAGTACCCGCCGGTACTGCTGGCGGTCGCCGACGCCAACGCCGCGCATCTCGACGTTGGCGCATAGTGGCTGGCCGCATGGCGCCGCGTCGGCCTGGTGGCGGGCGCGCAGCAGCGTGGCATCGACCTGGTTGGCACGTATGTCCGCGCGGTATTGATTCATCAGCCAGCCGCCGCCCGCCGCCCGCCAGTCGCCGGGCCAGTGCGGCCAGTACCGTCTCGTCTTGCCTTGGATGATATTCAGCGCCAGCGCGCTCATGCGCCGCTTCATCTTCAGACCACATCGAAGCCGGTGTCTTCGATCGTTTCCTTGATCGCGGCCAGATCGATGACGGCCGGATCGTAATCCAGCCTGACCTGCGGACCTTCCAGGCCGACCTGCGCATCGCGCACGCCATCGGCCGCATCCAGCGCTTTCTTCAAGCGGGCGACGCAGCCGTTGCAGGTCATGCCTTCGACATTCAGTTCTACATGTTGCATGGGAAATACTCCTTCGGGACAAATGGAAAACCGGGAAACATCACGGCCGCGCACATCATTGCGGCCGCCAGCGGTTCAGCAACAGCGAATTGCCGACCACCGAAACCGAACTGAGCGCCATCGCGGTACCGGCGATCACCGGATTGAGCAGGCCGAAAGCGGCCAGCGGAATACCCAGCACGTTGTAGATGAAAGCAAAGAACAGGTTCTGGCGGATCTTGCGGATGGTGGCATGGGACAGGTCGATCGCCGCCGCGACCCCGCGCAGATCGCCGCGCACCAGCACCACATCGGCGGTCTCGATGGCGATGTCCGCACCCGCGCCGATGGCGAAGCTGACATCCGCCGCCGCCAGCGCCGGCGCATCGTTGATGCCGTCGCCGACCATGCCGACATGGCCACCGGTTTCGCGTTGCAGCTGCCGTACTTCGTCGGCCTTGTGCTGCGGCAACATCTGCGCCTGGAATCGCGCGATGCCCGCCTGCGCCGCGATGGATGCCGCCGTATGCGGGTTGTCGCCGGTCATCATCACCACATCCACGCCCATGCCATCGAGGCGGCGCACGGCCTCCACCGAGGTCTCGCGCAAGCGGTCGGCGATGGCGATGTAGCCGACAATCGCGCCTTCCTCCGCCACCCCGACCACGGTCTTGCCGGCGTTCTCGGCCGCCGCGACCCGAACGCCCAGGCCGGCATCGTCCGGACCGATTTCATCGGCAAGCCAGGCGGGCGAACCCAGCGATATCCGCCGGCCTTCGATGCGCCCGTCGAGTCCCTTGCCCGGCAGCGTATTGAATCCGGTCACCGCCGGCGGTTCGATTCCGTCCCCGTCGGCGTAATCCAGAATCGCCCTGGCCAGCGGATGCCGCGAACCGGATTCCAGCCCGGCCGCCAGTTGCAGCAAACGTCTTGTGTCGCCTTGTGCGGGAAACACGTCGGTGACCTCCGGCTTGCCTTCGGTCAAGGTACCGGTCTTGTCCACCACCAAGGCCTTCAATGCGCGCGCCCGCTCCAGCACTTCCGCGTTGCGGATCAGAATGCCGGCACGCGCGCCCTGCCCGGTACCGACCATGATCGCCGTCGGCGTCGCCAGACCCAGCGCACAGGGACAGGCGATCACCAGCACCGCCACCGCATGCACCAGCGCGGTGGCGAAAAAGCCGGTCACGACCCAGGTAACGACGAACGCGACCAGCGCGATCGCCGCCACGACGGGCACGAACACGGCAGCCACCTTGTCCACCAGATGCTGGATCGGCGCTTTTGAACCCTGCGCTTCATCGACCATGCGAACGATCTGCGCGAGCAGCGTATCCGCGCCGACGCCGGTGGCGCGCGCGCGCAACGATCCGTACTGGTTCACGGTGGCGGCGAACAGCCGGTTTCCCGCCACCTTCTCCACCGGCATGCTCTCGCCGGACAGCATCGACTCATCGACGCTCGACTCGCCGCCCAGCACTTCCCCATCGACCGGCACGCTCTCGCCGGCGGCGACCACGAAGACATCGCCGGCCACCAGGCTGCCGGCATCGACTTCGACCAGCCGGCCGTCGCGCTCCACCATCGCCGTGCGCGGACGCAGATCCAGCAAGGCGCGGATCGCCGACGAAGTCCTGCGCTTGGCGCGCGCCTCCAGCAACCGCCCTAGCAGCACCAGCGTGATCACCGAAGCGCTGGCCTCGAAATAGACATGCTGATCGTGCAGGCCGAACGCGGTCGCCACCGCGCTGTACAGATAGGCCATGCTGGTTCCCAGCGCGACCAGCACATCCATGTTGGCGCTGCCGACCCGCAGCGATTTCCAGGCGGCCTTGTAGAAACGCGCGCCGGCCCAGAACTGCACCGGCGTCGCCAGCAACCATTGCAGCCAGCGCGGCAGCAGATCCTGATGCTGCCCGCGCAGCGACGCGCCGATGTCGCTGGAACCGAACATCGCGAACATCTGCACGAACAACGGCAGCGTCAGCGCGGCAGCGATGGCGAAGATCCACAGCTCGCGATGCCATGCGCGGCGATCGCGGCGATCGCGCGCGGCCAGTTCGTCGGCATCCAGATCGCGGACCTCGCTGGCGCCGAATCCGGCCTTGCCGATGCGCGCGATGATCGCCCGCGGGTCGATGATACCCGGCGTGTATTCGACGCGCGCCTTGTTCGAAGCGAAGTTGACCGTAGCCTGTGCGACTCCCGGCGTCTTGCCCAGCACCCGGTCGATGCTGGCCGCGCAGGCGGCGCAGGTCATGCCGGTGATATCCAGCGCCAGGGTCGCGTTGGGAACGGAAAAGCCGGCCTGCCCGATTTTTTCTACCAGCGTTTGTGCCTGTACCTGATCCGGGTCGTATTCGACGTGCGCGCGTTCGCTGGCGAAATTGACGCTGGCATTGACGCCCGGAAGCTTGTTCAGCACACGCTCGATGCCCAGTGCACAGGAGGCGCAACTCATGCCTTCGATCGGCAGATCGACCTTGGCCGTGCTCATGACGCTTTCGTCCTCTTTTCGACCGAAGCCGCGACCGGGCGCAGCGATTCGCCTACGGGTACAGCCGATTCCTCGCCACGGGAACGGATGTCCAGCAGGATTGGGCAAGCACCCGGCTCGCCGCGACCGGGACAAGCTTCGACCCTGCGCGCCAAGCGCCGGTCCATCCCGGCCAGACGCTGCAATGCATGTTGCCGGACGCCTTCGACGCCATGTTCGCGGTTGTTTTCCAGCATGGCCAATTCGCGGATTTCCTCCAGGCCGAAACCGGATTCCTTGGCGCGACGGATGAAACCCAATCGCTCCACCGCGCCGCGATCGTGTCCGCGATAGCCGGAGTCGCGACGCCGGACCGGCGTCGGCAGTTCTTCCCGCCCGTGGAAACCGGTCGTGTCGATGACCACGCCGGTCTCCCTGGCCAGCGCGCCGATGGTGAATGAAGCGGGGACCGTCGTGTTCATATGCAGACCGTAATGGGTGGAGTCGACTCCAGAATCAAGCCGGATCTGGCGCCTTATTACCAACGAATTGATTTCATTCGCATTTTATTCATTCCGGCCGACGCGACACCGGGGCATCCGACTGTCGTTCTCCGGCCTGCTCGGCCGGCAGACGCAGTTCCAGACAGGAAAAGCCCGCTTCTTTGCCGGAATCCGCCTCCGGCTCCCGGGTGATCTTCACGGCCAGCCGCATGTCGTCGATCCAGACGAGATCCCTGATCTCGCGGCGATCGTTCCGCAGCCAGAAATACGCATATTCCCGATAGCTGTATTCATCGCCATCTTTTTGAATCTGGATGACCTCGATCAACGGATCGCTCAGCGGATCGGCTTGATAGACCGCCAGGTAACGGTTGCCGGGAGAAACCACCGGGCCGCTCATCCCGCCGTCGCTGTTGTAGGAGGGAACGCTCCACAGGCGGTCGTTGCGCGCATCGATCAGATAAAGATCGACGAATGTCAGGCACTCGTTGCTGTGGTTCAACGCATTGAGGACATACAGCGACAGCGCCTCGATATAGCCGACATACTCGGCCGCACGCCGCGTGCGGCAAACATAGTCTCCGTGGACCCGATTGCCCTCCTCGTCGAAGGAGTACATCTGATCAGTCTCTTCGTCGTATTCGAAGATCGGGCGCTCCCGCGGGTAGACGGCCCACCCCTTTCTTATCGGAAAGCTGAAATACCGCCCCGACGGATCGACCCGGATTCTGGCCGGATCCGGATCGATGCGATGGCGATAGTCCCGCGTATGCCGCGAGTACTGGGCGAAAGTGATTTCGCGCCACGTCATTTCCCGCATCGCGCCGGGAATCCCGTCTTCGCCGAGAACGGTCACCCGAGCGAAGAAATCGAGCGGGGTTTCCACTGGCCGAACCTCATCGGCCATGACGGCGAACGCCAGCACCATGCCGGTCGCGCACAACATGAATGCACGCAGTGCATGACGCCAGCCAAAGCTCCCATTCATTTCGTCTTCCCCTGAACACCAGGCCGATCATAGTAATCGTCCAGCCCGCGATTTGCGTTCCCGGCCGAATGCATTGCATCCTTGCCGAGAGTCGTCGTGCGATCCGGATGGGTCCGCGCAAGGGGTCTGGAACAACCGCCGCGAACGGAGACACCGATCATCACGGGATCGGTTCGCGGCGGAGTCTTTCGTTTCGTGTCACCCAGGGATGGCCGCAACGGAACGATCCTGTCGGGGGTCAATGCCATGCCTGTCCTGCGTCATGTACGTCGATCGAAAACACGACTGATCCTGTCTGTCGCGATATTGATGTCGCCGATGCTCGCGACACAGGCGCAAGCCAATGATCCGTCTCCCTCGTGGCGCGATTCCGACACGCTGACGGGCGACTGGAACGGACACCGCCCCACGCTGGAAGAAGACGGCTACGACATCCGCATGTCGCTGAGCTGGCAGGGCGCGCATGCATTCGATGGCGGCCGCGAAACCGGTAGCGCCAGCAACCGCGATGTGCGCCTGTCCAGCCAGTTCGATCTGGACAGGCTGCTCGGAATGCCGGGAGCCACGTTCAAGTTCGGCCTGATCGAACGCCACGGCACCGACCTCGGCGCAAAGCGGACCGGCAGTTTCGGCCGTGTCCAGAATCTTGCCGGCGCGGGCCTGGATTTTCGCCTGGCCGATCTGGCCTACCAGCAGACCTTCGCCGAACGGCGTGGAACGCTGGCGCTGGGCCTGCTGCATTCCGGCGGCGATTTCGCCACGGTGCCGATCGTCTTCGACTTCCAGAACAACGTCTACAGCCCGCGCGCCCTGTCGATCGGAGACAACAGCGGTTTTGCCGGTTATCCGGTGACCCAATGGGGCGTTCGCATGCAATGGGAGGCGGCTCCGGGCCTGGCGGTACAGGCCGCCGCGTACGAGATCAACGACGATCGCGTCCGTCACCATCATGGCTGGCGTCTCGGTTTCAAAGGCAAGGCCGCGCTGCTGCCGATCGAGCTGGTATGGAAACCGGCAACGAACGAAAACCGCCTGTCCGGCATGTACCGGCTCGGTGCCTACTACGACAGCAGCAATGAAGCCGACGTGCTTGCCCGCCAGCGCCAGGGTCGGCGTTGGGGTGCATGGCTGGTCGGCCAGCAGCAACTGTGGAGCGGCCATGGCGATATCGAGCGTGGCCTGCACGCATTCACCCAGTTGCATGTCTATGACCGCCAGACCGCCATGTTCCGTTCGCAGGTCAGCCTGGGATTGGTACAGCAGGGCACTTTCGCCGGCCGGCGGGAGGATTCGATCGGACTGGCGTTCGCATACCTGGAGGTCAATCCGCGCCGTATCCGTCATCAGCGCGAACTCGGCGAGTCCCATCCGCAAGTGGGAGAAACCACGCTCGAGCTGTACTACAACTATCGGCTGGCGCGCTGGCTGGCACTGCGCCCGAATCTGCAATACATCCACCGGCCCGGCGGCAGCAACCGCTATGCCGATGCATGGGTGGGCGGTCTGACGCTGGATTTCGTACTCTGACTGTATGCGTGGAAATGCCATACCCGCGCCGCGACTCCGGCGCCGACCGCCGCTGCATCGCCCACCCGCGCCTTTCCTCGCGCTTCCGGCCGGAATACCGGTGCGCAACAGGCACTCCGGTGACGAAATGCTGTCCAATAATGCTGTCCAATCCGGCTGGATGATACTTGTACGGGAAATCGATCATGCCGAATGCCTCTTCGACACATTGGCTCAACCCTCTGCACTGGACATTCCGGCAGAAGTTTCTCGCCGCCTTCCTGCTTTGCGTCGCGGTGTTGCTGGTATCGCTCCATGTCCAGTTCGGCGCCGGCGTGGAGCCGTGTTCGATGTGCACATTGCAGCGTGGCGCCTTCATGCTGCTGTGTCCGCCCCTGTTGATCGGCGCCCTGCATGCCCCGCGTGGACGCCTGGGACGCGGCATCTACTCCGGCATCGTTACCTTGATCTGCGCTAGCGGCGGCGCGGTCGCCGCGCGCCAGGTCTGGCTGCAATCGCTGCCGCCGGAAAAAGTGCCCGCCTGCGGCCCCGATCTGGCCTACATGCTGAAAGCCTGGCCGCTGACGCAGATGCTCAAACAAGTCCTCAGCGGCAGCGGCGACTGCGCGGAAATCGATTGGTCGCTGTTCGGACTGTCGATGGCGGTATGGGCACTGATGCTGTTCATCGCGTTCACGCTGTGGTGCAACGTCGCCGCCTATGTCAAGAATCGCGCAAGCTGAACAGCGGTGCCGCCGGAATCCGGCACTCCCGCATCATCAACGGCGGGATGGCGGCCAACCGTTCGGGGTCTTTGGGAGGTTCCCATCTGGATGGCACCCGGCACGCCACGGCATCAAACGGCAAGCCATTCGCTTTTCACCATGGCGAATATCGTGCCCGCCATGATCCTTTTCCATCCGCTTCGCCATTACGCCGGCGACAGAATCTCGCGTATGTCGTCCACCACCCGCGCCGATACCGATTTCAGATCCATGTCACGGGTATAGCCGTAGCTGACCAGTGCCGCCGGCATGCCGGCATTCTCGGCCGCATGCAGATCGGCGGAGGAATCGCCAACCATCAGGCACCGCGAAACGGGTACTGCGAATTTTTCCGCCAGATAGCGCAGCGGCAATCCGCTCGGCTTGCTTTCCGCCAGCGAATTGCCACCGAGAATCGCCGAGAAACAGGCATCGATCTTCAACGCCTCCAGCAGGGGACGGATGAACTGTTCCGGCTTGTTGGAGCAGATCGCCAGCGTCACGTTCTTCTGCTTCAACGCCTCCAGCGTATCGATCACGCCGGGATACAGGCGCAGGTCGCGCAGCAGGCAATCCTGGTAGTGACGCATGAACTCCGGCATCACCGGCTGGATATCGATATTGCCGCCGACATGCGCGAATGCGGTGCGGATCAGCGCGGTCGAGCCGTCGCCCAGCCAGCTGCGCACGGCGCTTTCGGGAACCGCAGGCAATCCGCGCCCGGCCAATGTGCGGTTGACCGCCTCGGCAATGTCGGAAAGGCTGTCCACCAGAGTGCCGTCCAGATCGAAAATGACCAACGAATAAGCGAAACCCAAAACCTTTCTCCAGAATCACGTTGCCGATAACGCACCATTCTATCCGTGATCGGCACGACCGGTTTCCGGATGCTTTCCATAGGCCCGCGGCATCGCTTGCGATGGCGGCATCGATGCGCGTTTCTTGCGGATCGCGCCAACGGTCTCCGGCCTATGTCGCCGGCTCGCCCGAAACAAGGCGCGGTCAATGAAAATCGCGCTCGTCGGCGCCACCGGCAACACCGGTCGCCAGATCGCCCGGCAGGCGCTCGCGCGCGGACATGGCATCGAGGACTGCGACGCTCTGGCCAGCGCCTTCGGCTCACAGCGGAATTCATTATCCCGACGACGCCAGCGCTTTCGTGAATGAAATCGAACGTCGGCAATTCATCCATTCAGATTGCGACCGTCGCCTATTGAGCGGAAACCGGCAAAACGATCGAAGCGGTTCAATCGCCATCGATCAGGTGTAACGCGGTCAGCCTCAGGCGGCCACGATCACAGTGATAATGGACGTGTTTCAGGAACAGGTGATTGTGATGCAGACCATCGCCACCGAATTCGCATTTCCGGCCGGAGCAGTCCAGTAGCGGCCAACGCACGCGCCGCGGCCAGCCTTCACCGGAACTGTAACGATCCAGCCATTCCGTTGCGGCATCATTCCGCTATTCGGAAAGATCCTGTTCGCCGTTCGCGCTCATCTGTCGGCGACGCTCCGTCATGCGTTGCCTGCATCCGCCTGTCGCAGCGCCGCTGTCCAGCCCAGTCCGCCATCACGCTGCCACGCGGATCAACACCCCGGTCAATCGACGAACAGATCCGGCTGCTCCATTTCCCCTTCGCGTTCGCGGAAACCGGCCAGACCCACGCCCAGCAGCCGGTAGCGGGTTTCGTCCGGCAAGTCTACGCGATGCTGCAATGCGATCGCGATCGCCACGAATTCGTCCTTCGATACCGGCGGCGCTTCCGGCGTATGGCTGCGGGTCAACGTGCGGAATTGCGCCGTTTTCAGCTTGAGCACCACGGTCGTGCCGATGCGCGGCGTCTTGGCGCGGGCGGTGTCCCAGACCTTTTCCGCCATCCGCCGGATATGCGGTTCCAGTTCGCCCAATGGCAGGTCTTCGGGAAACGTGTCCTCGGTGGAAATCGACTGTACCAGGTGATCCGGCTCCACCGGGCGCTCGTCGATGCCCTGCGCGCGCTCGTGCAGGCGCTCGCCGAAACTGCCGAACCGCTGCCGCAGTTCGTCCTGTTCGAAACGCCACAGATCGCTGACCAGGGTGACGCCCAACGCCTCCAGTCTGGCCTTCATCACCCTGCCCACGCCGGGAATCCGGTCCACCGGCAACTGCTCCAGGAAGCGCCGGACCCGGCCCGGCCGGATCACGAACTGTCCATCCGGCTTGTTCCAGTCCGAAGCGATCTTGGCCAGGAATTTGTTCGGCGCGATTCCGGCCGAGGCGGTCAGCCGAGTTTCCTCGCGGATCTGCGCGCGGATGCACTCCGCGACCCGGGTGGCGATGCCGATGCCGCCCTTGTCATGGGTGACATCCAGATAGGCCTCGTCCAGCGACAGCGGCTCGACCAGATCGGTATGGCGCAGGAATATCTCCCGCACCTGCCGCGATACCGCCTTGTAACGCGAGAAATCCGGCGGCACGAAGACCGCCTGCGGGCATAGCCGCTCGGCGCGCAATGCGGGCATCGCCGAACGCACGCCGAACTTGCGCGCCTCGTAGGAAGCCGCGCACACCACCGAACGCATTCCGCGCCAGGCGACCACCACCGGCCGGCCGCGCAACGAAGGATCATCGCGCTGTTCCACCGAGGCATAGAACGCATCCATATCGACATGGAGGATCTTGCGTATTGCGGGGGCATCGGCCACGGACATCGGCCCCATTATCGCGCAACCGCATGTATTGCACAGGGCCATATGATGCGGATATTTCCATCATTCACGGGGCATGTCCATGCGCATATTCACCCGCGCAAGGGCCTGGATCCTTGCGCTCGCTTTCGTGCTGCCGCTCACCGCGCAGAACAAGGCCTACGCATTCGCCTACATCATGGAGCCGATTTCCGAGGGAGTATTCGTCAGCAACCCGTCTTGCGACGGTTTCAAACAGACGCTGACGAAGATGATGGTCCCCGCGGAGAAATGAATCTTTCGCGCCGGGTCCATGCTTCCGGCATCCATGCCGACTGCGCGCAGTCTCAGCCTCCTTCGTCATGCCGAGATGGCGCCGGATCCGCCAGCCCCGCATCGATCCGTTGCAGCACGTAAGGGAAGAACGGGTTGAAGGTCACCCGGGTCATGTTGTCCATGCTCACCGCGAATGTGCCGCGCTCGCCGCGCAATGCGATCGCGCCCAGATTGACACCATAATTTTCGGCCGGATCGGGCGCGGAGCCGTAGAGCGAATCGGTGACCGGAAACGGCAGCGCCACATGCGACATCGAAAACACGTTGGCCGGATAAGTCAGCCCCAGCGGCTGCATATGGGCATCGGTCCGGCCGGCCTCGGTGGTCCGCGCCACCGCCGCATCGCTGTCCGGAGCCAGGTTGCCGATGATGGACAGACGATACCGACGCGGCCCCGGCGTCAGCAGGCGCTCCAGCGCGGTATCCGCGGAAGGATCCAGCAGCGGACCGAAATGGACGGTGCGATTGACATCGAACAGAACGATCTCGCTGCCATTGGCCGGAAGCTTGTCGAACAGCGCCGACACCACCGACGGCGCGCTGACGGTACTGTCGGTCACCGACTGGAAGCACAGGATCGGCGGCAGATCGTCCAGGCGCCGTGCCACGGCCAGTTCGCTCATCCGGGTCTGCACCCGGTCCGACAGCAGATAGGCCTGGCGCGCGGCATTGAGCGGGAACGAGCTGTATTTGAAAGGATTGAATTCCGGCAGCAGGTCCATCCAAGCGGTGCGCGCATAACGCGGCAGTATCGCCGGCCAGCCGGCGATGCCGGCATAGCGAGCGAAACCGCGCACGCCGATCATCGGCGAAATCATCACCAGCCGGTTGGCGCGCGCCAGTGCCGGATCTTCCAGCGCATCCAGGCTGTAATCCACCGCCAGCGACGCGCCGGTCGAATAGCCCACCAGATGCAGCGGCTTGCCCGGCCCGGCCCGGCGACGCGCTTCACGCATCGCCAACCGCGTTGCCGCGCGCCACTGCCGCCATTGCACATCCACCAGCGCCGCCGGCACGGTGCCGTGTGCCGGCAGGCGGATCGCCACGGCGACGTAGCCGTGATCGCGGTAATGGTCCGCGACATGGCGCAGGCTGTAGGGCGAATCGCTCAATCCGTGCAACAGCACCACGGCGCCCACCGGCGTCCCCTCCGGTTCGAGCACGAAGGAGCGGTTCCAGTCGTGCGTCAGGTTGGCCGGATACAGCGGGCTTTGCGCGTAATAGCGATTGACCGCGACCTTTTCCTGCTCCGGCAACGGGTCGGTCACCTCACGCCTGACTTCATCGAACGCGCGTTGCTCGGCGGCCAGATAGGCGTTCCAGTCCGACCGTTCGATCACCTCGATGCTCAACTCTTTGGGCGCCTGCGTATGCCAGCGCTGCAATGGGGGGGCATTGCGGGTGGCGACGATACGCACGACGATCAAGGTCGCCAGTACCGTGATGACCGCAATCGACAGATAGCGTGCGATCTTGCGCGTCAGTGCCATATTGATCCTGCCCTGATCTTGCCCCCAGCTGTCGGAGGCCATAAAGCGTCCAATCAAGCTACTTGCTTCAGTCTGCTGGCAGACTCATCGGGAGACCAATAGCCCAGTGTCGAGTGTAAGCGGATGGGATTGTAGAAACCGTGTATGTAGTTTGCAATGCGGATACGTTAGGTCAAGCGCTGGGTGGTGGAACGTAGTTTTGGCTGGCTCAATCGTTTCCGGCGACTGGCACGCGATTATGAGCGATTGCCTGAAACGCTGATTGGATTTCATTTTGTGGTATTTACGCTGCTGATGCTCGGAAACGCCGTGACTCTTCTCCAAAGTTCATAGCACGCTCTAAGGAGCATGCGCTCGCATATGCACATATTTTCAGATCAATTAGCAATAAAGGCTGCGTAGGCCCATATCCCACCGCTAATCAACCCGAATAACATGCATAGCATGCATGTGAAAGCGCCGCATTTTTCAGATATTCTCAATGTGCGATACCTCCTACCGCCAAGAAGACGAAAAATCCAAAACGGATACCACTCGTAGGTCAGTGGCTGACCCACTTGAGCATATAGATCTGGATGATTGATCCTGATCTTCCTTGCCAGCATGCCAGCAAGGAAACACTCAAACATGAGAAAGACCAACGATAGCGCCAACATCACTCGCTACCATCACATGGGCATTGGCCCAGTTTAATCGACCATAAGAACTTAGATTGGCCTATCGCGCCACCTGCCGATACCTGGTATCCCCAAAAGATAGATCCGCCCCAATCAGACGCCGCATCACCCAGTCTGATCTTACCGAATGCGCCACCAACTAACGCCCCAAAACCAACACTGTAATTTGCGTAAACACCATTAAAAACGCTTGAATCTGGCGTTGCGTTTGAATCTGAGAATGAAACATTGGATGTCCCGTAGTACGAAACAGGAACCTGTAGCTTCTTGGGAAGCGAACTGAATCCATAACTGTTCCCTTGGATTCGCACCAAAAGCCTATCTTCCCCTTGACCAGTACAGATATTGGAAAGCGTATAGGTTCCCCCCAAATATCGACCAACACTGTATTCCAACGATGTTCCAACCCAGTCAGTGAGTCCCAGAGGATCGATTCTGTTTATAGGATTACCACTAGTATATGCGTATGTACTCATTCCTCCCTCCAACCCAATCGGATCACTCTGCACATACCGTCCCGTACCCGGTTCGTAATCCCGGAAATAGTTGTAGTGCAATCCACTGATGTTGTCGTAGCGCTGGCCGGGATAGCGCATGTCAAACACGAACGCCGTGCCGTCATTATCCGGGTCCTGGTCCGGCGGGGTGGTACCGAAGGCTTCTCCTTTGAGTTCCCAGTTCCAAACTGCCACGTTACGTACCGGATCTACTACTGCTCGTGGCGTTCCCAGGTGATCGGGCTGTACATGGTAGAGCTTGCTCGATGTGCCATTGCCCGCCAGCAAGCCCACCGGTATATCGTCCAGCCAGATCGCTTGCTGGATGGCCAGGCCGCTATTGTCGTAATCACCGATCCATCTGCCTGTCTCATCGTACAGACTGTAACGATCATCTCCATTTGCGGTTCGGCGAACCTGCTCCCCCGTTCCGTTATACGAATAGTCCGCCACGGCGACAGAGCTACCTTGGCGCATGCGCTTGGCTTGTTGCATGCGCCCGGCATCGTTGTAGATGAACTGCAATTGCCCTTGATCGAAATTGATCGATAACGTATTTCCCGCCGCATCGTACTGGCGCACCGCCGATCCGTCGCTGCTCAGGCGATGGCTACCGCCGATATAGTCGTAAACGGACAGGCCACTGCCATTCTCCAGTTCGATCCGATTACCGGTGGCATCATAACCATAGCGCTCCAGCACGGTGTTGCCATCACGCAC
Organism: Lysobacteraceae bacterium; assembly: GCA_031263725.1. Lineage (GTDB taxonomy): Bacteria > Pseudomonadota > Gammaproteobacteria > Xanthomonadales > Xanthomonadaceae > JAITWM01. The sequence goes on along the minus strand of JAISFF010000025.1, from coordinate 3,154 downwards.
CCGATGCAGGCGTTTCAATGTATCATAATCGTAGTTGGCCAATGAAGCATTGCTTTCGCCATCGCGTAGTTCGGTGATCTGCCATGTCGGGTCGTAGCCGAAACCTGGCGACAGCCCACCATCGGCCTCATCCAGGATCGAAACCGGGCGATAGTTATCGTCCAGTTGCCGCAGCAGTTGGCGCCCATTGCCGTAAGTCCAGCCGGTCACTGGCCCGAAAGGAGCATAGCCCACGCCGCTGACCAGTATGCTGCGCACGCCATTGACCGTTGCGCCCACTGTAGCGATCCGGCCCAGACTGTCATACGCATAATCGACGAGACTGCCATCGGGATATTGCCGCCATGCAAGGCGACCTGCCGCATCGTATCCGTAACGCAACTCCAGCACTTTGCCGTTGGTGACCTGCCGCTTGCGGGTCAGCTGGCCGAAACGGTCGTAGCAATATTCGGTACTGCCACTGTCATCCTGCATCCGGCTCAGGCGGCCGATGGCATAACGTTCGTCCACAGTACAGCCCGATGCCGCACTGTCATACTGGTAGGCGATGTTCAAGTTGCTGGTCGGGTAATCGACCGCCACCATCCGGTTCAATGCATCGTAACGATACGTGACCATGTGCCCACGCGCATCCATCTGCGAAATGCGATTGCCAACCAGATCGTAGCCGTAGGTGGTGATGCCGGTATCCGGACTGGTCAACCGGATCAAATTGCCGAGCCGGTCATACTGGTAGCCAGTGCTCAATCCGTTCGGATCCGTGACCTGGGTCAGGCGATCCGAACCGTCGTAACCGAAACGGGTCTCGGCCCGGATTCCCGCCACATCCTGCAACGTGCGTGTCAGGCGATCCAGCGGATCGTAATACCGTGCCGTGATGCGTCCCAGCGCATCGGTGATACCGGTGACATGGCCCTTGCCATCAAAATCGTAGTCGATGGGATTGGCGTCGGCATCGGCAAGCGTGCGCATCCGGCCCAGCCCATCATAGATGCGCGACAGTTCGCGTCGCAGTGTTCCGCCACTGTCATACGTCGCTTCGTTCAGACGATTTCCCGAACCGTCCAAAGTATAGGCAATATAGTTGCCGAGACTGTCCGCGATGCGTATCAGGCGATGCGCCGCGTCGTACGAGAAATCCACATGGCTTCCATCCGCCTGTATGATGCGCTTGACCAGCCCGGTTGGCTCGTGATCGATACGGACAGCATGATCGCCCCCTGTCACCCCACGGAGGACGTAGGCCGTCAGCCAGCCTCGTGCATGATATTCGCGGTCGGCCACCAAGCCGTTGGCATCCTGTGTCGAGACGACGCGCCCCGCGCCGTCGTAGCGCAGGATTTCTGTTGCTTGACCCAAGGCATTGACGGTTTTCCACAGGTCGCCCTTATGATAGGCGCAGCCATGCGGATTACTGACGCAATCCGCCGCGTCTTCGGCGTAATAGACGAAAGTGGTCGTATCGGTGATGTCGGTACGCGGACCATCTACCGACAGCAACAGCCCCGGCAACGGGCATTGCCCGGAATCCACCTGAGCCTGTTCGCAGTACTGCATTGTGATCGTGCGCGAGGGACCGCCATCGAGATCCGCTTCCACTTCAGCAAGCACCTGTCCACGCGCATTATAGGTCCAGGAGGTGCGCTCAATCAGGGCATTGGCGGCATCATAGACACGTCGCTCGGTGGGTACGCGGAAGTCGGCGTGCCAGTCCGTCCGGGTGGTTCGCTTGTGGCCCGCCGTATTGTCGGCGGCCTCGATTCGTTGCAGCAAACGGCCATCGGAGCTGTATTCGTACTGAGTCGTCACCCCGCTCCTCGATTCCGCACTCTTCCGGCCATTGGCGTCATAGGTATAATTCGTGGCATCAGCCACGCAGTCGCTACAGGTCGTAGCCACACGAGTCGGGACCACGGACCCATGAACGACTTTGAAACTGGATTGCCGCACCGCGCCGCTCGGCAGCGTTACCTGCGACTGAGTGGCATATGAGCCATCGGTGGACCGGGTGTAGGTGGCCGCGTTTCGATCCACGGACTCGCCCTGATAGACCTCGCTCACCCGGTCGTAGCTGTCGTAGCGTGTCGTGGAATATCGTCCGCCGGATTCATCGATCACGCCGGTCAGCCGTCCGCGATTGCCCGTGACCGCTACCTGCTGCGCCTCATCGTAACGGTACTGGATGGATGTCCCATCCGCATAAGTGACGCGTTCCAGGTCTTCGTCGCTCGAATACGAGAATCCAATTTCGGATCCGTCCGGAAGCGCCAGCCTGGCCAATAGCCCTTTTTCACCATAGACGAATCGCAACTGACGACCGACGGGATCGATGACTGTTTCCAGCCGGCCGGAACTGTCATGTTCAATGATCTGCGTATAACCGCTGATGTTGGTGATCGACCGGATGTTTCCGTCCACATCGAACAACTCTGTCTCGCCGGTCTCGCCCAGGTATTTCCAGCCGGTTCGGAACTGTCCATCATCGCTCATGAGGGCTGTCAACGTACCCGGTGTATTGGAATCCGCCAGCCACTGGCTGTCGGACTGGTTGAAGCGATATGCCCGTCCGTCCGGACGTGCCAGATAGGCGGTGGCCACATCGTCCAGCGCGTATACGCTTACGCGACGCAGATAGGTATGCGAACGATTTCTGCCCATGATCCGGTCCGCACGAACCGCGTTGGCGGGCATGCCGTTTCTGTTGTACGTCCAGGAGAACCTGAGCGGGAAGACGCCTTCGCCCGCAAACTCGACTCGAGTTTCGAACTTGTTGCCGGTGCCGGCATCGACGGGGTCACCAAAACACTGATCCGAGCACAAAGGCGGGCCTCGGTTCTCCTCAGGGTCAGCTTGGTCCGGCTTTATTTCGCAAGCTTTGATATTCCCTTTGTGGGGAGACAACCACGGCCCATCATTTGAACAACCGATGAAACGAATGGCAGAACTACTAAAATTAAATGGCCCTCTTGAACCGCTTCCATCACATTCATTCAAATAATATTGTGCCAAAGCGAGTGATTCTGGTTCATAGCCAGCACTAGAGCGTGTTATGAACTTTGTTTATGATGAGGTTATGGTAACCCGATGAAGCCGCCGCGCACCTATCCAACGGATGTGTCCGATGAAGAATGGGCATTTGCCGCCCCCTATCTGA
>JAISFF010000059.1 GCA_031263725.1 Lysobacteraceae bacterium | reverse complement strand
TCTGCTGCCGTGATACCAGCACCTCACGCGGGATGCCTTCAATCGTGGTGACGTTTGGATTGTTCAGAATACGCGGCAACTCCACCGCGCCGAAGGTTCGTGTAGGGTCGGCCTCGGTGGCAATCGCGTGAACCTCTCCCACTGTAGCGTCGGCAAAGCGCGCCGAAGCCTTTGCCCAAGGGCCTTCTGTTGGGTGATAGAGCCAGTCGGTGGCGGGGCCGCGGTACCGTCCGCTTGATAGCTCACGAGCGTCATCAAGCTGATAAATATTTGCAAGCGCCTCATAGAAGTCATCGGATATTAAAAACTGAGCAACATGACTTCTATTTATCACACGAACATCTTCACCAGCTTCTACAAAAGCATTTATCACATCTGAAGACCAAATTCCTTTTGCTGTCTCCCCACTATATAAAACTGTCAATCGCCCTGAGCTATTGGCATCAACTTGCTCTGTCAGGATGCCCAATTGTTCTAAAGTTGAATAGTTCTTTGGGTGCTGGCGCAGTAAGGAAATTGCTTCATCCGCCGTCAATGGATTGCTCACAGCGTACATTCATTGGATATATCCAAAATCACGCTGTAGCTAGTGTTTTTGGAATAGACGCCAGAACCCTTATAGGCTATCAACGCTTCTTTTAGATCGGCTAAAATTTCTTCTCTATATTTATGTAAATGCTCAGGCAGGCCATGACTTCCGTTTACCCATATAAGTTTCCAGTGCGACCACCCCGGCTTCCCGCGCCCTCCTCCCCCGTCAAGCAAGTCCAATCGAATATTAATTAAATTGCCATGCCAATAAAACGTCCATTTCCATTGATTCCGGATTTCAGGCTCATTACCTCCACCTCTTGCCACATTGCGAAGATAGATGTCTCGCTCACGATCAATCGTCCATTGCCGGGAATTCGTGCCTCCGATAATAAAGTTTTCGTCAATCGCTTCCAGTCCGTACTTCTCAACATCTTCTTCCGGAATGAATTCGTTAACAAATCTCATGTTTTGGCTCCACTGTATTCTGTAAATTATGGCATCGAGGATACGTGATTGCGAGTACCACTTAATGCAACATGAGCAAAATCATTAAAAATAAAATTATTTATAATGACGACCCTGCGCCAGGTCAAGGATTAGGCGCGGTGTTTCGCGCAATGGCGGAAAGCCCCCTTCATCTGGTTTCAAGATGAACCGTGGAGGCGTCAACAGTTGTTTTACATTTTCGAATACGACACCGGGCTCAGGAGCATATTCCAGATCGGGCATTAGCAGGTAGAACTCGCCTTTTTTCGGTTTTTGCTTAACCATCATCTTGCCCTCATCGGCTTCTATCGCACTCAACATTATCCATGATCACTTCTTCCTTTTCAGCCTCATCCCAACGACCTGCCATGTACACCATATTCCGAGTCCATTCAAGAAAGACTTATACGGCAACAGCGATCAGATACGACAGCCGATTCCATATATCAATCTGAGGTCTTCCGCAAAAGCCCTCCGCTCTGTTTCGACATGAAGATCCCACGGGGCGATGTCAAAGTGAAATCGAACTTGCACCTTCATTGTTTCGAAATCTCCAAGGTAGGAACCTCGCTTTTCGGCAGCAGCCGTTCCGTGAAATACCGCTCCTTGAAGTACTTGATCTTCTCGCACATGACCGGGTGTGGAATGCCTTCGTACAAGAAGACCTCATTGTCGAAGCCCATCGCCTTGAGTTCCTGCGGCAGCATCAGCGCGCGCCGTTCTTCCGACTCGCTCCGGGAAACCTCACGGCCACGGTTGGTGCTTTGTCTTCGTACCGTGGTGTAACCCAACATTTCGGAATAATCATTGGCATCATGCTGTTCACGTGGAGCGTAGACGATCTGCAGGACGTGGTTGGTGATGATCGTCCTGGATACGTCCTTGCCGTAGACCGCATCCAGTTGCGCCATGCTCTGGATGATGGGCAGCAGACGGATGTTGTAGCCGGCCATGTAACTGACCGCGCTGGCGATGATGTCCACTTTACCGATGGCAGTGAATTCGTCCATCAACAGCAGGCATTGTTGTTTCAACTCGGGATTGTTCTGCGGTAGTTCCTTGGTGTTGAGATTGATCAGTTGACTGAAGAACAGATTGATGATCAGCCGGCTCTCGGCCAGTTTGTTGGGCTGAATGCCAATGTAGATCGTCATCTTCTTCTTGCGCACATCGGTGAGCAGAAAGTCATCGCCGCTGGTGGCGGCGTCCAGAATCGGATTGATGAACGGGTTCAGCGGTTCCTTGAGCGTGCCCATGATCGAGGCGAAGGTTTCCTCCGCTTGTGAGAGCAGATTGGCGAAAGCCGTCTTCGCATTGTGGCTGAGAAATTCGCGTTCGGAGAGTTGAGTCAGATAGGGCTTGAGTTCGCTGCCATCGCCGGAGGACAGCCGGTATAGCTCTCCCAAGGTGGGAATGATCCAATCTTCCCGTGACTGTTGCTGATGACGTTGGTAGTCGAGGTTTTCAAACAGGTACAGGGCGAAAGCCATGAAGGCATTGCGGGCTTGGCTGACCCAGAATTTCTGGGCATCGGAGCCGTCCGGATACAGCATCGCGGCAATGCTCATCAGGTCGGAGACGCGGAAGGCCGGATCGTTGGAAATGTAGCTGAAGGGGTTCCAGCGATGCGAGCGCCGGTCCTCGGCAAACGGATTGAACAGGAAGACTGCTTGGCCCTGGCTGGCGCGCCAGCCGGAGGTCAGGTCGAAGTTCTCCTGCTTGATGTCCAGGACCACCACCGAACCCTGATAGTCCAGCAGGTTCGGAATCACCACCCCAACGCCCTTGCCCGAGCGCGTCGGCGCGGCCAGGATCACGAACTGCCGCCCCGGCAATCGCACCAGCTGACTGCCGAACTTACCGACAATAATGCCGGTGGGTGAAGGTTTGAACATATCCTTCCTGGCCAGATCGCTGCCGCCAGCGAAGCGTGCCTGACCGTGCAGGGACTTCGAGGCGGGCTTGAACAGCGGCACCAGCAACAGGACACAGGCCAGTAACGGCAGGCCGAAACCGATGGCGCCGCCGAGCTTGATCTGCTTGGCGTAGGGCGCGATCTGGGGAAGGTCCAATGCCTTGAAGTACAGCCAATAGGTATTCCAGGCCAGTGGAGCGTTAACTTTCAGCAGCATCACGGTCAGGTAGCCGGACAAATAGAGTCCGGCGACCACTGTCGTCACCGAGCTGGAAACTGCAACCGTGGCTTTGATCTTTGCCCTGCCCATGTTGTCCCCGATTCGGAAGTCCCCATTGTTTGCGCAGGGCAAACAATGGGAAAGACTATCAGAAGTTGAGATCAGATTCGCTCAGGCAATGTCAGCTTTCGGGGCAGGGGATTTCTGACCGTAGTTTTGACTATCTTTAGCTGGTTTTGTGCATCCATGCCAATCGGGGGCCTTGTCCTGCGCCTGCTCAATCGAGTCGAACAGGGTCCGGGTCCGCCAGGCGTAGCGCACCGTCCGGTTGTGGCGTTCGACGTGGGCGCTCTGTTGCGGTTTCCCCGGCTGGATGTGCTCGATGCGGGTGCCACCAGCGGCTCCGGGCACTCCCGTACCAGGCGCTTCTCCGGCTTGATCCGCAGGTTCAACTCCAACTCCCGGCAGATCAGGTACATCCCCGACGGGTTATCCTTTCGCGATGCTATATCTCGCCTCCCGGTCCCCACGACGTGCGGAGCTGTTGACCCGATTGGGCCTGCGGTTTCGTTGCCTGTCCCTGGACGTACCGGAGCAGAGACAAATGGGCGAATCGGCCGGCCGCTACGTACAGCGGGTGGCGCGCGACAAGGCCGTAGCTGGACTGCGCGAAGTGTCAGGTCCCGACGTAGTGGTCTTGGGCGCCGACACGGAAGTGGTGCTGGACGACGAGGTGTTCGGCAAACCGGCTGACGCCGCGGACGCCCATGCGATGCTCAAGCGCCTGTCGGGGCGGACACACCAGGTGATCAGTTCGGTCTGCGTGATGTCCGTGGTGCGCGAGGCTCGGGCCGTGTCCATGTCGCAGGTCAGCTTCGCGCCCATTGCGGCATCGGACCTCTCCGCCTATGTGGCGACGGGCGAAAGCATGGGCAAGGCCGGCGCTTACGCCATTCAGGGACAGGCGGAACGTTTCGTCACCCATCTGTCAGGAAGCTACTCGGGTGTCATGGGGCTTCCCTTGTACGAGACTTCACAATTACTGCGGGCATTCGGGGTGTTCTGATGTCGGAAGAGATTCTGGTCAATGCGACGCCGCGGGAAACCCGCGTGGCGGTGGTGGAAAGCGGGATATTGCAGGAGCTGTATATCGAGCGTGGCTGGCGCCGCGGCGTGGTCGGCAATATCTACAAGGGGCGGGTGCAGCGGGTGATGCCTGGAATGCAGGCCGCGTTCGTCGAACTGGGACTGGAACGCGCCGCGTTCCTGCATGCCAACGAGGTACTGGAGCGGCCGGATCCGACGGTCGCGTTGCAGATGGAGCAGGTGGGAGAGACGCCGCCTTCCACTTCGATCGTCGAATTGCTGAGCGATGGTCAGGATATCGTGGTGCAAGTGGTCAAGGACCCGATAGGCGGCAAGGGTGCGCGTTTGACCACGCACATCAGCATTCCGTCGCGCTATGTGGTCTTGTTGCCGCACTCCAAGGTGATCGGGATCTCCGCCCGCATCGAGGACGAGCAGGAGCGCGAGCACTTGAAGGCGTTGGTGGGAGAGTTGAGCGCCCGTCATGGCGAACACGGCTATATCGTCCGAACCAATGCCGAGGGCCAGAGCGCCGAGGCGTTGGCTGAGGATATCGCCTATCTGGGCAGGGTCTGGAACATCGTCGAGAAGCGCGCGCGCGAGGCGCCGTCGCCCGCCTGCATCTACGAGGATCTGAGCCTGCCCTTGCGGGCGGTGCGCGATCTGATCCGCAAGGACGTGGAGAAGGTGAAGGTCGATTCGGAAGACACTTACGAGCGGCTGCAATCGTTCGTCGCCAAGTACATGCCGGTCCTGTCGGAGCGGATCGAGCTGTATACCGGCGACCGGCCGATCTTCGATCTGTACGGGGTGGAGGACGAGATCGGCCGTGCGCTGGACAAGCAGGTACCGTTGAAATCCGGCGGCTATCTGGTGATCGACCAGACCGAAGCCATGACCACGATAGATGTCAATACCGGTTCGTTCCTGGGCCAGAGGAATCTGGAGGAGACGGTATTCCGTACCAATCTGGAGGCGGCGCAGGCGGTGGCCAGGCAACTGCGGCTGCGCAACCTGGGCGGCATCATCATCATCGATTTCATCGACATGGATGACCCGGAACATCGACGCCAGGTCCTGCGTACGCTGGAGAAGGCTCTGGCGCGGGATCACGCCAAGACCACGGTGTATGATTTTTCGCCATTGGGGTTAGTGGAAATGACCCGCAAGCGGACCATGGAGAGCCTGGAACGGCAACTGTCCGAAACCTGTCCGGAATGCGGCGGGCGCGGTTCGATCAAGACCGCGGAGACCGTTACTTACGAGATATTCCGGGAAATCCGCAATACCGGGGGACAATTCCAGTTCGAGGCGGCGCAATTGCTGGTGATCGCCTCGCCCAAGGTCGTATCAAGGATTACCGAGGAGGAGTCGTCCACCGTGGCGGAATTGGAGGAGTTTCTGGGCAAGAGCATCCGTTTCCAGGCGGACAGCCAGTACCTGCAGGAACAGTTCGACGTGGTGTTGCTTTGAATAATGCTCGCCCGCTTTGCCCGCGGCATATGAGACGCGCTGTTTTCCCGGCTTTCGTGGCGGGAGGCAGGTAGATCCCGATGCCGACTCCCATGCGCCGCCGTCTGCGTTTCGCCCGTCGCTCCCTCGTGTATGCGGTGGCGGTCGCACTGATCTGTGTGGCGATGGTCGTGGGTGCGTTGAGCCAGGCATTGCCCTGGATCGAGCGGCATCCCGAGAAGGTGGCGGCATGGCTCAGCGAGCGGGTCGGACAGCCGGTGAGTTTCGAAAACATGCAGACGCGATGGACCCGGCGTGGTCCGTTGCTGCAACTGCAAGGGCTGCAGATCGGAGAGGCGCCGGGCGGTATCAGCATCGGCCGTGCCGAGATACTGATCGCAATGTATTCCGGCGTGTTGCCGGGGCATTCCTTTACCGAGCTGCGCCTGCGCGGACCCGCGTTGACGCTGTTCCGGGACCGGCAGGGTGTCTGGTCGGTCCAGGGGCTGCCGATGCAGCAGGAGGGATCGGGCGATCCGCTGGATTATCTGGAAGGCATGGGCGAGGTGCAGATCATCGATGGGCGCTTGAACGTGAATGCGCCCGAACTGGATCTGGGCATCACCATTCCCAGAGTGGATCTGCGCTTGCGGATGGGGGACGGACGCTTGCGCGCAGGAGCGCGCGGCTGGATCGGGACCGACGATGCGCCCTTGCTGCTGACGCTCGATTTCGATCGCCACAGCGGCGATGGACGCGCCTATCTGGATGGCAAGCCCGAACAACTGCGCCGCTGGAGTCCTCTACTGCACTATGCCGGCGTTCGTCCGGATGGCGGGGCGGGGCGAATCCAGGCCTGGGCGACGCTACGGCAGCGGCGGGTTGCCGAGATGATCGTGCAAGTGCAATTGCACGATCTGTCGCTTGCCGGCGCGTCGGCCACCGGACAGGCGACCGGGACGCTCGCGCCAGGGCAACTGCGGATGCGAGTGCGCTGGCGCGCCGAGGACGATGGCTGGCGCGTGGATGCGCCTTTGCTGCGTCTGGGGGATGCGGACCGGGAACAGAACCTGGACGGACTGTTGCTGGCGGGTGGAACCCGCTTTGCCGCCAGCATCGATCAGTTTGAACTGGGACCGATGCTGGAACTTTTGTCACTCGGCGACATCCTGTCGCCGGAATTGCGGGATTGGTTGCAGCGCGCCAAACCCACCGCGAAAGTCACCGGGCTGAGCTTTGCCGCGGAGCGCGATGGACCTCTGCGCCTGGATGCGAAGATCTCGGGTTTGTCGGTAACGGCTGTCGATGGCTGGATGGGCATCGCCGGACTGGATGGGATGCTGGTCGCGGATGCCAGGGGCGCCATGCTCGCGCTGGATCCGCAGGCGCAAATGCGCTTCGATTGGCCGCAAGGCTTCGATTCGGTTCACGAGCTGCGTCTGGATGGGCAGATCGTTGCCTGGCGGGAGGACGACTCGAGCTGGCGTGTGGCCACACCTGGATTGCGCATCGAGAGTCCCGACTTGGCGATGCGGGTACGCGGCGGACTGTCCATGCAAAAGGACGGGGGCCGTCCGCGTCTGGATGTGGCGGCCGAACTGGACGATGTTCAGCTGACTTCGGCGAAGAAATTCTGGGTTCGCAACTACATGCCCGAACACCTGATGGACTGGCTGGATACCGCGCTGGTCGGTGGTGTCCTGACCCAGGGCAAGATACTGGTGTCGGGGGATCTGGACGACTGGCCCTTCGTCCATAACGATGGCCGATTCGAGGCGGTCGGCCAGATTCGCCAAGGGCGCATCCGCTTCCAGGAGGACTGGCCGATACTGGAGCGGACGGAGCTGGAGCTGGCGTTCATCGGCAACGGATTCCAGACCCAGGGCGAAGGCAATCTGGCCGGTGTGCCAGTCAAGGACCTGAAGGCGGGGATCATCGATTTCAGTACTTCAGGGTTGGATGTCGCGGCGGCCAGTTCCAGCGACGCCGCCGCTTATCTGGCGATGCTGAAGCAGAGCCCGCTGCGCGCCCAATACCAGGAGACGCTGGACAATCTGGCGGTATCCGGACCTGCGCAGGTCGCCTTCGGGATGCACCTGCCCTTGGCCGATGACCATGGGCGGGAGCGAATCTTCGGCAAGGTCCTGCTGCAAGGCGCGCATCTGGAGGAGAAACGCTGGGAAATCGCATTCGATGCCGTACAGGGCGAGGTCGATTACGACCAGGATGGGTTTGCCGCGCCGGCTCTGGCCAGCCGGTACCATGACCACTCCGGAATTCTGGCATTGCGTTCCGGTGGCCATGTACACAGTCCGGCGAATACGTTCGAGGGCGACCTGTCGATGTCGCTGGATGTCAACGAACTTTTCGTCCGCGCGCCGCAACTGGAATGGCTCGCGCCTTACATCTATGGCCGTTCCGACTGGACGGTCGAGGTGGCGTTGCCGAAGGGTCAAACAGCGCCGAGCGCTTCGATGGGCGAACTGAAGCTGCACTCGAATCTGGCCGGCACCGCGTTGGCCCTGCCGGCGCCGATGACCAAACCGGCTTCCGCAACATTGCCGACCACGGTGAGAGTGGGATTGCCTTATGACGAGGGGCAGATCGATGTCGCTTTCGGCAGTCGCCTGGCTTTGCGCACGCGTACGCGCGGGGACTTGACCGGTGTGCGCGTGGTGCTGGGCAGCAGCCGTGTCGATGCCGATCCTCCGCAGTCGGGATGGGTGGTCAACGGACGTTCCGACTCGATCGATGCGCTGGAGTGGATCTCGCTGGCCAGAAGCGATGGTGGCAACAGCGACATGCCATTGCGCCAGATCGACGTGCGGACACATGAACTGCGGTTGCTCGGCAATGTGTTTCCGGATGCGCGTTTGCGGTTGCAGCCGCAGCCGGGTGGGCTGAGGACATGGGTCGACGGTCCGGCGCTGGCAGGCGAGGTCTGGATGCCGAATGCGGACGGAGCGGCCATCGAAGGCCAATTCAGCCGCGCCTACTGGAAATCCTTGTCGCTGAGCGACGCCGATGGACAGCCGGACTCAGGTGGCGCAGGCGCCGCCGGTAACGCGAACGCATCGACAACCGACGCGGTGCCCCAGGCCAATGTGGGTCCGATCAACCCCGCCTCGATTCCTCCGTTGTCGATCGATATCGATGACCTGCGCCTGGGCGAGCCTGCATTGGGCAAGCTGTCGTTGCGCACGCAACCGGTCGCCGCAGGTATGGCGATACGTCGGTTGGATCTGCGGGGCGATAGCTATCGCGCCGGAATCACCGGCGAATGGCTGGGTTCGGGCGTTGGCGGAAGGACGCATCTGCGGGCGAGGGTGGAGGCCCAGGATTTCGGCGGCCTGATGGACAGGCTGAACTACGCCGGATTGATGCGCGGCGGGCAGGGCAATGCGGCCGTCGATGTGAGCTGGCCCGGCAGTCCGGAGGCGTTCAGGCCGGAAGCGTTGCAGGGCAATGCCGTGGTCGATGTGCGCAATGGCCAGTTGCTGGAGGTCGAACCCGGTGCGGGACGCTTTCTGGGCCTGCTGAGCGTTGCGCAGCTGCCAAGGCGGCTGATGCTGGATTTCAGGGACTTTTTCTCCAAGGGGTTCGGCTTCAATCGCATTCACGGCGGCGCTTTTTTCCTGGATGGCGCCGCTCGAACCGATGGCGTCATGATCGAAGGGCCGGCCGCGGACATAAAGATCCAGGGTTCGACCAACCTGCATACGCAGCAGTTCGACCAGCGTGTCGACGTCAAGCCCAAATCGGGCAATCTGCTGCCGGTGGTGGGCGCGGTCGCGGGCGGACCGCTGGGCATAGTGGTCGGCGCCGCCGCCAATGCCGTGCTCGGAAAGCCGCTGGGGGGAATTGGCGCCAAGACGTATCACATCACCGGCAGTTGGAACGATCCCAAAGTCGAGGTTGTCAGCCGCGAGCAGCCGCACGCATTGGAAGAGCAGCAGGCGCTGGCGCAGGCGGCGGCGGAAGCGAACGCGAACGCGCAGCATCCGGGGCCGCATAACGCTGCCGATACGGAGTCGCCGTCTGCGGAAACGATTCCGGCACGAGAAGAAGACGGAGCGGTGCATACGACGCCGCTGCCTGATGTCGATTGAAGCCGGCGATCGGGTTCAATCCCGGCGCCGATGTTGGCTCAGGATGCGGCACAGCCGCCGTTTTCCCGACAGCTGTACCCGCGAGCGCGAGTGCATGCGGGGATCGATGCAATCGGCGACAATACCCGGCCGTTTCTTGCAAAGCGCCATGTCGCGCCCCATCTTGATCGTCATGACCGATAACACTTTGGCGCTTGCCGAATCCCGCTTGTTATTGCCCGCGGGGTTGGATTCCAGTGGACTGGACCACGCTTTCTCGGCGCTGCTTGGACCGGGCGTGGACTTTGGCGATCTGTATTTCCAGCATTCCCGGCGCGAAAGCTGGGCGATGGAGGATGGCATCGTCAAAAGCGGTGCGCACTCGATCGAACAGGGCGTCGGCGTTCGCGCGATCAGCGGCGAAAAGACCGGGTTCGCGTATTCCGACGACATCAACGCGGCGGCATTGCTGGAAGCGGCCGGTTCCGCGCGCGCCATTTCGCGCGATGGTCGCGCGCATGGACCGCATGCGCTGATGCGTGCGGATCGAAGGCACATGCTTTATCCGGGCATCGATCCGGTCGATGAGCTGGGCAATGAGGACAAGGTCGGCATTCTGCGCGATCTGGACCAGCTTTTGCGGGCGACCGATCCGCGCGTGCAACAGGTGATGGTGAGCCTGTCCGGCGGCGTTGATACCGTGCTGATCGCGCGCAGCGACGGCATCCTGGCAGCCGATATCCGCCCGCTGGTGCGGCTGAATGTACAGGTGCTGGTCGAACATGACGGACATCGCGAATCGGGCTTTGCCGGCGGCGGCGGCCGTTACGGTTACGCCGAACTGTTTGCAAAAGGACGTCCGGAACGCTGGGCGCGCGAAGCGCTGCGGCAAGCGCTGGTGAACCTGGATGCGATCGATGCGCCGGCTGGAATGATGCCGGTGGTGCTTGGTCCAGGGTGGCCCGGCGTACTGCTGCACGAGGCGGTCGGACATGGACTGGAAGGCGATTTCAACCGCAAGGGCACCTCGACGTATGCCGGTCGCATCGGGCAGCGCGTGGCCGCGCCTGGCGTGACGATCGTCGATGACGGAACGCTGCCGGATCGGCGGGGATCGCTCAATATCGATGATGAAGGAACGCCGACGCGTTGCACGACCCTGATCGAGGATGGCGTACTGGCGGGCTATATGCAGGACAGCCTCAACGCGCGCCTGATGGGCATGCAGCCAACCGGCAACGGCAGGCGCGAATCCTTTGCGCATCTGGTCATGCCGCGGATGACCAACACCTACATGCTGGCGGGCCAGCATGATCCCGCCGAAATGATCGCCTCGGTCGAACGCGGTTTGTATGCGGTGAATTTCGGTGGCGGCCAGGTGGACATCACCAGCGGCAAATATGTGTTCTCGGCCACCGAAGCCTATCTGATCGAGGACGGCCAGGTGACTGCGCCGGTCAAAGGCGCCACCTTGACCGGCAACGGACCGGAAACGATGCGGAAGGTCCGCATGGTCGGCCACGATCTTGCACTGGACGAGGGCGTGGGCGTCTGCGGCAAGGACGGCCAGAGCGTTCCGGTCGGGGTGGGTCAGCCCTCATTGCTGATCGAAGGACTAACTGTCGGTGGAACCCGCACGTGAGCGCGCGCTTGCATAAGCGCAGGAACGGTACGGGCAGGTCAGGCTTCGTCGGCGTTCCCGCTGTCGCGGCTGGCGATGTTGTCTTCCAGCAGTTGCCGCAGGGTCCGGAACAGCTCGCGAAATGCCGCCGGTGGTTTGTTGCGGGCGCGCTCGGCATCGACATTGCGGATCAGTTGTCGCAGCGATTGCCGGTCGGCATCTGGGTACAGTTCGAGCAATCCGGTCAGGGCGGCATCGCCCTCGTTCAGCAACCGCTCGCGCCAGGTTTCGGCGCGATGCATCAGCGCCACCTCGCGCCGCGTCGCTTCGCCGCCGGCCGAGAGCGCGTCGCGGATCGCTTCCAGCGTCTCTTCCTCTTCCCTGCGCATCTGCTTGGCCAGAAAGGCCATCTGCCGCTTGCGGGCGCCGTGCGAGGCCATGCGCCGGGTTTCCTCGATATGCGGCACCAGCGACTCGGGAACGGGCAGTTTCGCCAGCTGCGCCGCTGTCAGGGCGGTCAGCCGTTCGGCCATATCCAGCACCTCCAGCGCTTCGCGCCGTTGCTGGCTGCGGCTGGGGCTGAGGTATTCGCCGGTTTCGGGGTCGTGTCCGCGCATGTTGGCACCAGGTTCCGACGCCACCCGCCGGGTCGTGCATTGGCGGAAGGCGAGATTGAAAAGGATATCCATTCTAAGCGGCTCCGGCCGGAATCGGAGGCCGGGCTTTCTTCTCCTGTAGCGCGCTTGGAAGCTGGAAGACCGGAACAGGCGCCACTTCCAACAAACCTGTCGTTGAGTATTCCGTATGCCCAAGAGCAGTGCCGTGAGTGATATCGCCGTTTCCGACGACAGCCAGGAACGTCTGCAGAGTCTGGTCGAGACCACCCAGCAGGTGCTCGACTACGCGCGCGCGGCCGGAGCCGACCAGGCCGAAGTCAGTTGCAGCGAAGAGCGGGGACTGAACGTCAATGTGCGCATGGGGGAAGTCGAAACCGTCGAATCGACCCGTGACCGCGGGATCGGCGTGACGCTCTATTTCGGCGCGCGCAAGGGCAGTGCCAGCACCGGCGATCTGCACGAATCCAGCCTCAAGGCAACAGTCGAACAGGCGGCGGCGATCGCCCGCTATACGGAAGACGATTCCGCCTCCGGTCTGGCCGATGCGACACTGATGGCGACCGAGTTTCCGGACCTGGATCTATGGCATCCATGGCGGCTGGACGCCGACGAGGCGGTGGACTTGGCCCTTGCCTGCGAGAATGCCGGCCGCGAGGCGGATGCGCGCATCGCCAATTCGGATGGCGCCTCGGTCGGTGCTGGCGAAAGCCTCGGCGTTTACGCCAACTCGCATGGATTCGTGGGGTCCGAGCGCCAAACCCGGCATTCGATCAGTTGTGCGCTGATCGCGGGCCAGGGCGAAGCCATGCAACGCAATGGCTGGTACAGCCTGGGCCTGTCGGCGGCGGATCTGGAAAGTCCGCAGGCGGTCGGGACGCGGGCAGCCGAGCGAACGGTGGCCCGACTGGCCCCCAGATCGGTGCCGACAGGCGAGTATCCGGTGGTCTTCATTTCCGAAATGGCGCGTTCGCTGATTGGACATCTGTTGGGCGCGATATCCGGCGGAGCCCTGTACCGGCGCAGCAGTTTCCTGCTCGACAGCGTCGGCACCAAGCTGTTCCCCGATTGGTTTTCGATCGACGAGCGGCCGCGGTTGCGACATGGCCTGTGCTCGGGCGCATTCGATGCCGAGGGTGTGGCGACCCGCGAAGTGGCATTGGTTCGGGACGGGATACTGCAGCGTTACGTGCTTGGTTCGTATTCGGCACGACGCCTGGGGCTGGAAACCACCGCCAACGCGGGCGGAGTGCACAACCTGCAGGTCGCGGCCAACAGTGGCGGGCTGGACGAACTGCTGCAAAGGATGGGAACCGGCCTGCTGGTCACCGAACTGATGGGACAGGGAGTGAATCCGGTGACAGGGGATTATTCACGCGGTGTCGCCGGCTTCTGGGTGGAGAACGGGGCCATCGCTTGGCCGGTGGATGGACTCACCATCGCCGGCAACCTGAAACGGATGTTCGAGGGCATTCATGCGATAGGATCGGATGCAGACTCTCGTTCACACATCCGTATCGGATCTGTACTGATAGGGAGCATGACGGTTTCCGGCAAGGATTGATAGGCGCATTGCGGGTTTGCTTGGACCATGAGGCCTGCTAACATCCAACAGGTTTTTAAGAATTGAGTTCCGTCTGGAAATTCAAATCCGGTTCAACCTTAATTTCAGCTATATAAGTGGGGGAATAGACGATGACAAACGAGGTTTCGCAAGACGACAAGACCATGGCGATGATTGCCTTCGTCCTGGGCATTCCCACCAGTTGGATCGGTCCGCTGATCATCTGGTTGATCAACAAGGACAAGACCGACAAGCCGTTCACGGTTGATCAGTCGAAGGAAGTTCTGAATTTCGAAATCACCATCGTGATCGCGTGGGTCGTGATCTTCATCCTGGCCATGATTCTCATCATGATCAGCCCCAAGCTGGCCATGATCGGTAGCCTGCTGTACATGATCGTCGGACTGGCCAACCTGGTCCTGTGCATCATGGGGGCGATTTCCGCCAACAAGGGCGTGAAGTACCGCTTCCCGTTCGCGCTGCGTCTGATCAAGTAATTCGACATTTGCCCGATGTGAAAAAGGCCCGGCCTAGCCGGGCCTTTTTTATCGGCCGGAAAGGAAGCGGGCATGGAGAATTGCCAGTATCATCCCAACCTTGACCGACCCTTTTTTGGAGAAGCATCGATGAACGAGGAAACACCGCAATTGGACATTCAGGTTTCACAAGATGACCGCACCATGGCAATGCTCGCGCACTTGCTGGGAATCATTTCCTGGGTCGTGGGGCCTTTGATCGTCTGGCTCGTGAACAAGGACAATCCGAGCAAGGAGTTTGTGACCGATCAAGCCAAGGAAGCCCTCAATTTCCAGATCACCATTTTCATCGCCGCTTTCATCAGCGGAATACTCGTCGCGGTCATCATCGGCATCTTCCTGTTGACGGCCGTGAGTATCTACGCGGTCGTCTTTGCGATCATCGCGGGGGTCAAGGCCAATGGTGGCGAGCGGTATCGCTATCCATTGACGTTGCGCCTGATCAACTGAGCGTAGTTTCGCACCGAAAACAAGAAAGCCCGGCAATGGTCCGGGCTTTCTTGTTGCGGGAAGCGGAATCGACGGAGTGGGCGCTTCCTGGTCAGTGTTTCCGCTCGATCGCCAGTTGCGTCAATGACCGCAGCGCGGTTGCGCGTTCTCCATACTGGTCGAGCATTTCGTTCATCGTGGCAGCCAGTTCCCGCAGCCGCTTCCTGGCGCCATCCATGCCCAGCAGCGCCGGATAAGTGGACTTGGCCTGCGCGATGTCCTTTCCGGCAGTCTTGCCCAATTGTTCGGAGCTGGCCTCGATGTCGAGGAGATCGTCCCGAAGCTGGAATGCGAGTCCCAGGCTGCTGGCGAAACGATCCAGGGTATTCAGTTGTTCGGTCGAAGCATTCCCGGCCAACGCCCCCATCCGCACTGCCGCGCGGATCAAGGCCCCGGTCTTGAGCGAATGCATGTGCTCCAATTCAGCCGGCGATTGCCGTTGTCCGGTGGCGTCTATATCCAGCGCCTGGCCACCGCACATGCCATCGACTCCGGATGCACCCGCCAAGGTCTGCAGCCAGGCGAGTTTGACCTTGTCCGCAATGTCGGCATTCGCCAGCAACTGGAATGCCAACGTCTGCAACGCGTCGCCAGCCAGTATCGCGGTCGCTTCGTCGAAGGCGATATGCACCGTTGGTTGGCCGCGCCTGAGCTCGTCATTGTCCATGGAAGGCAGATCGTCATGCACCAGCGAGTATGCATGTATCAGTTCCACCGCGCAGGCGGCGGGGTCCAGCGGTCCGGGCGCTACCCCGAACAAGGTTCCGCTGGCGTAAGCGAGCAACGGTCGGATTCTCTTTCCTCCTCCCAACACCGCGTAACGCATGGCGGCATGCAATCGCTTGGGAGCCACCCGAGAGTCCGGCAGGCTGTCGGCCAATGCGGTTTCGATCCGGATCAACAACGATTCGAACATGGCGTCAAACGCCACTGGGGTCGAGGGGCGTGGCGCTTTCCGGCTGGTCCGGATCATTGATCTGCCGGACGCGAAGTTCCGCCTGCTCCAGAGCCTGCTGGCAACGGCGATAGAGCGCGACGCCCTGTTCGTATGCCGACAACGACTCTTCCAGGCTCATTTCGCCCAGTTCCATCTTTTCGACCATCTGTTCGAGTTGCTCCAGCGACTGTTCGAACTGGATGACGGGAGCGGTTTCGGTAGGATTTTTCTTTGCCATGGAGAGCCAGTTTGCTTGTGCGGACAGAGCGGGTCAAATCATCATGAACGCGAGGGGATGGTCCACGACAATCGCAGCCTCCGCTCGTCAAGCCATTGCTTCAGGAAAGCGGACAGGATGGATGTACCTGCCGCCAGCAGGCGGCCTTCGTGGTCGGACAGCAGGGGGATGCGCTCGCGTTGCCAGGGAGGTACACCATATTCCTGTAGTGCATGCTTGAGGCTGTGGCTGTGCCGGCGTCCGGGCAGTACGATGCGCTCCCCACCACGGCGGGCGCGTGCTTCGAGTGGGTTGTCGAATCCGCTGGCGCCGGGATTTCCCGTCCCGTCATGCAACGAAAGCATGCTGCCATCCGGCAGTTGCAATGGCGTTCGGCCATCCCATTGTGTCTTCCAGGTCGGGGATGTGGGAGGGCGGTCCCAGTCCGCGTGCAGTTGGTCGCGCCATCGACGAATACTGGCTCCGGACCAGGCAAATCCGGCAGAGGCATCGGCGCGCGCGCGCAACAGATCGGATTCGATGCGCAAGGAACCGCTGATGGGCAACGGAGGCAAGCCGAGGTCGCGCAGCCAATACCGCAATACTCGTGCACGTCGGGCAGAGGACAGGGCGGTCAATGACATCACCGAGAGGGTGCGTCGATCCTCGTCGAGGAAAGCCCGATGCAGGGATCGGATGTCCTCTTCGAGCAAAAGATCGCTGGCCTCGGCATTGAGTCTGGCGCTCTGGGCCAAAGCGCCGACGGCTCTGGGCCAGCGTTTGCCCAACAGCGGCAGTACTTGATGACGCAGGAAGTTGCGGTCGTAGTCATGGCTGTCATTGCTGGGGTCCTCGATCCAGATCAGCTCATTCGATCGCGCGTAGGCGAGCAGATCCCGCCGAGGGACATCCAGTAGCGGACGCCAATGCCATCCACTTGCAAAAGGACGCCAAGGACGCATGCAGGCCAAGCCATCAGGGCCGGAGGCGCGCAGCGCACGCAACAGGAATGTCTCGGCCTGATCCTCCAACTGGTGAGCGGTGACGAGCACCTGTTCCGGCTTCAGTGCCTGCCTGAAGGCGGTGTATCGCGCTTCACGAGCAGCCGCTTCCAAGCCCTGCCTGTGATGCCGATCCACGTCTACCCTGGCCAACCGTATCGGAACGTTCAACGTTTCGCAGGCTTGTGTGCAATGTGCCGCCCACGCATCGGCTTCCGATTGCAGGCCATGGTGAACATGGATGGCGGATAGTCTCGTTGGATCAATCCTTGTGTCATTGGCCAACAGGTGCAACAACGCGATCGAGTCCAAGCCACCGCTGAGGCCCAGCAGTAGAGGAGCTGAAAGATACCCTGGAGGCCGAGCGGGAATATGGATCTTCATCCGCTGCAGTTTAGCGGGTGACTTGGAGCGGAAGAGTATCGGGCCGGTGGCCCGAACGATTTCCTTCACGCATACAGGCTGTGCGCGGTAATGCCCGGTTACCGGGCCATGTCCTTCACCGGATGACCCCGCTCAGTTACCGGCTTGACCGCCTCGATCCTGTACTCATCTCCGTATACCGCTCGCCGCTCATGCGAACCTTCACGATTGCCTGAAATCGTGGCTCCGCGTTGGCTGCCAAAGGGTGGCGGGTCCAATTTGTGAATCGAAGGTAAGTGTAATTCCTAGCCGATAGGTAGACTTCAACAGGACGTATTGCCTTCAGCTATGGGTGTAGATTTCTTTAAAATCAATGAATTAAATAGAAATTCTGGATTGGAATCACAATTACATATTAATTGCGTTAGATCCATCTTGGTGATTGACATCACAGAATAAGAAAAAGTATGTCACATCATCGCTTCACGCTGTTTTGATTTACCTGCATGGAGAGTGTAGATCGGGTAATATATTCCTGCTTGAAGAACCTGCTCAGATGTCACTCAGAGGGGGGTATGCCATGAGCATTCTGATGGGGGGATGGCCTTTAACGGGGCCGCTAGCGATAGCAATCCATCTATAGTAGCTGAAACGGAGCTAAAATAATGAAAAATTTACTGAAGGGCGCGTTGCTGGTCTCGTGTGTCTCCATGGCACTCGTGGCTCATGCGCAGAGCAATAGCGAGCAGGGCCTGCTTTCTCCGACCGGTCTGATCACCACCGGTGCTGCCATCACTGAAGGTGGCAAGGCCATGATTTGGGGTTTCCGCGGTTCTGCGCAGCAGGGTAATGGCGTCACCGCCGTTTCCTCCAGCGCTGCTCCGACGGCTGTCAAGTCGCTGAACGATCTGACCAATCTGGCTACGGGTGCTTACCACCTGATCGCCCGCGACAGCAGTGGCAACGTGTATGGCTGGGGTCAGAGTGGTTACGGCGAAACCGGTTGCACGGGTTTCTACGTGAACACCCCCTGTAAGGTCATGGGGAACGTCCAGCAGATCGCTGCGGGCGAGTATTTCTCGGTGGCAATGACCTATGATGGCGGTGTCTATACTTGGGGTCACAACCTGTACGGCCAGTTGGGTAACGGCGCCAGCAAGAACAGCAGCACTCCGGTCAAGGTCAACCTGAATGGTGAAACTGCTCGTGTCATCGGCGGTGCCTATGAAGGTGCTTTCGCGGTTACCTATGAAGGCCATGTGTGGGCTTGGGGTGACAACGAAGCCAGCGGTTTGGGCTTCCAGGGGTCGAACTATGGCGTGCAACGCATCGTTCGCACTCCGACCCGCGCCACAGCGCTGGAGCCGTTTGCGAATCACATCACCTATATCGCCGGTGGTAATGGCTGGGGTGAGGCGCTGTTGGACGACGGTCGCGTGATTGGTTGGGGCGTTCGCGCGTCGTTGGGTGTGGGCGTACGTTCGACTTCGTCGTCCAGCCCTACGCCGGTTGTGATCATGGACAACGTCAAGAAGCTGTTTGCTCGTTACGTTGGTTCCTTCGCTCTAACCGAAGGTGGCACTCTGGGTAATGATGTCCAGATGTACACTTGGGGCCAGACCGGTGGTAGCGCCTTCCCGATGATCTACGGCGATGCCCCGACTCTGCACTATCAGCGTGCAGCTGGCGATATCGTTGCGATCGGCGGCGGTAAGGAGCACCTGTTTTACATGGTCGAAACGAACACTGGCAAGCAAGTCTACGGCGTTGGTTACAACGACCTGTACAAGCTGAACCAGTCCAAGTGCTGTGCGCCGAACATCGAGTTCTTCAATTTGCAGAGGGTCGTGTTCTAACAGCGGCTTGAACGGGAAATTCAAGATGTAACTGGAACGCCCCATGAAAGTGGGGCGTTCTTTTTTGCTTCGATCCAATGGGGTACGCACGGAGAGAGAGGCGCAAAATCATGTGGCGCTGGAAACACGATGTATAACTGTTGTTGACTTCTTTTCCCCAGATATCACCTGGGTTATTTGCTTGAATGAAGAGGGTGTACGTACCGGATTGGGCACTCAAAGCAGCAAGAGGCGAGCCATGGTATACATGGCTGGTTTTCCGCTATACTGCGCTGCCCGCGCCGAAGTGGCGGAATCGGTAGACGCAGCGGACTCAAAATCCGCCGGTGGCAACACCGTGAGGGTTCGAGTCCCTCCTCCGGCACCACTTAAATGTGGAATAAAAACAAAGGGTTAGGCTTTATGGCTTAGCCCTTTTGTTTGGTTCATCGCAGAATAGCGAGGAGGGGTTTGGCAAGTTTTCGTACTCTTGATGGCTGGTATTTGCCATCAGGAGCGGGGAGATGCTGGATCGCAAGATGCTGGAGTCGCTGGGCGGCTGTGAAGGTTATCGGGTTGAGCGTGTTGTTTGGCCAGAAGAAGGCGTGCGCACGCTGTCGATCTATTTGAAGCCGACGGCCAAGGTGATGCACTGCGAGCAATGCGGTGC
>JAISFF010000071.1 GCA_031263725.1 Lysobacteraceae bacterium | reverse complement strand
TTTCAGCGACGACCTGACCAAGTTCGACTACAAGCATCGTGGCTGGTTCGTCAATCTGGTCGGTACCTACTGATCCCGGAGTGCCCGGCGAGGGAAACAGAAACCGGGAATCGCCTCGCACGTCCGGGGGCTGTACGGTCCGGGAGGAAGGCTCGGGACGATGCGCGGGTGATCGCGACGGTGCGAACGCTCAGCTTCGCGATCCCGCGCGAAACAGGGCCTTGAGCCCCGGCCAGTTCGCGAGCGCGATGATGACCAGCGCGAGCGCGATCTCCACGCCAGCCAGCCAGCGGGCTTCGCGATAGACCATCGCCACCATGATGCCGTGGCAGAACCAGAACAGGGCGAATACCCCCGCCCAGAAGCCAGCGCGAAGAGGTCGGCGCCATACCAGAAGCAGCAACGCCAGCGGGGGAAGCGCAAACACCAGCAGCGCCGCCAATGCATGCTTGTCGTCATGAAACCAGACGACATAAAGCATCGACAACGCGATCAACGCGACCGACAGCCATTTTCTGGATCCATCGCGAGTCGTCACGGTGCGAGTCTCCTGGCGACATCGGCCAGACGGCGTCCCAGGGCGCGCGCAAGCCGGGATTCCTCCTCGCTCAGCGCGGGATCGTCGCCGGGTCCGGCGTAGTGGCTGGCGCCATACGGGGTGCCGCCGCTCAGCGTGCGTCCGAGCGCGGGCTCGGTGAAGGGGATGCCGACGATCAGGCAGCCGTGATGCAGCAACGGCAATTGCATCGACAGCAGCGTGGATTCGTGTCCGCCATGCATCGATGAAGCCGAGGTGAAAACCGCCGCCGGCTTGCCGACGAGGTCGCCGCTGGCCCACTGCGCGCCAAGCCCATCGATGAAGCATTTCATCGGAGCGGCCATGTTGCCGAAGCGGGTCGGACTGCCAAGAACGAGGCCGCTGCATTCGTGCAGGTCCGCCGGTTCGACATAGGGCGCGCCATCTTCAGGGATCGGCGGCGCACTTGCCTGTGTAACAGGGGCGACCGGCGGCACCGTGCGCAGCTTCGCCCTCATGCCATCCACTTCTTCCACTCCGCGGGCGATCTGCCGGGCCATGCGCGCAACCGAACCGCTGCGGCTGTAATAGAGGATGAGAATCGGCGGCATGGCATCGGATCGGATCGAGGGCAGGACCTAGTATCCGGGATGCGGCCACCCGTTTGCATCCGGTGTACCCTAATCGGATGGCGCCATTGAAATCACTGCGGCTGTGGATGGACCGGCTGCGCGACCCGGAAAAGGCCGCTACCTTCCTGCGTTTCCTGTGGGAGCGGTTCGTCGACGACCGCTTGTTTCAGGCCGCCGCCGCCCTGGCGTACACCTCGATCTTCGCGCTGGTGCCGCTGGCGATGGTGGTGTTCGGGATCCTGTCCGCGTTTCCGGTATTCGACAACTGGAGCGATCAGCTCAGCGATTACATTTTCGCGAACTTCGTGCCCGACGCGGCGCGGTCGGTGGAAACCTATCTGCGCCAGTTCTCCGCCAGCGCCGGACAGCTGACGACCGCCGGCATCATTGCACTGGTCATCTCGTTGCTGATCACCTTGAACAGCATCGAGGGCACTTTCAACCATATCTGGCGGGTCGCTTCCACGCGGCCGCGTCTGGCGCGGTTCCTGGTGTACTGGACGGTGCTGACGCTCGGCGCGTTGCTGGCGGCTGCATCGTTGTCGATGTCGGTGCGTTTCTTCGCGCTGCCGCTGTTCGCGACGCCCGAAGGCAAATGGCTGGCAAGTTGGGTGCTCAGGCTGACGCCGATCGCGATCGAGTTCTTCGCCATTCTGATGATGTACCGGGTGGTGCCACACCGCACGGTGCATTTCCGGCATGCGATTCCCGGCGCACTGCTGGCGGCCCTGATGCTGGAACTGGTCAAGACCGGCCTGAGCCTGTACCTGGGCGGTTTCGAATCCTATCAGCGCATTTACGGCACCGTCGCTTTCGTGCCGATTTTCGTGTTGTGGATCTATCTGTGCTGGGTATCGATCCTGCTGGGCGCGTCGCTGGCTTCGTCGCTGGCGGCGTTCCGCTATCAGCCCACGGCGCTGCGCCTGCCGCCGGGATATGAAATCTACGCCATGCTGCGCGTGCTGGGTCGCTTCAAACAGGCCAGGGACAGCGGTCACGGCCTGCACACCGATCAGTTGCTGGCGCTGGAACCGATGCTGACCGACTCGCTGGCGCAAGATTTCCTGTCGCAGCTGTCGAAAATCAATCTGGTGCGCCGCGACGAAGAAGGCGAGTGGTTGCTGGCCCGCGATCTGGATCATGTCCCGCTGGCCGAAGTCTACGAGGCATGCCAATTACGGATTCCGATTTCCAACATGGAGCTGCCATGCAGCGATGATGTGCTGGGCATCGTCGCGGCCCTGGCGTTGGACGAGATGCGCCTGCCGCTGCGACACCTGCTGGGCCAGCAGGTCGATGAGGTTTATGACGAGAAAAAGAAATGAAGCGAATCCCGTGGATATTCCTTTGCTGCTCGTTACCGGTGCTGATCGTGGCCTGTGGGCGTGCTTCCGCTCCCGGACAGGGCAAGCCCATGTCCGTCGATGAGCCGGTACCGATCGCGGAAAACGGAAAAGGCGACACGATCACCGATTGGGACGGCATCGGCCGGACGCCCGTACTGACAGCCAGGACGATAGACGGACAGGATTACGACCTTGCCCAGCACCGCGGACGCTGGGTCGTGGTCAACCTGTGGGCGACCTGGTGCGCGCCTTGCCTGAAGGAAATGCCTGAACTGTCGGCGCTGCACACGATGGACGACAAGGTCGATGTCGTCGGACTTGCCTGCGAAAATACCGATCCGGCGACGTTGCATGCGTTTTTCGGGAAGCAGCCGGTGACCTATCCGATCATCATCATCGACCCGGATCAGCCGCTGGCCGATTTTCCGATCGTTCACGGGCTGCCGCTGACCTATCTGGTGGACCCCGATGGCCGTTTCGTCAGACGCTTCATGGGTACCATCAGCGCGCACGACATCCAGGAGGTCGTTGCGCGCAATTCCGGCTGAGCCGGCGGCGCCATGGCTCAGCCGGCAACGCGAATGCTGTCGCGTACAGGGCACGGGACCGGATGCGTTCCGGCGCTCCGTGAAAGTCAAGAGCGTCCGTCAACCGGGATCAGCCGGTCGCGCTGCGCGGCTTCAGCGGAACCACCTTGCTCGTGTGCGCTGCGCGACGTGCGAGCACGCGGTCGATGCGCGCGAACACGTCGCGGATCACCTCGGCTTCGGGAAGCAGGGTCACGCGGAAATGATCGCGGAACGGCACGTTGAAGCTGGAACCGGGGACGACCAGTACGCCTTCGGTTTCCATCAGTTCCAGCGCGAACTCGTGATCGTCCATGCCCTGGGCGGCGGCACCGACCACGCGCGGGAACGCGTACAGGGCGCCACCGGGCGCGCTGAGCTGCAGATGCGGACTCGTGTCGCAACACTCGATCACCGCGCGCCGGGTTTCATAGAGACGGCCGCCGGGCGTGCACAACGGGGTGATGGTGTCCGGTCCGCAGACCGCCGCCTTGATGGCGTATTGTCCCGGCACGTTGGCGCACAGGCGCAGGGCGCTGAGCAGGTCCATAGCATGCTGGTACTCGGTGACGCGCGATGCCTGGCCGGACAGGATGGCCCAGCCGACGCGCCAGCCGCAGGCCCGGTGCACTTTGCTCAATCCACTGAAGGTGATGCAGGGATGATCGCCGGCCAATGGCGCCAGCGGCACGAATTCGGCGCCGTCATAAAGAACCTGGTCGTAGATTTCGTCGACCATCAACAGCAGGTCGTGCTTGACCGCGATCGCGACGATGCGTTCGAGCAGCTCGCGCGGATACACCGCGCCCGCCGGGTTGTTCGGATTGATCAGGACCAGCGCGCGGGTGCGCGAGGACACCAGCGTTTCGATTTCGCTGGGATCGGGCAGGAAATCATTGTCCGGATCGCAGCGGTAATAGACCGGCCGGCCATCGTTGAGAATGGTGGCGGCCGACCACAGCGGATAGTCGGGAGAGGGAATCAATACCTCGTCGCCGGGATTGAGCAGCGCCCGCAGGCACAGGTCGATCAGCTCGCTGACGCCGTTGCCGACGAAGATCCGGTCGCCGTCCACATGCGGCGTCCGCCGTTGCCGATAGACCTCGGCCAGCGCTTCGCGCGCTTCGGGCAAACCCTGCTGATGCGAATAGGGGTCGGTGTCGTCGATGTTGTCGGTGATCGCGTGCTGAAGATGCGACGGCGCGCGGAAACCGAACCTGCCGGGATTGCCGATATTGAGCTTGATCAGCGTGCGCCCTTCCATTTCCAGCGCCCGGGCTCGACGCGCGAGTTCGCCACGGATTTCGTAACGGACTTCGGACAATCGCTCGCGCACGTAGAGCTGTTTGGGGTCGATCATGGCATGGGGCCGCTTGCAGACGACAAGGCTTCCATGTTAGCGGAAATCCGGCGGGTGGGAGACTTTTGTTCCGGACGCCCCGGAAGCGTTTCCGCAGCGGCGAACCGGTGCCGCTTTCGTCCCGCTGCCGTGTTCGCGTACCCAAAGCCGCGAACACCCCCTAAAATCCGCCGATGGGCCTTTCCACTGCAGACTTCTCCGGATTGCGACATATCGGCTGGCCATGGTCCGGGGGGCCGGAGGAGCCGGCCTGGCGACAGTTGTGGTCCGAGCATCCGCAGGCGGCTTGGGCGCGCGTGGTCGAACAGCACCGGACAGGCTATATCCTGGCCGAAGGTCCGGAAACTTGCTTTCGCGCCGAGTCGCTGCCGGAATGGCAGCGCAGGCGGTTTCCCGCGCAGCGGCGCGCAGCGGTCGGCGACTGGGTGCTGCATGTCGAGTCGCGAATCGTGGCGCTGGCGCCACGACATACCGGGATCAAGCGCGCAGCCGCGGGCGAGCATTATCAGCAGCAACTGATTGCCGCCAACGTGGACACGGTTTTCGTCGTCTGTGGTCTGGATGCCGATTTCAACCCCAGCCGCATCGAGCGCTACCTGATGCTGGTCAACAATGGCGGCGCAGCTCCGGTCGTGGTGCTGACCAAGGCCGATCTGAGCGGCGCGGACGCATCGGCGGCAATGACGGCCCTGGCCGATGTCACGCAGCAGAGAACGGCGGTGGTGAGCCTGAACGCGAAGAACCCGGCCGATGTGCTGGCGGTTCTGCGGCCGTGGCTGGGTCAGGGTCGGACCGTCGCGCTGGTCGGTTCCTCGGGAGTGGGCAAATCGACCTTGATCAATACCCTGCTGGGCGAGGGCCGGATGAGGACCGGCGAGGTGCGCGGCAGCGATTCCAAAGGGCGGCATACCACCACGCACCGTGCGCTGGTGGCGCTGGCGTCGGGTGCCTGTCTGATCGATACGCCTGGAATGCGTGAGCTGAAGCCCACCGGCGAGGAAGCGTTGACCGACGGTTTCGCCGATGTCGAGGAATTGGCGACGCATTGCCGGTTCCGCGATTGCTCGCATCGCCAGGAGCCTGGCTGCGCGGTGCGCCAGGCGGTGGAACGAGGAATCCTGGACCCGCGCCGCTTGGCGAACTATCTGAAACTGCGCAACGAATTGGCCGACGCGGCGGACCGGCTGATACAGCGAATGCCGGCCAAGGACGAGCCGGTCGGAGCGCCCAAGCCCGCGCGCGGGAAACGCGAGCGCAGATAGATCCGGGCGATGCTGTCCGGCAGCACGGGCCTCGTTGCGGCAGAAGTTAGAATGCATCCTGCGCCGCGCAGGATACCCGCGACGTTGTCATCATTTGCGAGTAGGCGAAACCATCCGATGGATGTGTGCGGGATTCGAGTCAGGTTCCTGCGATGCCTTGGAGCGCTCCTGTTTTCGATGGTCGCGCCACTGCGGTCGATCCGGCGATATATTGCATGTCGGCGGGGCGGGTGTTGATGCGCTTGGCACTTGCCAAAGCACTTCATGCCAGTGCGTTACAGAGCAAGGAACGCCATACCGTATCGATGAAACGATATGTCTTTATCTTGCGCGTCATGGTGCGCTGCTCAAGATGGCGGGCATTTGGCGTCTGGTTCCGCTACTGCCGCAAGTTCGGAGGGGACGGGGAGCACTGGGGGGGGTAAATTTTCTCGATGGAAAGAGGGGCGCCGCTTTATATTCATCCCTCAATTAATAACGTTGAGGTTGACGGAATCGATGCATTCGAAATCCGGGTACCCTACATAGGCGGATACGCTTATCCCGGTTCCTCTATAGTAGAACCTATCTCAAAATCAGAAATCCGCACGAAAGGCCTGTAAAATAGCCAAATGCTGAAGATTTCCGACACGCACTGGGAACGGATCAGGCATCATTTTCCAGAGGAAACATTCCCG
>JAISFF010000070.1 GCA_031263725.1 Lysobacteraceae bacterium | reverse complement strand
CGGTTATCGTGCGACGGTGGACGTGACCGAATCCATGCCCTCCTTGCAGGAGAGCGTGGCGCAGGCGGCCTCGCTGGACCGTCAGCGCGAGCAGGAACGGCAGCAGGAACGGGAACGGCAACTGGCCCAGCAGAAAGAGCAGGACGACCCGACCCAGGGTGGGCCGAAGATGAGCTGATCCGGCGGAAAATGGTATCCATAATCCGCATTCATGTATATCGTCATCGCCGTCCATTTCCTTGGCCAAGGACTGCGAACAGAGTTCCGCCCCCGCTGGAACCAAAGTCAACGACGCCCCGCCGTGGCAGGAGCGCATGCATCGTCGGCATTTTGTCGTATCCGGCGCCTGTCTCGCCACCGCTCCGCTTGAAGAATCCTGAAACAATCCACCGGCCACTTCCGGTTATTTTCCAGCTTCATCCCAACGCTTTTGTACGTGCACAGGCGGCCAGCACGTGTACAGGCGATACACGCGGCCCTGCATCGTTACCGTATTGATCGGCGTGGCATCGATCACGAGCTGTCACGCGAAAGAGCGTGTCAGCATCTTGATGCCGGCCGTCTCGCTGTCCTGGTACGGGCGGCGCGGCACAGCCAGCCTGCCGCTGGCGGCGGGGCATCACTCCCCGCGCAGCAAAGCCTGGATCGCGGCCATGCCGGCATTGGCGCGTTCGCGTTTGCGTTCGGCATCGGCCACCGGATCGGCGCCGTCCCGCTGCAGTTCGGCGGCCGGCAATTCGTCGAGAAAACGGCTGGGCTGCAACCGGATCTTCTCGCGGAAGCGCCGGGTTTCACGGCTGTGGCTGAGCCACAACCCTTCCTTGGCACGGGTGATGCCGACATACATCAGCCGGCGCTCCTCTTCCAGCGTACCTTCCTCCAGCGCGGCCTCGTGCGGCAAAGTGCCATCCTCGCAACCGGCGATGAAGACATGGCGGAATTCCAGGCCCTTGGCCGCATGCAGGCTCATCAGACGCACCTGATTGCCGCCGTCGTCCTTGTCGTTGCGCGAGAGCAGCGCCAACTGCGCGGCGAGATCGCCCACCTGCGCGCCACGCGGACCGCTTTCGAACCACTCCGCCAGTTCTTCCAGATTGGCGCGGCGGCGCTCGAAGCTCGTCGGATCCTTGCACTGCGCCCGCAGCGCGACCGTCAGGCCGGTCCGGTCGACCAGCCTCCGCACCAGACCGGCGGCCGACAACGCAGCGGCGTGTTGGCGCAGATCGCGGACGACATCGGTGAATTCGCTCAGACCGTTGGCGGCGCGCGGGGACAACTGCTTCAGCGCTCCGATCGACTCGGCGACCCGCGCCATCGGCAGATGCGCCTGCGCCGCCAGTTCGGCCAGTTTCGTCAAGGTGGTCGCGCCCACTTCGCGCTTGGGCGACTGCACCGCGCGCAGGAAGGCCGCGTCGTCATCCGGATTCACCAGTACCCGCAGCCAGGCCAGGGCGTCCTTGACTTCCTGCCGCTCCAGAAACGCGGTGCCGCCGGTCAGGTGATACGGGATACGCAGCAGTTGCAGCGCCTTTTCCAGCACCCGCGATTGGTGATTGCCGCGGAACAAGATGCAGAAATCGCTCCAGGGGGCCTGCCTGGCGTCGTGCAGGAAGGCAATCTCAGCAGCGATGCGCTCGGCCTCGTGCTCATTGTCCCGGCATTCCCAAACGCGGATACGCTCGCCATCGGCCTGGTCGCTCCACAATGTTTTCAGGTGCTGGTGCGGATTGCGCGCGATCAGCGCATTGGCCGCGCGCAGCACGCGGTTGCTGCAACGGTAGTTCTGCTCCAGCTTGATCACTTTCAGCTGCGGATAGTCCTTTTCCATCTGCAGCAGGTTGTCGGGATTGGCTCCGCGCCACGCATAGATGCTCTGGTCGTCGTCGCCCACGCAGGTGAAATCGCCGCGCGGCCCGGACAGCGCCTTCAGCAGCCGATATTGCGCGTCATTGCTGTCCTGGCATTCGTCCACCAGCAGATAGCCGATGCGCTCGCGCCAGGCGGCGGTGACATCGGCGTCGCTTTCCAGGATCGCGACCGGCAGGCGGATCAGATCGTCGAAATCCACCGCATTGAAGGTCTGCAACCGCGCCTGATAGCGCGCATACAGCTTGGCCGCTTCCAGCTCGCGGCCGGTGCGCGCCGCGAGCCGCGCCTGTTCCGGCGACAGTCCGGCATTCTTGGCACGCGAAATCAGGTGCCTGGCCGCTTCCACCGCATCCGGCTTGGCGCCCGTCATCAGGTCGCGCAATTGGCCGGTGCTGTCGTCGCTGTCGAAAATCGAGAACCCGCGCTTGAGCCCGGCGGCGGCGTGCTCGATCTGCAGGAAGCGCAAGCCCAGCGAGTGGAAGGTGCTGACCGTCAGTTCCGCCGCGGCAGCGCCCTGCAGTCTGCGGCCGACGCGCTCGCGCATTTCGCGCGCCGCCTTGTTGGTGAAAGTGATCGCGGCGATGCGCCTGGCCGGAAACCGGCCCGATGCGACCAGGTGGGCCATCTTTTCGACGATCACGCGGGTCTTGCCGCTGCCGGCACCCGCCAGCACCAGCAAAGGACCTTCACAGTGCGAGACCGCGGCAAGTTGGGGAGGGTTGAGGCCGGACATGGAAGCAGATGCAAACGGGCCCGCATTGTACCGATTCGTTCCTTCCCGCGCGGCGAAGACACGGCCATACGCCAGGAACGCCGGCAGCGGCGCGTTTTCAGGCGCCGCTTAGCCTGTACAGGCCGGTTTCATGCCAAAATGAATTCGCCCCCCTTCCCCGCCCGCCAGCCGTCTGGCGGTTGTCTTATGCGTCCATTCCGTTATCTGTACCGCGTTCCGCTGCTGCTGCTGCATCTGCTGGTGCCATTGCCAGTCACGCTGCTGTGCCTGACGCGACCACTGATGGACATCCGTGTCGGCGGGCAGGTTCTCGGCGACCTGGCGGTGCAGACATGGTCCAAGGGGCTGATGTGGATCTTCGGCTTCCGCCTGCGGCGCTACGGCACGCCGCTGCCCGGCGGGGTGATGTTCGTCGCCAACCATGTCAGCTGGATCGATATCGAGGCGCTGCACAGCCAGCGCATGATGGGCTTCGTGGCCAAGCGCGAAATCGCCGGCTGGCCGCTGGTCGGCTGGCTGGCCGCCAAGGGCCAGACCATCTTCCATCAACGTGGCAGCAGCGATTCGCTCAGCGGTGTGCTGACGCAGATGCAGGAGCGGCTGCGCAACGGCAAGGCGGTGGGCGTGTTCCCCGAAGGCCGTACCCGTGGCGGCGTGCGGGTCGGACCGTTCCATGCGCGCATCTTCCAGGCCGCGGTCGAGACCGAAGTGACCGTGCAGCCGGTGGCGCTGCGCTACGGCGCGCGTGGCGGTGCGCAGACCGTCGTGGCATTCGGCCCGAACGAGAGCTTTGCCGCCAACATCGTGCGGCTGCTGGGCGAGCCTGCGCGGCTGGCCGAGGTGCATTTCCTGGGACCGATCCAGGTCCACGATCTGGAGGGCCGGCGCCGGATCGCCGAACTGTCCAGGGAGCGTATCGTTGCGGCCATGGAAAACTGAATGGATTGTCCCGGAGATATCCTGAAAACGGGTTCCGTAGCAAGATAGAACCCGTCAGTTCAGGAATAACACCGCCCCGACATGTCAGGCGCCACCCACTACCAGCCCCCTCGCTGGCTGCGCAATCCGCATCTGCAATCCGTACTGAGCACCAGCGGCCTGCGCTGCCGACGCGGCCTGCGCGCGCTCGTCGCCAGTGGCGCGATCAATCAGGAATGCATCCTCGACGGCGGCAATGGCGTGCGCCTGCTGGGCTGGCACAGCCATGTCTCCGGCCGCAGGCCGCGCGCCATGGCGCTGCTGCTGCATGGCTGGGAGGGCAGTACCGAATCCAGTTACATGCGCATGACGGCGGCGCAACTGTTGCGCTACGACTTCGAAGTGTTCCGGCTGAATTTCCGCGATCACGGCGATACCCATCACCTGAACCCGGAGCTGTTCCATTCCGGCCGCCTGCAGGAGGTGATCAACGCCGCCGGCGATCTGTGCAAGCGCTTCGAAGTGGAACGGCTGGTGGTGGCGGGATTCTCGCTGGGCGGCAACTTCGCGCTGCGCCTGGCGTTGCATGCCACGGAAGCGGGCCTGCCGCTGAAGCGGGTCGCCGCCGTATGCCCGCTGATCAACCCGATCACGACCATGGACAGCATCGAGCAGGAGCGCCTGTACGACTGGTATTTCCGCAACAAGTGGCGCGAATCGCTGATGCGCAAGCGCGAACTGTTCCCGCAGCAGAACCGGTTCGGCGACGAGACCCTGTCGCAGGACATCCGCGGCATGATGGACTCGATCGCCCGCTATACCGGCTACAAGTCGCTGGAAGACTATTTCGACAGCTATTCGATCGCCGGCGACCGCCTGGCCAGGCTGGACATCCCGGCCAACATCCTCATGGCGCACGACGATCCGGTGATTCCTGTCTCCGATTTCGAGGATTGGACACTGCCGCCGCACGCACAGCTCGAAATCGCCCAGTGGGGCGGCCATTGCGGTTTCATCGTCAACGCGCTGGGCGACGGTTTCAGTGAGCGCTGGGTGGCGCAGAAACTGAAAAAAGTGCTGCGCACCGATTCCTGAGCATCCGTTCCGCGGAACCGCGACCGCCGGAAACGCGCTCCACGCCGCGCCGCCGCCGGCCCAGGCGTTAAACTCGATGCCTTTCCCGTCGTCCCTCGCCTCTCCATGCAGAACAAGATCATCGACGCGCTGCGTCGCAATGCGGTCGACGAGGCCGTCTCCCTGGCCCGCGAATGGAGCGCCTCCGCCACCGCCAGTGCGGAACCGCTGCGCTGGTTGGCCATTGTCCTGAAGCGCCAGGCCGATCACGAAGGCGCATTGGCCGCACTCGACCAGGCCATCGCGATCGCGCCGGAGGATTCCTCTCTGCACCTGGAACGCGCGCTGATGCTGCTCGGTGGCCGGCGTCTGGACGAGGCCGGAACCGCACTGGAGCGCAGCACCGAACTCAACCCGAACCAGTTCCATGCCTATCTGGTACAGGCGCAACTGGCGCTGGGCCGCGGCGATCTGGACGAGGCCCAGCGCCTGAACCGGATGGCCGCGCGCATCGAGCCGGAACATCCGCAACTGGCGACGATAGAAGGCATCGTGGCGTTGCGCCGCGGGCAGAGCGAACAGGCGTTGTCCATCCTGACGCTGGCCAACCGGCGTGCACCCAACGATCCGCACCTGCTCTATGCGCTCGGCTTCGCCTACATGGCCAGGCAGCACTGGGCTTTCGCCGAACAGGCCTTCCGCCGCGTGGTCGAGGAAGTCCCCGATACCGCCGGATTGAATGTGCTGATCGCGCAACTGGCGCAGCGCCAGCATCGTCCCGACGACGCGGCGCTGGCCCTGACCTCGCTGTTGATGGATCCGGCCACCGCCAGCCCCGCGATCCGCCGGATGGCCGGCGAATACGAACTGGAAGCCGGCCACCCCGAGCGGGCGCTCGATCATCTGCGCGATGTCTTCGCGTCCCAGCCCGACGATCGGCGCACGCTGCAGGGCCTGCTGACCGCTTGGCAGCGCCTGGGGCGTTTCGACGAAGCCCGCGCGATGCTGGACGATGCGCTGGAAAGAGCGCCCGAAGTACACGATCTGTGGCTGGCGCGGCTGGCCACCGAATCTTTCGGCGGCGACGAAGCGCGCGCCATCGTCGCGCGCTGGCTGCAGGCGATGCCGGAGCACATTCCCGCGCTCGAGGCCCGGATGCGCCTGTACGATGTCTCCGGCGACGCCGATGCCGCCGAAGCGGTGGCGCATCGTATCGTCGAGCTGGAACCGGGCCGCTTCAGCGGCGAGGAACGCATCGTCGATGCATGGCTGCAACGCGACCCCGATGCCGCCATCGCCCATGTGCGGCAACTGATCGGACAGGCGCCGGAAAACAACCGGTCCATGTTGCGCAACTGGCTGGGCTGGCTGCAGGACCGCATTGGCCGCTACGCCGATGCCATCGAGACCTGGAGCCGCCTGCACGGTGATCAGGCGCAATGGCAATTGCCGCTGCCACCGGTCGGCGCCACGCCCGCGCACTGGCCGGCGCTGGCGGAGATTCCGGCGACGCAAAAGGCGCGGCCGCTGTTCGTATGGGGCGCTCCGGGAGCCGGTGCCGAGCGTGTGATCGCGGCGATGAGCGTGGCCAGCCGCGTTGTCCGCAACGACCGCTTCAGCACGCAACCGCCCGATGACGCCTTCCAGCGCTACGCCACGATCGCCGCGCTCGAATCCGGCCGGACCGAAGCGCCAGCCTTGATCGCCGAGTGGCGCACGCGACTGCCGGCGCGCGGCATCACCGATGGCAACATCATCGATTGGCTGCTGTGGTGGGACAATGCGCTGCTGCTGGCATTGCGCCCGGCCCTGCCAGAGGGACGCCTGGCGATCACCCTGCGCGACCCGCGCGACATGCTGCTGGACTGGATCGCCTTCGGCGCACCCGCGCCACTGGCGCTGGCCTCGCCACTCGCAGCCGCCGACTGGCTGGCGCGAGTATTGGAACAGATCGCCGACCTGTGCGAACAGGATCTCTATCCGCATCACCTGCTCAAACTCGACGGTATCGAAAACGATCCCCAGGCCATCGCCGCGACGCTGGCCCAGGCGTTCCAGCACGAATTCCCCGCCGCATCCTCGGTAGGCCCTGCGCGCTTCCCGAGCGGCCACTGGCGGCGGTACGCCGAGGCCCTGACCGAGCCGTTCGCCCGGCTGACTCCGGTAGCGCAACGCCTCGACTATCCCGCAACCTGAGGTAGTCTGTCGGCTTCGATTTCGTTTCTCCCATGCACGCCGGACCGGCAATCCGCAGCATCCGGCCCCAACTCAGAGATCGCCATGCGCATCTGGAGCGACAGTTTCAAAGACAGCGACCGCATCCCGGCCGAATTTGCGATGGGACTGCCGGATGGTTTCGCGCCGAACCGCAATCCGCACCTCGCCTGGAACGGCGTTCCCGAAGGAACCCGCTCGTTCGCCTTGTTGTGCATCGATACCGATGCACCGACCGTGCCCGAGATGGTAGGCCGCAGAGACATGGAGATCCCGGTGGAGCAGCCGCGCACGGACTTCGTGCACTGGGTGATGGCCGACATCGATCCCGGCGTGCGCAGTATCGCCGCCGGCAGCGCCAGCGACGGCATCACCGCCAGCGGCAAGCAGAATCCGCCCGGACCGGCCGGCGCCAGGCAGGGCCTCAACGACTATACCGGCTGGTTTGCCGGCGACGAACAGATGCGCGGCGATTATTACGGCTACGATGGCCCCTATCCACCGTTCAACGACCTGCGCCCGCATCGCTACCACTTCCGCCTGTATGCGCTGGATGTGCCCGCGCTGGAACTCCCCGCGCGTTTCACCGCCGCCGATGTCGTCCGGGCCATGCAGGGGCATGTTCTCGCCGAGGCCTCGATCCACGCAACCTACAGCCTCAATGCCAAGGCAAAAGGCTGAGCGCAACCGAACCGGGTATGCCGCTTTTCCGTTAGCGGCATACAAAAACAGGGCGCGCATCGTCGAATGCGCGTCCTGTGTCCTTCCGTCGATGGCGCGACGGAATCAATGCATCACTTCTTCGGCGCGGCCTGCTCGCTCTCGACTACCATGTCCAGCACATAGGCCGTGTTCGGCGCGTCGGCGGGCGGATTCTTCACTTCATGGCGCTTGGTCCGCAGCACATTGCGGATACCCGTCTCATGGGTATATCCCTCGATGTCCTGATCGAAATTTTCCCATTCGCCGGGTTCGCCGGCCTTGGCGCCGGCATCGTCATACTTGATTTCGCGGACCTGCAGGCACTGCGTATCCGGCATCGGCGGATGACGGCACGGCCTGGTTTCCGGCCCGACTTCCAGGAACACCGTCTCGCCTTCACCGCCATAGCGGGTCTCGGCGGTCGGCGCGCCGGCGAGCGTCAGTACATCGCCGCTGGAAGTGGTCAGAACGATGCCCGGCGGATCGCCCGTCTGCTGCGCGACCGCCGCATCGCCATTGAGGCGCGAGCTGATCTCTTGATCCAATGCGGCCAGCTTCTCGTCCGCGCAGGCCATCATGGTGCTGGCCAGGTTGCCGATTCGCAGCTTGCCACCGGCCAGCGTATAGCTCCCCCGCATGCGGTTGCAGGTATTGGCAACGTCCAGCCGTCCATGCTTGAAGTTCAGCCGCACTGGCTGGTCGGCCCGCACGAACAAGGCATCGATACGCTGACCCTGCATATCGGCCGCATCGGTCAGACGCCAGTGATAGGCGCCGAGGAAAACATCGTCCAATGCATCCGGCATGACTGTGGACGGTGTCGAAACGGGTGTGCCGGTTCCCGGAGGAACAGCCGCATCGCCACCTTTCGCGCCGCCGCTGGAGTTACAGGCGGCCAATGCAAAAGAAAGCACCACCGGCAACAGATATGGTTTCATGGATTTCCACTCTCGAATGAAATGGCACAGATATACAAGAATATTTAAGCGCCGCTAATGGCGGCGGCAAGTTCGAGCGGAGCCAGGGGAATATCGCGCCTGCGCTCGAAGCGAATGCCGTTCAGTGCGGCACGGTCATCCATGCGACGACGGCATCCCCCTTCAGGAGAGGGGATAAACACCGGAATCAACGGCTCGAGTGCCGACCAGAGTTCGTGACTGATTTTGCGTCTTGCCATGTTCCGCAGCATACGCCGCGTATGGCATTAATATCCGGTTGCGTTAGCGGCTCAAAATATCAAGTGTGGAATAATCCGGCGCATGGAGATCACCCCCGAACGATTCGCCCACATCGAGCACTGCCTTCCGAGGCGGCGTGGCAACGCGAAGCTAAACAATCTGCGAGTGGTCAATGCCATAGTGTGAAATACCCCATGCTTCTTGGCGTCCGCCAGCAGGAAGCAAGATCACCCGTGTCCAAGCTTCTGCCTGGCTGCCGTCGAAACGGCCGACTCCTTGCAACGGTCGTGACGGCGCATGAATCCGCCGTGGGGATGGGCGGGAAGCGCTGATGAGAAACCGGTACAGCGGAGTCTCTCATCGAGACTCCGCCGTATTGGCCCGTTCATTCGGCCTTGGCGCGATAACGCAGGTTGATGCCGTATTCGCGGTCGGGCTGGTTGTACCAGGCCACTGTCTCATATTCGCGGTCGAATACGTTGGTGACCCGGACCTGCACGCTCCACTCCGGCGTGATCGCGTATTCGGCGCGCAGGTCGAGCGTGGCGTAACCCCCCAGACGCACGGTATTGGCGGCATCGTCGTAGCGATGCCCGGCGGCGTTGCCGGTGATGCCGAAACGCCATGCGCCGAAGCCGCGGTCGATATCGATCCGTCCCGTATCGCGGGCGCGGCGCGGCAGCCAGTTGTCGTGATTGAGCGAACTGCGGCTGCGATTGCGCGGATCGGTATGACTGAACTGGGCGGAGATGTCGAACCCGGCCAGGGAAGTCGAGAGGGTCAATTCCGCGCCGCGGATGCGCGCTTTCTCGATGTTGTTCGGCAGCCAGATCGCGCCGTCGTAGGCGATCAGGTCGTCGATGCGGGTCTCGTAGAGGTTGAGGCTCCAGTTCCATCTGTCCAGATACTGGGCCACGCCGATGTTCAGCGACCTGGATTGCTCCGGGTCCAGATCCAGGTTGCCGTAGTAGGGGTAATACAGGTCGTTGAAGGTGGGCGCCTTGAAGCCGGTGCCATAGGAGGCGTTGAGCTTGAAGCCGTTGCCGAGCAACATGCCCCAGCCCACACTGCCGGTGGTGTGGTTGCCGAACTGTTCGTTGTCGTCGTTGCGCACGCTGAGTTGCAGTTGATGCGCGCCGAAACGCGCCTGGTACTCGGCGAAGACGCCGGTATTGTCGCGCTCGCTCTCATCGTAGGCGGTGCTGCTGGTCACGCGGTCGTTCTGCCAGTCGGCGCCGACGCTCAACAGCTGGTTCTCGGCCAGGGTGAAATCGCCCTGCAGCGAAGCGGTATCGCGGCGGGTGTCGAAACGGCTGACGAAACTGCGCGGGCTGCCGCTGGGATCGGTCAGGTAGCTGTCCAGCCCGTCGTTGCTGCGACCGATCTGCAGCGCCAGGTGGATGCGTTCGGACGGCGTCCAGTCCAGCTTGCCGCCGAACAGGCGCTGCACACCGTTGGATTCGTTGCCGGCATAGATGTCGCCATCGTACTCGTGGAAGGTATCCGCATTGAGGAAATGACCTTCGACGGCGAGCGTCTCGGTCAGGTCCGCACCGCCGCGGACCGATACCGAGACATTGCGGTAACCGTCGCGATCCGGCTCGTCGACGTAGCAGCCCGTGCCCCAGCCGGCCGCGGTGCCATGGCAGGCGTTGATGCCGTCGGTCTTCTGGTATGCGCCCTGGACGGCGATCCAGCCGCGCTCGCCATGATTGCTGAAGCCGGCGCTGGCTTCGCGCAGGCCGTGGCGGCCGGCGCCGATCTGGTAGTTCTGCTCGAATCCCTGGTGGCCGCGCGTGGTGAATATCTGGATTACGCCGCCGATGGCTTCGGAGCCGTAAAGGCTGGAGCGCGAGCCGCGCACGATTTCGATCCGTTCCACCTGGCCGATCGGCAGATCGTTCAGTGCCGCCGCGCCGGTGGTCGCCGAGCCGACGCGGATGCCGTCGATCAGCACCAGCACATGGCCGGAGTTGGTGCCGCGCATGAACAGCGAGGTCTGCTGGCCCATGCCGCCGGTACTGGCCAGATCGATGCCGGCGCGGCCGCGCAGCAGATCGGGCAGCGAGGTCGCCTGGCTGCGATCGATCTCGGTGCGATCGATCACCTGCGCCGGCAACAGGCTGTCCTCGATGGCGATCGGGGTACGGGTAGCGGTGACCAGCACGCCGTCCAGATCGGTGGCGCGCTGCGCCAGCGCGGTACCCGGCAGGGCAAGTGCGATGGCGATGGAAACGGAAATGACTCGGGAAGACATGGCAACTCCTGCGCGGAAGCGCTGAAAGAACGGGGAGCCGCGAAAGGAGGATGCAGACGAGTTGCGCCGGCGGCGCATCACGCCGCGACGCCCTCCGCATCGCAACCTGCAAGCTCCAGGGCCGGTCTCCGGGCTCACGATCCGGTGCCGAATGCGGCATCCCCGCCACGAAGCCTTCCCATGTCGTCGACACAGTGGCGTTGATCGTGGCAACGATCGTCTACCGTTGCGGGGGCAGCGCCGGAATGGTCCCGAAGACGCACCGGCTTCCCGTTTCAGCCGTCGGGCGAATGCCGTCGGGCCACCTTGAAGCGGGGTGGATTGTACGTGATTGTCGACGGGGATGAGGCGTTGCGCTTGCGGGCCATTGGCCCGCGCGACGCCGAACGTCCGGCCACGGATGACCGGGCCGGACTGTCCGAGGTCAGCCATATCCCGCCAGGGATGGCGCAGGTGGAACCTGAATACGGTTTGGCTTCAGTCGTTTTCCGGCGCATCGCCATCGCTCGCGCGGCTTTGTTCGATCGGCGCGCCGGGCTGCGACCAGGTGACGGGTCCGGGCTGGCTGATCGCCTGGTTCGGCGTCGGCGGCAGGCCGGCGATGGCGTTTTCCAGCTCGACGCGCAGTTCCAGACGCCGGGCTTCGGGAATGCGTTGCCAGTGCTGGCCGGTCAGCGCGCCTTCCAGCGTATAGAGCAGGCTGATGCTGGGCTTGAATCCGGCGCGCCTGACCCGGACGAAGGCATCGACGGCGCCGACCGCCGACAGGTCCTCGTGCGTGCGCAGGCCGACCTGGCGCAGCCAGGCGGCGCTTCTGGGGCCGATCTTGAGCGGTGTTCCGTTCATCGCAGGGAGCCGACGAAAGCCTGGGCGATCGCTTCCAGGCCCTGCTGGTCGTCCGGGTCGAAGCGCGCCGGTATCGGGCTGTCCAGATCGAATACGCCGATCAGGGTTTCGCCCTGAAGCAGGGGCACGACCAGTTCCGAGCGCGAGGCCGCATCGCAGGCGATATGGTCGGCCACCGCATGCACATCCTCGACCCGCTGGGTCCGGCGGGTCCGGGCGGCCGCGCCGCAGACGCCGCGATTCAACGGAATCCGCACGCAGGCCGGTTTTCCCTGGAACGGTCCGACCACCAGCTCGGCGCCATCGTGGAAATAGAAGCCGACCCAGTTCAGCCCGGGCAGCGCGTGATAGACCAGAGCCGA
Source organism: Lysobacteraceae bacterium (assembly GCA_031263725.1). Classification (GTDB taxonomy): domain Bacteria; phylum Pseudomonadota; class Gammaproteobacteria; order Xanthomonadales; family Xanthomonadaceae; genus JAITWM01. Next base: position 17,990 of record JAISFF010000070.1, on the reverse strand, counting down.
GAGATTGGCCGCATTGGCGATGCGGTCATGCTCGCCCTGCAACAGGGCGTGCGCCTGGGCGAGCAACTGCCGGTATTGTTCGGCCTTGTTGCCGTAAAGCGGGTTGGAAGCGAACATGGGCGCAGTTTATCAATCCGGCGCGGGCGGGCGCATGATCGGCCGCCGCCACGACAGACGGGCGGCGCAATGAGGACGCATCCAGTGACAGCGGGCCGGGCCCGCTAAACGGAGCTGTTCGCTTCCCGGTACCGGCAGCCGGAGGTGCAGGTTTCGTGGATGACGATTTCACTGAGCAGCGGCAGGGCCGGCTTCAGCCGTTCCCATATCCATAGCGCGAGATGTTCGCTGGTTGGATTTTCCAGGCCCGGAATCTCGTTGAGATAGTGGTGATCGAGCCGGTCGTAGAGCGGCTTGAAAGCGGCCTTGATGTCGGCGAAGTCCATGACCCAGCCGGTATCGGCTCCCGGTTCGCCACTGACATGAATCTCGATCCGGAACGAATGGCCGTGCAGACGCGCGCACTTGTGGCCTTCCGGGACATTCGGCAGGCGATGCGCGGCTTCGAGAGTGAAGGTCTTGAAGATATTCATTGCCTCATTATCCGAAGCCATGGCGGGCGGGGCAATCATCCCCGGGAAACCCCGTCGCCCCGGAGGGGGCGCGGGAAATCGCCGTGGTTCAACTGAAATCCGCGTAGGGATCGTGCTCGTCGGCGCCGGCGGAGAAACGCAGCTTCAGCGCCAGGCCTTCCGGCGAATCGGAGGCGCGCAGGGCGTCGTCGTAGGAGATCTGGCGTTCCTTGACCATGCGGAACAGGCACTGGTCGAAGATTTCCATGCCTTCCTCCAGCGAAGTCTCCATCGCCGGCTTGATCTCGTGCACCTGTCCGCGCCGCAGCAGGTCGGCGATCATCGGCGTGTTGATCAGCAGTTCCGTGGCCGGTATGCGCTTGCCGTGCATGCCCATGATCAGGCGCTGCGAGAAGACCGCGCGCAGGTTCAGCGACAGGTTCATCAGCACGTTCGGATGCGCCGATTCCGGGAAGAAGTTGAGGATGCGCTCGATGGTCTGGTCGGCATTGTTGGAGTGCAGGGTGGCCAGACACAGGTGGCCGGTTTCGGCGAAGGTGATGGCGGCCTCCATCGTCGCCGCGTCCAGGATCTCGCCGATCAGGATGACATCCGGGGCCTCGCGCATCGCATTGCGCAATGCGTTCTGGAAACTGCGGGTATCCAGGCCGACCTCGCGCTGGTTGACCAGCGACTTGTGATGCTGGTGCAGGTATTCGATGGGATGCTCGATGGTCAGGATATGGCCGGTCATGTTGCGGTTGCGGTGGTCGATCATCGACGCCAGCGTGGTCGACTTGCCGGAACCGGTGGCGCCGACGACCAGGACCAGGCCGCGCGGCGAGGTGACGATATTGCCCAGCCTGCCGGGCAGGCCCAGCTCCTGCAACGACGGGATCGTGCGGCGGATGGTGCGGATGACCATGGCCACTTCGCCGCGCTGCATGAAGACGTTGACGCGGAAGCGGCCGATCTTGGTGGCGCTGATCGCCATGTTGAATTCCAGATCGCGTTCGAACGCGGCGATCTGCGCCTCGTTCATCAGCGAGTAGGCCACTTTCTTGACCGACCCCAGCTCCAGTGGGGTATTTTCGACGGGCTGGAGCTTGCCCTCGATCTTGAAGTAGACCGGCGCCCCGGCGCTCAGGAACATGTCCGAGGCGTTTTTCTCGACCATCAGTTTCAGCAGATACCCTATATCCATCAGCAGTGTCATCCCCTTGGCCAGTTAGTCCGCCGTTGCGTGAGCGGCACGGGCTCCCGACAATGGGCACCGCGTTTCCACTCCAACGGCTTCGTCAAAAATGAACAGCTTTGCAAGCATCGCACAATTCCACCGCTGGCTGTATGTCGCATTGATCGTGATCGCGATTCCGTTCGCGGCCCCGGCGCAGGAGGCCGACCAGGCCCTGCGGCAGGCCGTGCAGGCGGTGACCCGGGCCGAAAATGCCGATGCCGACCATTACGACGCGGAGACGATCGCCAGCGCCCGGCAGGCGCTGGTGCAAGCGCAGGGGATGGGCCTGCGCCGCAGCCGCAGCGATCGCGCGCAGGCCGGACTGCTGGCCGAGCGCGCGGCGGGGGATGCCGACCTGGCCTATGCGCGCAGCATACGGGCGCGGACCGAGGCCGCCCTGCAGGAGCGGCGGGCGCGGGTGGCGGCCCTGCGGCGCGAGCTGGAGCGGGCGGGAGGCGCGCAATGAACCGGTCGACGTTTGGCTGCCTGGCGCTCCTGTGGTTGTCCCCGATCGTCGCGGTCGCCGGTGACGATCCGGCCGCGTTCCAGCTGTTGCAGCGATTGGACGCCTTGCAGGCGGACCCGGTGACCCAGCGCCTGGCCGGTTATGAGCAGATGCAGGCCCGTCGGGCCATCGACGCGCTGAATGCGGCGCGCAAGCGTGATCGCGATGCAGTCCTGTACGTGGCACAGCGGCGGGTCGAGATCGCCGAGATCACCGCGCACACGGAATCGATGCAGCAGGAATTGAACGATCTGGATCGGCAATACGACGACCTGCGGGTCGAGGCCAGCCGACGCGAAGCCGAGCGTGCGCGCCAGCAAGCGGAGCGGTTGCGCATTCAGGCCCAGATCCAGGCCGAGGAAGCCGAGCGCATGCGTCAGGAGGCCGAAGCCGAAGCCGCCGCCCGTGCCGATGTCGAGCAGACGCTGACCAATGTCGCCGGCCGTCAGACCGCGCAATTGAGCGCGGCGCGGCGCAAGGAAGCCGAACTGTCGCGGCAGGAAGCGGAGCTGGTGACCGGCGCGACGCTGCCCGCATCGCGTTTCAGCGGCAACAACGAGGTGTTCACCGTGGACGGCAACGCCTACGTCGACGGTACGGCGGGGCTTTCTCCTTCCGGGCAGGGCAATGCCCAGGCGCTCGCCGCCTATCTGCAGATAGGCCGCAATACCTCGGTGCGGATCGAGGCCTACGACAGCGATACGGCGCAGGCGCAGGCGCGCGCCGACTCGCTGAAAGCCTCGCTGGTGGCCGCGGGTGTTTCGTCCAACCGGATCCGCGCCTCGGGCAAGAACGGCGCGGCGACACGGGCGCGTTCCGCGGTGGTGACGGTTTCACCGTAATGAACGCGGTACCCGCCGGCCAGGCCGTGGACCTGGTGCGGGTGCCGATGCCGCGCGGACGTATCGCGCAGGCACGGGAATTGCCGTGGATTTGTGAATATTCCGTTCCCGCCGGTGGTGGTTAGCCTCGGGTCTGGATTGACCCTTGTCGAAATCCGGGAGCTGGAGTAGGGTCAAGTGCCGGGCGGTGAATTGCCCGACAGACGGAGACCGTCGATTCATGAGGCAATGGCGCAGGCTGCGGATGGTTGCGGTCGATATACCGATCCACGCCCATGTGGATGCGATCCAGAACCTGCGCGAATCCCGGTGCTCCCTTCCGGACACGCCCCGAGCCGCAAGGCCTGGGGCGTGCTTGTTTCCACGCCGCGACTGGACCGGCCGTTGCACGCCGGCCGCAATGCGCGCCCCAGAAAAGGCAGGCATACATCATGTTTGAAGATCAGCCGCAAGCAGAAATCGAAACCTTGATGAAAAGCGACAGCGAGTTCAGGCACCTCTTCCAGCAGCACAAGAAGCTGGACAAGAAGGTGATGGATGCCGAACTGGGCATATTGCCCATCGACGCCGCGACGCTGGCACAGATGAAGCGCGACAAGCTGGTCGCGAAGGAACGGTTGCTGGAAATCTATGCGCGGAAGGCCTGAAAGGGCCGGATCGTCGCGCAACGCCTCGATCCGCAATGACGGCAGTGCCGGCCGCCCGCGGCATGGGTGGCCGGCGTCGCGCGATGAAGCACGAAGGTGCGTGACCGGCGGTGCGCAGCCGTGCCGCAGCGGCATATCGCGCTGACGAAAATTCATATGGCATCGGCAGCCGGGGCCGCCGCTGCGGGCGTGCTTGAGGCATACTTCCGGATCGTTGCCGCCGGTCGGTCGTGACTTCGGCGCGGCAACAGACGATGACGGGAGAAGATGCGCCGATGTCCGCGAATGACGCTGTCCTGGAACTGATCGGCGATACGCCGATCGTCAAAGTGCGTTCCCTGGATACGGGTCCGTGCGAGCTGTATCTGAAGCTGGAGAATCTCAATCCCAGCGGTTCGATCAAGGACCGGATCGGATCGAGGATGATCGAGGCGGCGGAAAGGCGCGGCGACATCCGGCCCGGTGTCTCGGTGCTGGTCGAAGGCAGCGCCGGGAATACCGGCGCCGCGCTGGCGCTGGCCGCGCTCCGCAAGGGCTATCGTCTGCGGCTGGCGGTGCCGGACAGGACCAGCCGCGAGCAGGTGTTCTACCTGAAGGCGCTGGGCGCCGAGGTGACTTCGACCCGTTCCGATGTCGGCATCGATCATCCGGAGCATTACCGCAATGTGGCGGCCCGGCTTGCCGCCGAAACCGAGAACGGCCACTTCGTGGACCAGTTCGCCAATCCGGACAACGCGGCCGCGCACGCGGAGTGGACCGGGCCGGAGATCCTGCGGCAGATGCGGGAATTCGGTGGGCTCGACGCGGTGGTTCTGGGATGCGGCAGTGGTGGCACGCTGACCGGACTGTCGCAATGTTTTGCCGGGCAGGCATCGCAGGTCGAGTTGGTGTTGGCCGATCCGGCCGGGTCGGTGCTGGCGCACTACGTCAACGATGGCGTGCTCAGCGACAAGCCGGGGCACTGGCTGGTCAACAGCATCGGCGCGCATTCCTTGCCGCCGCGCGCGAATTTCGAGCGGGTCGCGCGTGCCTATACCGTCAGCGATCGTGAAAGTTTTTTCACCGCGCGCGAGCTCATGGCCAAGGAAGGGATTCTGGGCGGCGGTTCCACCGGCGCGCTGCTCGCGGCCGCGCTGCGTTATTGCCGCGAGCAGACATCGCCCAAGAAGGTGCTGACATTCGTCTGCGAGGCCGGCAACAAGTATCTGCCGAAGATCTACAACGACCACTGGATGCTCGACAACGGTTTCCTGGAGCACAGGCGCTACGGCGATTTGCGCGATCTGGTGCAACATCCCTACCGTCAGCGCGACACCATCGTGGTCGCGCCCGAAGACAGCCTGACGCTGGCCTATCAGCGGATGAAGCGCTACGGCATTTCGCAATTGCCGGTGATGCAGGGCGGCGCGCTGGTGGGCATCGTCGATGAAGGCGACGTGCTGCTGCATGTCTATGGCGACGAGACGCTGTTCCGCGATCCGGTCTCGGTGGCGATGATCCGCCGGCTCGACCAGCTCGACATCAAGGCGCCGATCGAGGCGCTGCTGCCGGTGTTCAGCCGCGGCCACGTGCCGATCGTGACCGAGGACGAGCAGTTCGTCGGCCTGATCACCCGCATCGATCTGCTGAACCATCTGCGGCGATCGGCGCAATAGGGCGCCGTCGATTGATGGCACAGACCAGAACAAAAGGGGCCGCATTGCGGCCCCTCGTCGTTTCCTGCCCGATTCGCGCGGACGCTCAGTCCTGGTCTTCCGGTGGCGGCACCACGCCGCCCGGGTCCACCGCCAGCCGGCCGATCATCAATACCGCCTGGGTACGGTTGCTGACGCCGAGCTTGCGCAGGATCGCGGTGACATGCGCCTTGATCGTGGCCTCGGAGACATTGAGGTCGTATGCGATCTGCTTGTTGAGCCGGCCCACGCCGAGCATCTGCAATACGCGGAACTGCTGCGGCGTGAGTTCGCGCAGGCGCTGCGCCACTTCGCGTTCGTCCGGGCTGGTGGGGCTGGCCGAATGCGCTTCCGGCGGCGCCCAGCGCTCGCCATCGAGAATGTGCTCGATGGCTTGGCCGATGGTTTCCGAATCGGCCGACTTGGGAATGAAACCGAGTGCGCCGTGATCCAGCGCGCGCCGCATCACGATCGGTTCCTCGCGGGCGGAAACCACCACCACCGGCAATTGCGGATGCTGCGCGCGCAGATGCACCAGGGCGTTGAACCCCTGCGCGCCGGGCATGTTCAGATCCAGCAGCAGCAGGTCGGCATCCGGTTGCGTCTCCACCAGAGCGTATAGCGCATCGACGCTGTCGGCTTCGAACAGTTCGACATCCGGCATCACGCGCTGTACCGATCGGCGCAATGCTTCGCGAAACAGGGGATGGTCATCGGCGATCAGAATCGTGGGCATGGCGAAACTCTTGTGCGAGAGGGATGTGGCCGCTGCCGGATGCGGCAGCGGAGTGCCATCGGTCGCCCGGAGGGATGGACGGCGGTCATCTTATCCTACGATCGGCAACCAGGGACTCGACGACCGCAGGGTCGGCCAGTGTCGAAGTATCGCCCAACTGGTCGGGCGCATTCCCGGCGATCTTGCGCAGAATGCGACGCATGATCTTGCCCGAGCGGGTCTTGGGCAGACCGGGCGCCCACTGCAGATGATCGGGTGTGGCGATCGGGCCGATCTCCTTGCGCACCCATTCGATCAGTTGCTTGTGCAGATCGTCGCTGGGCGTTTCCTCGGCGACCAGGGTGACATAGGCGTAGATGCCCTGGCCCTTGATGTCGTGCGGGAATCCGACCACCGCCGCTTCCGCCACCTTGGGATGCGAGACCAGCGCGCTTTCCACCTCGGCGGTGCCGATGCGATGGCCGCTGACGTTGATGACATCATCGACACGGCCGGTGATCCAGTAGTAGCCGTCCTCGTCGCGGCGACAGCCGTCGCCGGTGAAGTAGTTGCCGGGATAGGCGCGGAAATAGGTGTCGATGAAGCGCTGGTGATCGCCGTAGACGCTGCGCATCTGTCCAGGCCATGCATCCTGGATGATCAGGTTGCCTTCCACCGCGCCCCGCAGCACTTCGCCGCCGGCGTCGACCAGGGCGGGGCGTATGCCGAAGAACGGCAGCGTCGCGGAGCCGGGTTTGAGGTCGACCGCACCGGGCAGCGGCGCGATCAGAATGCCGCCGGTTTCGGTTTGCCACCACGTATCGACGATGGGGCAGCGGCTGTCGCCGACCACTTCGTAGTACCAGCGCCAGGCTTCCGGATTGATCGGCTCGCCGACGCTGCCGAGCAGGCGCAGCGAGCGCCGCGAAGTCTTTTTGACTGGGGCGTCGCCTTCGCGCATCAGTGCGCGGATCGCGGTCGGTGCGGTATAGAAGATCGTCACCTGGTGCTTGTCGATGACTTTCCAGAAGCGCGCGATGTCCGGGTAATTCGGCACGCCTTCGAACACCAGCGAAGTCGCGCCGTTTGCCAGCGGACCATAGACGATGTAGCTGTGCCCGGTGACCCAGCCGATATCGGCGGTGCACCAGTAGATGTCGTCCTCGCGCAGATCGAAGACCATCTCGTGCGTGTAGCTGGCATACAGCAGATAGCCGCCGGTGGTGTGCAGCACGCCTTTGGGCTTGCCGGTCGAGCCGGAGGTATACAGGATGAACAGCGGGTCTTCGGCATTCATGCACTCGGGCTCGCATTCCCGCGCCTGCCTGGCCACGGCCTCGTGATACCAATGGTCGCGGCCGTCCTGCATCGGCACATCGGCGCCGGTGTGACGGACCACCAGCACGGCGCCTACCGATTCGGCGCCTTCGGTCTTCAGGGCGGAATCGACATTGTTCTTCAGCGGAATCTTCCTGCCGCCGCGCCAGCCTTCGTCGGCGGTGATCAGCAGCTTGCTGCCGCAGTCGATGACGCGATCGGCGATCGAGTGCGGCGCGAAACCGGCGAAGACCACCGAGTGGATCGCGCCGATGCGCGCGCAGGCCAGCATCGCCACGGCCGTTTCCGGAATCATCGGCAGATAGAGGGTGACGCGGTCGCCCTTGTCTATGCCCAGCTCGCGCATCGCGTTGGCGAGGCGGCATACGCGTTCGTGCAGATCGCGGTAGCTGATCTTCTGCGCCGGTTTGTCCGGGTCGTCCGGTTCGAACAGGATCGCGGTCTTGTCGCCGCGTTCGGCCAGATGCCGATCGAGGCAGTTGACGCTGACATTGAGTTCGCCGTCCTCGAACCAGCGGATGCGGAAATCGTCCAGAGCGTAGCTGACGTTCTTGATTCTGGTCGGCGCTTTGAACCAGTTCAGGCGCATCGATATTTTTTTCCAGAACGCGTCAGGATTATCTATCGACTCGCGGTACTGCCGCTGGTATCCGTCATGGCGGATGCGCGCCTTGGCCGCGAAGTCCGGGTTTACAGGATATAGATCGGACATGACATCTCCGTTGAACAATAGTGAGGGGAGTTCCGTGGTTTTGTGTTTCGATCACAGTGTGCCGCATGTTGGCTATCGCGACGCAGCAAACGGCTTAGACGATGGTCGATAGGATTGTTTCAGGCATATCGGGAAGGCTGGCGAAAATACCTGAAATCAAGGGGTTTAATCTAATTTTCACCTGCGTATCGACTAATGGCGAATAGGCGATGGGCAGGTGCGTTGCGCAGTCTCATGGAAAATCGATGACCGCCCCTTCTGGCCTTTGTCAAAACTATTTCCGGAGAGATTTTTCGATGAACCATCGCCTTGTTCCACTCGCTGTCCGAAAACCCCTGGCGGTCGCCCTGCTGGTCGCGTTGACCGTGCCGGGCACGGCGTTTGCACAGACCGCCCGCGAGCGGGAACTGGAAAACCGTGTGGCCGAGCTGGAGCGCCAGGTGCAGATGCTGGTGTCGGCGCAACAGCAGCAGCAAACGCAGATCGCCGAAACGCAAACGCAGATCGGCGAGGTCAGGACGGTTCAGCAGAACGCACCGGCGACGCCGGGCGGCGAACAGCCGATCCAGATGACCACGATCACGCCGGGCGCGAATCCGGGTACGACCTTCCGCTTCGGCGGCTTCATCAAGGCCGACTTCATGGCGACCAAGACCGGCGACGGACAGCTGGCCGACAGCGCCACCGGCCGCGCGTTGTACATGCCCAGCCAGATCCCGGTCGGCGGCAGTTCTTCGGATGTCGACTACGACGCGCATGCCAAGTTCTCGCGCTTCAACCTGGGCGTGGATACCGTCACCGACAGCGGCGACAAGATGGGCGCGTTCTTCGAGATGGACTTCTTCGGCAATTCGCTCGGCAGCCAGACCGCGACCAACACCTACGGCACCACGCTGCGCCATGCCTACATATACTGGAACAACTGGTTGGCCGGTCAGACCTGGTCGAACCTCATGGATGCGCCGTCGTTGCCCGAAGCGGTCGATTTCGTCGGTGTCACCGACGGCGTGCTGTTCTCGCGCCAGGCGCAGATCCGTTACACCCGCGGCGGCTTCAGCGCGTCGCTGGAAAACCCGGAGACCACGCTGTCCGGCAGCGGTTCGTCCGATCGCGGCGCGTTCCCCGATCTGACCGCGCGCTACAACTGGAAGGGCGATTGGGGCATGTTCGGCGTCGCCGCGATGCTGCGCGAACTCAAGGTCGATCGTCCCGGCTATGACGACAGCACCGTGGCCGGCGGCGCCACGCTTGGCGGCAAATGGAACATGGGCGGGCAGGACACGCTGCATTACCAGTTGAGCGGCGGCAACGGCATCGCCCGCTATATCGGACTGGGCATCAACGGCGACGCCGCGCTGGATCCGCGCGACGGCAGCCTGGACACCACTGGCGTCGTGGCCGGGTATGTGGCCTGGCGTCATGCGTTCTCGCCCAAGTTGCGCACCAACGTGATGTATGCGCGCAGCGACTACGACAACGACACCCGTCTGACCGGACTGGACGCCACCAAGAACGTGCAGAGCATCCGCGCCAATCTTTTCTACTCGCCACTGCCCAAGGTCGATATCGGCGCCGAATACATGTACGGCCGTCGCGAGATCGAGAGCGGCGAGAAGGGCAACCTGCAGCGTTTGCAGTTCACCACCAAGTACAGCTTCTGATGTCGCCCCGTCTCTCCGGCGGCCCCCTCCCGCCGGGGAGACACCTCAACGGGTTCCGTTCCTTTCCTTCGCAATCCGCATTCCCCTCGATGTCCAACCCCGCTCTCATTCTTTGCCTTTGACATAAACCCTTCCGGAGGGCCCGCCCCATGTCGAGCATCACTGCAAGCACCCCGGCCGCCAGCGCGAGCGACCTCGGCCGTGGCCACAAGCGCGTCATCTTCGCGTCCAGCCTGGGCACGGTTTTCGAGTGGTATGACTTCTTCCTCTACGGATCGCTGGCCGCGATCATCGCCAAGCAGTTCTTCAGCGGCGTCAACGAAACCACCGGCTTCATCTTCGCGCTGCTGGCTTTCGCCGCCGGCTTCTTCGTGCGCCCGTTCGGCGCGGCGTTCTTCGGCAGCCTGGGCGACCGGATCGGCCGCAAGTACACTTTCCTGGTCACCATCGTCATCATGGGCCTGTCGACCTTCCTGGTCGGCGTGCTGCCCAGTTATGCCAACATCGGCGTCGCCGCGCCGATCATCCTGATCGCGCTGCGCCTGCTGCAGGGCCTGGCCCTGGGCGGCGAATACGGCGGCGCGGCCACCTATGTCGCCGAACATGCGCCGGAAGGCAAGCGCGGCCTGTACACCAGCTTCATCCAGATGACCGCGACGCTGGGCCTGTTCCTGTCGCTGCTGGTGATCCTGTGCTGCCGTCTGGCGATAAGCAGCGAGGGCTTCGATGCGTGGGGCTGGCGGCTGCCGTTCCTGTTGTCGATCGTGCTGCTGGGCGTCTCGGTGTGGATCCGCATGCAACTGCATGAGTCGCCGATCTTCCAGCAGATGAAGAGCGAGGGCAAAACCGCAAAGTCGCCGGTCAAGGAGAGCATCCTCTCCAGGAACGGCAAGCTGATGCTGCTGGTGCTGCTGGGCGCGACCGCCGGCCAGGCCGTGGTCTGGTACGGCGGCCAGTTCTACTCGATGTTCTTCATGACGCAGACGCTCAAGGTCGATGACACCACCGCCAATCTGATGGTGGCCGGTGCGTTGGCGCTGGCGACGCCGCTGTTCGTGTTCTTCGGCTGGCTGTCGGACAAGATCGGCCGCAAGAGGATCGTCCTGAGCGGCTGTCTGCTGGCGGCGGTCACCTATTTTCCGCTGTTCAAGGCGTTGACCCATTACGCCAATCCGGCGATCGAGGAAGCGCACGCCCGCGCGCCCGCCATGGTGGTGGCCGATCCCAGCACCTGTACCTTCCAGTTCGATCCGATCGGCAAGAAGGTGTTCACCAGTTCTTGCGACATCGCGGCGGCGGCGCTGGCCAAGGCCGGCATTCCGTACGAGATCGTCTCCGGTATGGCCGGCGCGCGGGCGACGGTGCATGTCGGCGGCCAGGAGATCGCGGCGTACGAAGGCGCCGGCCTGACCAAGAGCGAGGGCAAGGCGATGGCCGATGCGTTCGCCGGCACGCTGAAGTCGTCGCTGACCGCCGCGGGCTATCCGGAGAAGGCGGATCCTTCGCGCATCAACACGCCGATGGTGATGCTGGTGCTGTGGGTGCTGATGCTGTACGTGACCATGGTGTACGGACCGATTGCGGCATGGCTGGTGGAACTGTTCCCGACCCGCATCCGCTACACCTCGATGTCGCTGCCGTATCACATCGGCAACGGCTGGTTCGGCGGTTTCCTGCCGACGATTTCCTTCGCCCTGGTCGCGGCCACCGGCAACATGTACTACGGACTGTGGTATCCGATCATCATCGCCTTGATGACAGTGGTGATCGGCATGCTGTTCCTGCCTGAAACCAAGGATGTGGACATCAGCAAATAGCGCATCGTGCTTCCGGGTTTCCCGCGCCCGCGGGGCCTTGCAAAGCGATGCCTCGTGATTGCCGGTGCGGCGGCGAAGCCGCATCCGGCAGTCTGCCTGCGATTTCGCGCGCCCGATCATTTCCCGGCCGGGGGAATCGTCGCCGCGCCGGAGATTGAACCCGTTCCCGCTGGGAATCCGCGCATCAGCGGAACGACAACGGCCAGAGGCCGAAGCCATCGCGTCGAGGCTATACCGTCACCGGGCTGATCCGCAGTTTGTGCACGCGCCGGTGCTGCAGGCTGACCACATCCAGCCGATAGCCTTCGACATCGATGCTGTCGCCAATATTGGGCATGCGATCCAGCACATACACCACCAGGCCGGACAGGGTCTGATAGGCGGGGTTGTGCGGCAGAGCGATGCCGATGGCGCGTTCGGCCTCCTCGATGGGCATCGCACCATCGAGCAGCCAGCTGCCGTCCGCGCCTGGCTCGGCGCCGTAGCCCGCATCCTGGGTGTCGATCAGATCGCCCGCGATTGCGGCCAGCAGGTCGTTGGCGGTGACCAGTCCTTCGACGCTGCCGTATTCGTCGACGACTACCGCCATCGGAACCGGGTGCTCGCGGATGCGTTCCAGCACACTGAGCGTTGAAGCGCTCTCCGGCACGAACAGCGGTTCGCGGATGACCGTTTCGACCGAGAAACCCTTGCCGGTCAGCACATCCGCCAGCAGGTCGCGGGCCTGCACCACGCCCCGCACCTGATCGAGTTCGCCGTTGCAGGCCAACAGTCGCGAGTGCGGGGAATGCACCACGCACTCGATTGCCTGCTGCGGAGCCTGGCTCGGATCGATCCAGGCGATCTCCGCGCGCACCGTCATCAGGCTGGTGATCGGCCGTTCCGCCAGAGACAGCACACTGCGGATCATCTCGCGTTCGGTCTCCTCCAGCCCCGGCGCGTCGCGCTTGACGGCGGCATCGGCCTGCGCCGCAGCCGCGACATGATCCTCCTGCATGCGGCCGCCGAGCAGGCGCATGACCGCATCGGCCGTGCGTTGCCGCAGCGGCAGTTTGCGTTCGGCACGCTCGCGGTTGAACCGCGACCATTGGTTGAACATTTCGATCAGCAGCGAGAACGCGATCGCAGCGTACAGGTAGCCCTTCGGAATCATGAAGCCGAAACCCTCGGCGGTGAGGCTGAAGCCGATCATCAGCAGGAAACCGAGGCACAGGATCACCACGGTCGGATGGCGATTGACGAACACCGTCAGCGGCTTGCTGGCCGCCATCATGATGAGGATGGCCACGATGACCGCCGCCATCATCACGCCGAGCTCGTCGACCATGCCGACGGCGGTGATTATCGAGTCCAGGGAGAACACCGCATCCAGGATCACCACCTGCGCCACGACCATGCCGAAACTGGCGTAGGCCTTGCCGCCATCGGCATGGTGATCGCTGCCTTCCAGGCGCTCGTGCAGTTCCATCGTGGCCTTGAACAGCAGGAACAGGCCGCCGCCGAGCAGGATCAGGTCGCGGCCGGAGACCGGACGCCCCGCGATCGCGAACAGCGGCGCGGTGAGCCTCATGATCCAGGACAGCGTGGCCAGCAGCGCCAGACGCATGATCAGGGTGAGCGACAGACCGATCAGGCGCGCCTTGTCGCGTTGGCGCGGTGGCAGCTTGTCCACCAGAATGGCGATGAAGACGAGATTGTCGATGCCGAGAATGATCTCGAGGACGATCAGCGTTGCCAGGCCCATCCATATGGTCGGGTCAGTCAGCCATTCCATCAGATTGCGGTTATCGGCATGAGGAAGGATCAATTCTGACATATTTGGCCGGAGCCGAAATACCGCAAGCTGAACTCACTTCGCCAGATACCGCATGGCTTCGCTCAGGCCATCGGGCGTCAGCGGATACATCCGGTCCTCGACCATCCGCCGCGTCAGCGTCGTGGATGGGGTGTATTCCCAGTGCTCGTGCGGCACAGGATTGATCCACGCCAGCTTGCGGAAGTGTCGGCGCACGCGTTCGAACCAGGTGGCGCCGGATTCCTCGTTCCAGTATTCCAGATTGCCGCCGGGATGGCTGATCTCGTAGGGATGCATGGCGGCATCGCCGACGAAGACGACCTTGTGTCCCGGATGGAAGCGGCGCAGCAGCTCATGGGTGGAGATGCGATTGGAATTGACGCGGCGGTCGTCGCGCCAGACGTAGTCGTAAATGAAGTTGTGGAAGTAGAAGTGCTCCAGGCGCTTGAACTCCGACTTGGCCGCGCCGAACAGCGCCTCGGCGGCATGCACGTGGTCGTCCATGGAGCCGCCGATATCCAGGAACAGCAGCACGCTGACCGCGTTGCGGCGTTCGGGGCGCATGCGGATATCGAGCAGGCCACCCTCGCTGGCGGTGGCCTGGATGGTGCCGTCCAGATCGAATTCCTCGGCCGCGCCTTCGCGCGCGAATTTGCGCAGCCGGCGCAATGCCATCTTGATGTTGCGCGGACTCAGCCCGGCATCGCCGTCCAGCCCGCGGAACTGGCGCTGTTCCCAGACCTTGGCCGCCATGCGTCCGCCTCCATTGGGGCCGACGCGGATGCCGCCGGGATGGTAACCGCCAGCGCCGAACGGGCTGGTGCCGCCGGTACCGATCCAGCGGTTGCCGCCCTGGTGGCGCTCCTTCTGTTCCTCCAGCCGCTTGCGGAACTCTTCCATCAGTTTTTCCAGGCTGCCCAACGACTGGATACGGGCCTTTTCCTCGTCGGTCAGTTCACGCTTGAGCGCCTGTCGCAGCCATTCCCCGGGAATTTGCGCATCCAGTTGCCCGGTGACCGTGGCGATGTCTTGCAGATAGCGGCCGAAGGCGCGGTCGAAGCGGTCGTAGTGGCGCTCGTCCTTGATCAGCACGGTGCGCGCCAGCGTGTACAGCGCTTCCGGGTCGGCCTGCGACAGGCCCGCGTCGAGCGCAGCCATCAGGTCCAGCCACTCGCGTGGCGTGACCGGGACGCGTTCATCGCGCAATGCATGGAAGAGGCCGAGGAACATGGAGGATTATGGCGTATCGGGCATCAGGTGTCGGACCTGTTGCAGGAAGGGGCGGTTGTCAGTGTTCATCGCATTGCCAGTATCCGCCGGACAGGCGGAATGAGACTGGACATCCATCGGTTTCCCGGCAGAATTGCCGGGGCGGTGCGTTTCCAGCGCGGTTGTCGCGGTGGGCGAGCCGACGTGAACCGGTCCCCATTCCTTCAGCAGGGCGGTGGCTGGTGCCATCAGGATCACGCAGATGCCGTTCTCGAACAGAACCCAGGATTTGTCCGGGCCGGTCAGTGTTTCACGCCAGGCTCGGATCAACGCGAGGATTTTCATGGCGGGATATCTCGATGGCGCTCAGCCGCGCGACTGTCGCCTGTGCAGGAATGCCAGCTGTTCCAGCAGATGCATGTCCTGCTCGCTCTTGATCAGCGCGCCGGCCAAAGGCGGGACGACCTTGGCCGGATCCTGCCCGGCCAGCGTCTGCGCGCTGAGCTGGTCGGCCATCAGCAGACGCAGCCAGTCGATCAGTTCCGAAGTGGAGGGTTTCTTCTTCAGTCCCGGCACTTCGCGCAGATTGAAGAATGCCTCCAGCGCGCGATGCACCAGTTTCTGATCGATGTCCGGATAGTGCACGGCGACGATCCGCTTCAGCGTTTCCGCGTCCGGGAAAGCGATGTAATGGAAGAAACAGCGGCGCAGGAAGGCATCCGGCAGTTCCTTTTCGTTGTTGCTGGTGATCAGGATGATCGGGCGATGCTTCGCCTGTACGGTCTGGCCGGTTTCGACCACATCGAAGGCCATCCGGTCCAGCTCGTGCAGCAGATCGTTGGGGAACTCCAGGTCGGCCTTGTCGATCTCGTCGATCAGCAGCACCGTGCGTTGTTCGCTTTCAAACGCCTCCCACAGCTTGCCCGGTTTGATGTAGTTGGCGATGTCCTGCACGCGCGGATCGCCCAGCTGCGAGTCGCGCAGACGGCTGACCGCATCGTATTCGTACAGGCCCTGCTGCGCCTTGGTCGTGGATTTGACATGCCAGGTCAGCAGTGGCGCGCCGAAGGCGCTGGCGACTTCCTCGGCCAGCAGCGTCTTGCCGGTGCCGGGCTCGCCCTTGATCAGCAGCGGCCGCTGCAGGGTGACGGCGGCATCGACGGCCTGCTTCAGTTCCGGAGTGGCGACGTAGCGGGAAGTGCCTTCGAATTTCATGATGATCGATGCAGGAACGAAAGAGCGGCCGACAGGATAGCATCGGCGTTCCGGTTCACGGTGTGTGGACCGGAATGGGCGCGATTCAACGGGGAATCGCCATCGTGCCACGTCCGGAGCGGTTGCCGGGTGTGTTGCGGATCCTGCGCCGGCACCGGCCGCCGGCTTCGCACGGTTCGATGCCGTCGCGCGTTTGTTGCGCGGAAAGATGCGATGCAAACGCGAAATTTGCGAGAATCCGGCCCTGATTCGAAAGAGGGCGGCACGGTGGGCAAGAAACCGAGTTCAACCTGGGCGCATCGCGGTGGCGCTTTGTTGCTGATCGCTGGCGCCGCATCGGCGCAATCGACGGCGCCGGTCGACGAGGCCGCCTTCGCCAGTTGCATGGCAGGCATTCGTGCCACCGCGCAGACGCAGGGCGTGACCGCGGAGAGCTTCGACCGTTTCACTTCCGGCATGCAGCCGGACATGACGGTGTTGCCGTTGCTTGATTCGCAGCCCGAGTTCAGCACGCCGATCTGGGATTATCTGGCGGGGCTGGTCGATGCGGAACGGGTGCGCGATGGCCAGGCGATGCTGCGGGAGCATCGTGATCTGCTGAACCGCATTTCCACGCAGTACGGCGTGGATCCGGCCACCGTGGTGGCGGTCTGGGGCGTGGAGAGCAATTACGGCAAGGTCTTCGGCAAGCGACCGCTGCTGGTTTCGCTGGGCACGCTGTCGTGCAACGGCCGGCGGCAGGCATTTTTCCGCGGCGAGCTGATCGCATTGCTGAAACTGCTGCAGGCAGGCGATCTGCGCCTCGACGGACGTGGCAGTGATGAGCTTGCAGGTTCCTGGGCCGGCGCATTCGGGCATACCCAGTTCATGCCTTCGACCTATGCGCGGATCGCGGTGGACGGCGACGGCGACGGCCGCCGCGACCTGGTCGGCAGTATTCCCGATGCACTGGCGTCCGCTGCCAATTATCTGCAGCGGGCCGGATGGCGCACGGGCGGGACCTGGGGATACGAAGTGAAACTGCCGGTCGGGTTCGGCGCGGGTCTGGCAGGTCGCGGCAATCGCCGTACCCTGTCCGACTGGAATGCGCGCGGCGTGCGACGTATCGATGGCGGCGCCATCGGCACGGGCGATGCCAAGGCGGCCGTGCTGATCCCGGCCGGTGTGGAAGGGCCGGCCTTCCTGGTATTCCGCAATTACGATGCGATCTACTCCTATAACGCGGCGGAAAGTTACGCACTGGCCATTTCCCTGTTATCCGACCGCTTGCGCGGCGAGGGCGGCCTAGTGGCGGCATGGCCGACCGACGACCCGGGACTGGATCGCGCCGAGCGCAAGGAACTGCAAACCCTGTTGCGCGCACGCGGATACGACATCGGCGAAGCCGACGGCATGATCGGCATCAATACCCGGCGCGCGATCCGGGGCGAACAGACGCGCCTGGGAATGACGCCCGCCGATGGACGTGCCGGACAACGGGTTCTTCAAGCATTGCGGTCGGGGCGCTGACTGCAAACCGATATTCGTGAAACCGTCGCCGGGCAGGCATCCGGCGGCGGATCGACAGGATCGAACTTGGCTCCGATGGAATATGGCTGTCGCAAGCATCGCCTGCGCGACTATCGGCATTGGCGGATAGCGATGCCTTGCCGGATGCCCCGATATTGGCTCTGTCCGATGAGAACGCGCCTGCCTGCCCATGAGCAGGCGGACGACGTGCTACGGGTTTATCCGCAAGCCGTGGCGAGCCATGAGACGATGGCGCAGGGTATTCCTCCGGCGGCATGGCATCCGCTTGTGGCGGTTGGACAATACGACGGTGGATGGTCTTGCAGTCAGATAATTATCCTGAACTATTTATATGTAGTATTTCAGAGCAACGTGACTTCCCTGGATCACCCTTCCAAGCCTGAATCACCTGCCATCCCAAACAAACTAGAACCTATCTCAAAATCAGAAATCCGCACGAAAGGCCTGTAAAATAGCCAAATGCTGAAGATTTCCGACACGCACTGGGAACGGATCAGGCATCATTTTCCAGAGGAAACATTCCCG
>JAISFF010000033.1 GCA_031263725.1 Lysobacteraceae bacterium | reverse complement strand
GCATAGCCCATGCGCCTCAAGGCCGCGTTTACGGTGTTGTCGCTGATGGGATATTGTGCGCTGCGTTCGCTGGGGAAGGCATACCGGCCATGTCTTGTAAGGGGATACAGATCGTGCAGGATTGCCATGGCTTGTGTGGATAGCGGGACGATATGTGGTTCGCGTATCTTCATCTTCTCCGCTGGTAGGTTCCATTGCGCCTTGTCGAAGTCGATTTCGGTCCACTCCATATGCCGCAGTTCACCCGGACGGACGAACAGCAAGGGGGACAGGCGCAAGGCGGAGCGGACCACCAGGCTGCCGCTATAGCCGTCTATCGCGCGCAGTAGTTCTCCAATGCCTTTGGGGTCGGTGATTGCAGCATAGTGGCTCGACTTCATGGGCGGCAATGCGCCGCGCAAGTCGTTGGCTGGATTCTTCTCGGTACGCCCACTGACGATGGCATAGCGGAATATTTGCCCACAGGATTGAAGGCATCGATGGGCTGATTCCACGGCTCCACGATCTACTATGCGGTTCATAGTCGCCAGCACTTCCTGAACAGTGATTTCTGCGATAGGACGGCCTCCCAGCCATGGGAAAACATCGTTCTCCAGTCGCAACATGATCTTGTTGGAATGGCTCTTCGCCCATGAGCGTGATTGTTTGGCGAACCATTCGCGCGCGATCACCTCAAAGCTGTTCGACACACGATCCTCGCCAGCGGCTTTACTGGCTTTACGGTGTACGCTGGGATCAATGCCAGCAGCCAATAGTTTGCGCGCTTCGTCACGGGCGGCGCGCGCGCTGGCTAGGCCAGTATCGGGATAGGTGCCAAGAGACAGGCGCTTTTCCTTGCCCCCGAATCGATACTTCAATCGCCACCACTTGCCCCCGGCGGGAGAGATTTCCAGATACATGCCGCCGCCATCGAACAGGCGTTGGGTCTTGTCGGTGGGTTTGGCTTTGCGGATGGCTGTATCAGTCAGCGGCATGGCAGGGGGCATTTCATCAGGAGGGCAGGCGTCTTGCCCCCATATTTGCCCCCAACTGCCCCCGGATTTCAATAGCTGGTACGGGATACAAAAAGACAACAAAAAAGGCCAAATCCTTTGTGTTTCAATGGGATATTGGCCTTTCTTGGATGTTGCCGAATGCCGATTTGGTGGAGCGGAGGAGGATCGAACTCCCGACCTTCGCATTGCGAACGCGACGCTCTCCCAGCTGAGCTACCGCCCCAACGGCAAGGGCGACATTCTAACCATCCTGTGGCGCAGATGCTAGTGCGGGGCGCAGGCTGGTTTCCAGCTCTTCGCGGCGCCATTGGCCTAGGGCTTTGGGCCATTGTCCTTGTTCGATCAGGGTTTCCAGCTGCCGGCGGGACGCGAGCACCCCAACCGGGAGACCAAGCTCGGCGCTGCGCTCGGAAACCCGTTGTTGCAGGCGTTTGAGGGTGATCTTCTCGGCATCGGAAGCAGCGCGTACGAATGGCATCCCGGCTTCATCGGGAACCGCTGCGGTCATCGCATTCCAGATGTTGCGGGCCAGTTTGCGCGGGGCCTTGGGAGTCGATTCCAGTTTGCGCTGCAGGGCGGAATAGTCGGCTGGAGGCTGCCGGGCGAGCGATACCGCCAGTTCATTGTCCAGAATCCAGTTGCGCGGCTTGTCGTTGCCGCGGGCCTGGCTGTCGCGCCAGCGCAGCAGCCGGAGCAGGCGCGCCTGTGCGGGTTGGTCGAGGAATTGGGCGCTGCGCATGGACAGGTGCGGCCATTGTTCGCTCTCATCCTGTTCGGCGTTGTGAAGCATGCGCTCGCAGTCTTCGGCCAGCCAGGCGCTGCGGCCCAGGATATCGAGCTGTCGTGCCGTCGTGTCATGTAGGTCGAACAGATACCGTACATCGTCGGCGGCGTATTCCAGCTGGGCGGGACTGAGTGGGCGCCGCATCCAGTCCGAACGGGTCTCTCCCTTGGGAATCAAGGCGCCGACAGTGGTTTCCACCAGCTTCTGGTAGCTTGGGCTGGGAGCGATCCCCGCCAGCGTAGCGGCCACCTGGGTGTCGTAGAGAGGGGATGGCAGGACGCCACAGCTGTGTTTGAAGGCCACCAGATCTTCGCTGGCGCTGTGCATGATCTTCAGCGTCTGTGGCAAGCTTAGCCAGCGCGACAGTGCCTGTGCCATGCCCGGCACCAGCGGGTCGATCAGCAGGATTTGGTCCTCCAGCGCCATTTGAACCAGGGCCAGCTTGGGCCAGAAAGTGCGTTCGCGAATGAACTCGGTATCGAGTCCGATCCGCTCAGGCATGTGTTCGAGGCGCTGTTCCAGTTCGGAAGGTTGGTTGATCCAGAGAGTCTGTGGCACGAGGTTTCCGCGAATGCATCGAGGATGCGGACAGGTGACAATAGCCTAACCTCAAACAGGTGGCGCGACATCAAGATACTGACGGGAGGACGTTTGCATAAGGCGGCGATCATGATCGGAGTAGCGGTGTTCTGGCTGGCGGCTTGTTCGCGCGAACCGGAATCCCTCGCTGACGGTACCCGGGCGCGCGACGTTTCGGTGGTCCGTGAACGGCTCACATTGCAGGCCGCCACGCAGACCAAGGAGCCGATCCAGACTGCCGTGCCGCTGCAGGCGAAAAGGACTTGGCACCCTCCCTCGGTGGTATTCGCACGGGAGGATATGGATGAAGTCAGGCGCAGCGCGGCCCGTGCGCTGGGTGCGGGGCGGTTGTTCGAGGATTCGGAATCGGCGATACCGCAGTATCTGGCCATCCTGGAGGCCGAACCGGACGATGCGCAGGCGCGGCGCGGTCTGGATCGTGCCTACCGGCAGTTGTTGCTGCGGAGCAATGAGCTGCTGGATCGTTCCGACTGGGATGAAACGGCGCTGGTGCAGGCCGGCAAGGCGGCATCGGTATTGCGGTATTACGATCGCGGTGATGCCGGGGCCGAGTCGTTTTTCCGACGACAAGAGGAAAAGGCGGCAGTGCTCGACCGCAATCAGGCGGGAGAGCGGGCGCTGCGCGAGGGCCACCTGCGGGAGCCTGACGGTGGTGCGATCGCGCGTTTTCGCGAGGCACTGGCGATGGACCGGGACAATGCCAGAGCGCGGCAGGGAATGGCGGCCGTGGAAAGCGCGATGATCGCGCACGCCGAGCAGGCTTCGCTGGGTTCGGATTTCGCGGCCGCGACCCGTTGGCTGAGAATGGCGGCGGCGGTACGTGACGATGATGCCAGCACGGTGGCCGATGCGGCGGTCCGGGTGGAAGTACTGCGGGCGAAGCAGGTGGCGTTGTTGTATTACGGTGCGTTGCGCGATCTGGCATCGTCGAGCGGTCTGGGGCCGGCGCGTGCGAAACTGGAACGATTGCGGAGCATCGCGCTGGCCGATGACGCTCGCGTGCCGCAATTGCAGGAAAAGCTCGAAGCCGCCCCACGCTATGGAGTCTTCCGGCCAAGCCAGGTATTCACCGACGCATTGCGGGACGGTTCCCGCGGGCCGCAGATGGTGGTCATTCCCTATGGCGAATTCCTGATGGGAGCTCCGGATGCCGACAGTGGTGCGAGCGATGCCGAAAGACCCCGCCATCAGGTTCGCTTCGAACGCGGGTTCGCCATGGCCACGACCGAGATCACCGTGGCGGATTTCCGGAGGTTCGTGGAAAGCAGCGGGCGTCGGAGCCGGGCGACGAGGCGTGGCAATTCCATCGTTTATGACGAACGCAGCGGCAATTTCGTCAGACGCAATGGCGTGGACTGGCAGTCGGACTACGCCGGCAATCCGGCACGGCCCAATGCGCCGGTGTTGCATATCAATGTCCGCGACGCGGAGGCCTATGCGATCTGGTTGTCGGAGCAGACCGGCCGCAGCTACCGGTTGCCGAGCGAAGCGGAATTCGAGTACGCGCTGCGGGCGGGGCAGACGGGACGCTATCCCTGGGGCAACTTGGCCTCTCCCCCAGAAGGCAGCGGCAATTACACTGGCGGCAACGATGTTTCGCCCAGCGGCCGGCACTGGAACAACGCGTTCGCCGGTTATGGAGACGGTTATTGGGGGCCGTCTCCGGTAGGCAGCTTCCGGCGCAATCCCTGGGGGCTGTATGACATGGAAGGCAATGTCAGCGAATGGGTCTCGGATTGCTGGCACTCCAACTACCGGCGTGCTCCGGGCGACGGCGCAAGCTGGTTCAACCCGGGTTGCCGCCTGCGCGTGGCACGCGGGGGCTTCTGGGCGGGCGCTCCGTTCCAGGCCCGGTCATCCTGGCGGTTTTCGGTCGATTCGGACATCACCAGCAGCCGTGTGGGATTCCGGGTGGTACGCGGGATCTGAGCGGTCAGGAAAGTCCATCCAAGCTCAAAGCGGATCCGGCGTCAGGCCTTGGAGCCGGAGGCCTCCGCCGACTGAACGGCGGTGTTCTCGCCATCGATGTTGTTTTCCAGGTTCTGCCAGAACTCCCGGTCATGCTCGCCGACCATCTGGTCGATGGTCATCCACGATGTCTGGCCCAGCAGATTGCCCATCTGCTTGCGGAACCGGGCCTGCTGTTCGAGGAACAGTTGCATGCTGCGTTCCATGTATTGGCCCAGCAGCGCTTGCAATGGGTTGCCACGGAAGCGGATGACCTGATTGAGCAGCGGCGTGGACAGGACAGGGGTTTTGCATTGTTCCTGTTCGCTGATGATCTGCAGCAGTACCGAACGGGTCAGATCCTGCCCGGTCTTGGCATCGCGCACTTCGAACAATTCTTCGTCCATGACCAGTTGGCGGACATCATCGACTGTGATGTAGCTCGATATCTCCGTGTCGTAGAGTCGGCGGTTGGGGTATTTCTTGATGATGCGAGCGACGCTCATAAAGCTATGGACTCCCAGCGATATGGCGGCAGCATGGCGTAGCCCGATAGGCGGCGCAATTGGCCTAAAGTAAAGGGTGAATGTCTTTCTCATTTCTCTGAACGGGCTGCGCCGCACCGGCTCCGGCATCACACTGCACATTGAAAAGAGAAGGGTGATTTCGCTTTGCCGGTCTGGTTTCGGCTGGTTTGACAAAGGTTTCAGGAGCGATCCGCGGCTGGCCCGAAATCGATGGCGGACAGTGCGCGGGGGATGCGATCGGCCTGAAATCCGGACACCACTCGCAGAAGTCGCGACTCGGCCGACCCGGAAGCGGGCAGCGCGGAAGGCTCCTGTCCCAGCATCGCCCATACCGCGCGAAGCGCCGGTACCGGATCGGCGGGATCCACGGGAATCGAGGACAGGGATTTGGACAGTTTCTGTCCCGATTCGTCGATGACCAGCGGCAGATGCAGGTAGCGGGGGGTCGGCAAACCCAATGCGCGTTGCAGCAGGATCTGCCGAGGAGTGGAATCCAGCAGGTCGGCACCACGGACGATGTCGCTGATTTCCTGTTCGGCATCATCGACGACGACCGCCAACTGGTACGCCCAGTAGCCATCGGCGCGCTTGAGCACGAAATCGCCCGCCGCAACGGCAACGTCTTGGTGGAATCGGCCTTGCAGCGCATCTTCGGATTCGACCACGCTGCCGTCTTCGACACGCAGCCGGATCGCCCATTGCCTGTGCTCGCCGGCAGGCGGCACGCATCGCCTGTGGATGCTGCCCTGTGCCGCCAGGTCCGAGCGGCTGCAGGCGCAATCGAATACCCGTCCGGCCGAACGTAGCAAGTCGATCGCCCGGGCATAGCGGTCGCTGCGTGCGCTCTGGTACAGCACCGGCAGGTCGGAGACCAGGCCGAATGCGGCCAGCGCACGCAATTGCGATTGCGCTGCGCCAGGAACCTCGCGCGGGGGATCGATGTCCTCGATCCGCACCAGCCATTCACCTCCGGCCTGACGGGCCAGCAGCCAGCTGCCGATGGCGGTCGACAACGACCCCAGGTGCAGGGGACCGGTCGGCGAGGGTGCGAAGCGGCCGCGATAGCGTGGGGGAAGGGAGGGCATGCGGCTGAATCATCAGTCATGAAACGCTTGAATTCAATCCGTTTCGCCACGAATCTATAGCGCCCGTTTCTTCATATCCGGAAGGTCGAATCCAGTGTTCAGCCGAACTGTGCTTTATCTCCTCACCAACTTCGCGGTACTGATACTGCTGGGCGTCATCATGTCCATACTCGGTATCAATCCGTCACAGACTGGCGGTCTGCTGATCGTGGCGGCCATTTTCGGATTCGGCGGTTCCTTCATCTCGCTGCTGCTGTCCAAGACGGTGGCCAAGCGCTCGACCGGCGCGCATGTGATCACCCAGCCGTCGAATGAGGTCGAACGCTGGCTGCTCGGCACCGTGCAGCGCCAGGCACAGGCCGCCGGCATCGGCATGCCGGAAGTCGCCATCTACGATGCGCCCGAAATCAACGCCTTCGCTACCGGCGCCAATCGCAACAAGTCCCTGGTGGCGGTATCGACCGGGCTTCTGCACAACATGAACCGCGACGAGGCCGAAGCCGTACTCGGGCACGAGATCAGCCATGTGGCCAACGGCGATATGGTGACGATGGCGCTGCTGCAGGGTGTGTTGAACACCTTCGTGTTCGTGCTGGCGCGTGTCGTGGGCAGCATCGTCAACAGCTACCTTTCCGGGAACCGCGCCAGCCGCGGCGGCTTCGCCTACTACGGAATCGTATTCCTGCTGGAGATCGTGTTCGGCCTGTTCGCGTCGATGATCGCGATGTGGTTCTCCCGTCACCGCGAGTACCGCGCCGATGCCGGTGGTGCCAAGCTGGCCGGCAAGCACAAGATGATCAGCGCGCTGGAGCGTCTGTCGCTCAACCACGGACAAAGCACCTTGCCGGCGCAGGTCGAGGCGTTCGGCATTTCCGGTGGTATCGGACGCGGCCTGCGCAAGCTGTTCCTCAGCCATCCGCCACTGGAAGAGCGGATCAGGGCGCTGCGCGCCGCATCCTGATCCGGCTTTCTGCCATCGTGCGATGACGGGCCTTTCGGGGTCCGTCTTCGTTCGTCCCGCCTGGAAATACGGATACGGGACCGGCGTGGCCGCGGAGCCGGAAAGACAGGGCGCACCATGCCCCCATCAACCCACGAAGCGAGAGTCCGGAATGTGCGTTTATGGCCAATCGGTTAATCTTCGCTTCCCCTGGACACCATCTTGTGAATGAGCACGACTCCAGAAGCCGCTGCAAGGCAAATGCCGCGCCAGATCCCTTTCATCATCGGCAACGAAGCCTGTGAGCGTTTCAGCTTCTACGGAATGCGCAACATCCTTGTGCAGTTTTTGGTGACTTCGCTGTTGCTGCAGGGCGCGCTGACCGAAGCGCGCGAGGCCGAAGCCAAGCACATCATGCACAGCTTCATGATCGGGGTGTATTTCTTCCCGTTGCTGGGCGGTTGGCTGGCCGACCGGTTCTTCGGCAAATACAACACCATTCTCTGGTTCAGCCTGATCTATTGCGCGGGACATGCCTGTCTGGCGATGTTCGAAGGTCATCGGACCGGCTTCTTTCTCGGGCTGGGATTGATCGCGCTGGGCGCGGGTGGGATCAAGCCTCTGGTCGCGTCCTTCATGGGCGACCAGTTCAATCAATCGAACAAGCATCTGGCCAAGCTGGTCTTCGATGCTTTCTACTGGATCATCAATTTCGGCTCGTTGTTCGCCTCGCTGCTGATCCCGCTGGTATTGCGGAACTGGGGACCGGCCTGGGCCTTCGGCATCCCGGGCATTCTGATGTTCATCGCCATGTTCATGTTCTGGCTGGGACGCAAGCATTACGTCATCGTGCCGTTGCCACCCAGGGATCCGCATTCGTTCGTTCATGTGGTCCGCACCGCTTTGCTATCGCAGGAGGGGCAGGGCCGGGCAAGACCGGGCCTGTGGGTAACGGTCATCTCGCTGGTACTGGCGGTGGCGGCACTGGCGTTGATTCCGAAGCTGGGCATCGTGATCTGCCTGTGCCTGGGATCGGTGCTGATATTGGCCGGCGGCGGCGGCGGTGCCTGGATGCAACTGGATCGCGCCCGTGGCGTACACCCACGGGAAGCGGTGGACGGAGTTCGTTCCATCCTGAAAGTCCTGATGATCTTTGCGCTGACCACCCCCTTCTTTTCGCTTTTCGACCAGAAGGCTTCGACCTGGGTGCTGCAGGGCGCCGCCATGAGCAAGCCGGACTGGTTCTCGCCGGCGCAGATGCAGGCGTTGAATCCCGCATTGGTGATGATCCTGATTCCGTTCAATAATCTGGTGCTGTATCCGTTGCTGCGCAAACTGGGTCACGAGCCTACCGCACTACGGCGCATGACCGCCGGCATTGTTTTCAGCGGTCTGGCCTGGGTCGTGGCCGGTACCATCCAGGTGCTGATGGACAATGGCGATCCGATGTCGATCCTGTGGCAGGTTCTGCCATATGCGCTGCTGACTTCCGGAGAGGTGCTGGTCTCGGCGACCGGGCTGGAGTTCGCCTACAGCCAGGCGCCGCAATCGATGAAGGGCGTGGTGATGAGCTTCTGGAACCTGACGACCACCGTGGGCAATCTCTGGGTGTTGCTGGCCAACGCGGCCACCGAGACCTCGGCGGTCATGCACGGGATCGCCGCCACCGGCCTGAGCAAGGCCGCTTTCCTGATGTTCTTCTTCGCTGGCTTTGCCTTCCTGGCGGCATTGGCGTTCGGCGGGTATGCGCAACGTTATAAAGCCGTCGACCATTACCGCAGCGCCCGAGGTTGACAAAGATGATTCCGGCTCCCGTTACCTGGCTTCTGATCGGCATCACCTGTGTGGTGTCATGGCTGGCGTTCAATAATCCCAAGCTGGCGGAACGGCTGATCCTTTGGCCGCCGGCGATCGAACGCAACCGTCAATACGACCGTCTGTTGACCTGTGGCTTCATCCATGCCGATTTCAGCCATCTGCTTTTCAACATGGTCACGCTGTTCTTCTTCGGTGGTCAGATCGAAGACGTGATGAACACGCTCAGCGGCAGCCGCCTGACCTATCCTGCCTTCTACCTCGCGGCGCTGGTGGTTTCCATCCTGCCCAGCTATTTCAAGAACCAGAAGAATGCCCGCTATTACAGTCTGGGTGCTTCCGGCGCGGTGTCGGCGATATTGTTCGCCTTCATTCTGTTGGCGCCCTGGAGTCTGATCATCGTGATGGTGATACCGGTGCCGGCGATTCTGTATGCGCTGTTCTATGTCGGCTACAGCATCTGGATGGACCGTCAGGGAGGGGACAACATCAACCACAGCGCGCACCTCGCAGGTGCGGCATTCGGCGTGATCTTCATGGTGGCGATGAATCCCCGGGTGTTGCAGCACTTCTGGCAAGCCCTGCTGCAACCGCGATTCTTTTGAGGGCTATCGACGTAGCGTTCGCGGTCCGCCATCGTCACTGAGCGGCAGGAGAAGGTTCTATCCAAGCGGCGATATCGTCGATCACCTGGGCTGGCAGCTGGTGGAAGACAGGCGGAGATGCGGCGCTGCCGTCCTGTATGCCCACCGGCAGCAGTGAATGATCGATCGTCGCATAGCGTTTGCTGGTGATGCATCCGCAATTGGCAAGACCGGCTTCCCAGCGTGCCAGGTCGTTGTTCACCGTCACTTGCGAATCGCGGTCGCCCTGGATCAGCAGAAGGGGGCGGCCTACCAGGCGGGCGGTGGCAACGGGATCATATCGCGCCAGATTCTCCCAGTAGCCGGCGGGGAGACGCGGCGAGGACAGGCGCGAGGCAAGTGTGGTCTGTGCGGGCCTGGCATCGGCCGCAAGCAGGATCAGTCCGGCGATATTGCCGTCGCGCTCGGCGACCAGGGGCGCGACGCTGCCTCCCAAGCCGTAGCCGGCGATGTAGATTCGCGCCGGATCGATTCCCGGGATCTGCCGCAGCAGATTGATGGCGGCAACCGCGTCGTCGACGTATTCGTCGTTCAACGTGGCGGCTTCGGCCGACAGGGGACGCTTCTGGTACCGCAGCACGGCGATACCGCGCGCAGCCAGACCGTATGCCAGGTCGCGGAATGGTTTGCCGTTGCCGATGGTCTGGTCGCGATCCTGAAAGCCGGCTTCGTGCATCAGGATCACCGCCGATGTCTGTTGCATGCGAGCCGGAGAGGTCAGCAGCCCCGGCAGTCTCATTTCGCCGACCCAAGTCTCACGCTCAACATAATGGCTGGCCTGGCTTCTCATCTGGGCAAGCGCCTGCGGATGGGCGGTATCGAAGGCGAAATCACTGACCCTGCCCGTGGTATCGATCAGCAACCGCAGATCCAGCGCCATGTCCCGGAATTGCATCGTGTAGACGACAGCCTCGAGGCTGTCATCCAAGCCTGCACGGGCCTTGTTTCGCATCTGCAATGGCCCGGTTCTGGCCAGGAATCCTTCCCATGTGCCCTGGAAAGACTCCTGAGAAAAACGTTGCTGAAACCGGGAACCGAGCATCGCATAGGCCGACGCATAGTCCGTACGCTCGATGAAGCGTATGAAATGCTCGGCGGCGGCGGCGCGATCGGGATCCAGCGGGCGTTCGTTGTCACCCGAAGGTTTCTGCTGGAACAGGGACATTGCAATCAGCGCGATGACCAACAACAGCAGAAATGCGCCGCCCACGGCCAGTCTGGCGTTGATCTGCAGCGGTCTGGTCTTCTCCTCCGGATTTCCGGTCATCGGCCTGCCTGATGTCCTTTGAGTGGGAAGGTCACGGTGCCGCGGGAAGCGGCACGCCGGCCTGCCGGTATCAATCCAGCGAGCCGGTGTTGAGCGTGGGCTGCGCGCCGCGGTCGCCGCAGAGCACGACCAGCAGATTGCTGACCATTTGTGCCTTGCGTTCCTCGTTCAACTGGACCACACCGTTTTTCTGCAGCTCGGACAAGGCCATCTCGACCATGCCCACAGCGCCCGCGACGATACGTGTGCGTGCGGCGATGATGGCATTGGCCTGCTGTCGCTGCAGCATGGCCTGGGCGATTTCCGGCGCATAGGCCAGATGGCTGATGCGCGCCTCGACGACACTGACGCCGGCAGTGCCGAGGCGCTCGGCGATCTGTTCGAGCAGATGGCGGGAAATCTCATGCGGGTGGCTGCGCAATGCGATCTGGTGGTCGCCTTCGTGCTGATCGTAGGGATAGCTCGACGCCATGGCGCGCAGGGCGGCCTCGGACTGGATGTAGACGAAGCTTTCGTAGTCATCCACGTTGTAGACCGCTTCGGCCGAATCCGTGACCTGCCAGACGATGACCGCGGCGATCTCGATGGGGCTGCCTTCCAGATCGTTGACCTTGAGTTTTCCGCTTTCGAAATTGCGTACGCGCAGGCTGATTTTCTTCTTCGAGTAAAACGGATTGTTCCAGCGCAGGCCGCTGTCCTTGACGGTACCGACGTATTTGCCGAACAGGCTGAGCACGGCGGACTGATTCGGCTCGACCGTGTACAGGCCGATCAGGCAAGCGGCGGCGAGCAGGGCGCCCAGCATGCCGACAGGCATGAACCCCATCAGATTGAACGCGACGCCGAATGCGGTGAGGAGAAGAAACCCGCCGATGACGAGCAGCAACAGTATGACGACGGGAATGCCGGGCAACGAACGCTTCTGGACTTCCTGCATGATGTTTCCCCTGAGCAACGAAAGGCGATAGTGTATCTCAGGGAAAGCCCCGGATTGGCTCGTTCCGGCGCCGTAACGCTTACAATGCCCTCCCTTTCTGAAGCCCCGGAATCGTCATGGTCCGCCTTGGTACGCCACTGTCTTCACACGCCACCCGGGTATTGCTGCTGGGAGCCGGGGAACTGGGCAAGGAGGTCGCCATCGAGCTGCAACGTCTGGGCGTGGAAGTGATCGCCGCCGATCGTTATGCCGACGCGCCGGCGATGCAGGTCGCACATCGTGCGCATGTCCTGGACATGCTCGATGGCAAAGCGCTGCGGGCATTGGTCGAGCTGGAAAAGCCGGACCTGATCGTGCCCGAGATCGAGGCGATCGATACCAGAACATTGACCATGCTGGAACAGGAGCAGGGCCAGCGGGTCATTCCGACCGCCAGGGCCGCGCAATTGACGATGGACCGGGAAGGCATCCGGCGGCTGGCGGCGGAGACGCTGGGAGTCCCCACCTCGCCGTATCGTTTCGTCGATACGGAAAAAGAATACCGGGACGCGGTCGCCGCGGTAGGCCTGCCCTGCGTCATCAAGCCGGTGATGTCCTCGTCCGGGAAGGGCCAGAGCGTGATCCGCGATGAGACCGACATCGCCAGAGCCTGGGAATATGCGCAAACCGGAGGCCGTGCCGGAGCCGGACGCTGTATCATCGAAGGCTAGAACCTATCTCAAAATCAGAAATCCGCACGAAAGGCCTGTAAAATAGCCACATGCTGAAGATTTCCGACACTCACTGGGAACGGATCAGGCATCATTTTCCAGAGGAAAACATTCCC
>JAISFF010000006.1 GCA_031263725.1 Lysobacteraceae bacterium | reverse complement strand
GCGAATCTGCTGCGCGCCTATGACCAGGCCGATGTGGTGCTGTGCGGCGACGCGCTGTGCGCCAACGTCGAGCTTCGCGGCGCCGGAGCCGGCGATCGCGGACAATACCGGCTCGTACTGCCCAGGCACAGGGCGCAGGAACCGCCCCGTTGAAATGATGCCGCTCGCGGGCGGTTCCCCTGCGCCAGCGCCCCCATGAAGACAAGGCTTGCAGGATGCGACCGTTCCACATCTCACGGAAATTCTCCGGCAACGTCGAAGTGTCGGCACAATGCGCACGCGGCCGCCTGGGTGATCGCAGCCGGGCGCTGATGAATGAGTTCTTCAGCCGCCGACCGCCACCTCCGGTTGCGCGCCCACCCGTGCCAGCGTGGCCACGCCATGCCCGCAACCGGCCAGATATTCCAGCCATTTGCCCAGGAAGGTGTTCATGCGCAGCCGATGGCTGATGACTTCGGCCGGCGGCGGATACAGGCCGATCGCGTCCTGCCAGCGCCGGCCGATATAGCAATGCGTGGCCTCGGCCTGTTTCGCATCGCAATAAAACCGCATGTAGGCGGAAGGGTCCAGCTCGCCGGTGATCCAGTCGCGCAGGTCGTAGGTCAATTTCAGTTCCACGGTATAGCGGTGCCGTTCCATCACCTCCAGCCGCAGGCCCAGCCCATCGCCCACGGACGATACGTAGGCACCCACATCCAGGTTCCCAGGTGCGAACAGGCGATTGATGCGAACGTAGTTTTCCGCATACAGCCCCATCAGCCAGCCGAAACGGCTCAGGCTGGGAATACGCGCGTTGCTGGCATTACGCTGCAAACCGGCCTCCAGTTCCCAAATCGTGAAAGAAACGCCGCCCGTACCGCCATGCGCACGGCGACATCATCATCATGACGATTCGCAGGCCACCCCTGGCCGTATCGCGGTTGCCGGAACCCGCCGCCGGATGCCTTCCCCAACCTCGATATACTGCGGTCAAAACATGCCCCGCTGCAGTCCCAGCGTGGACAATACCTTGCTGGAAATCTCCTCGATCGAGGTATGCGTGGTGCTCAGGATCGGCACCCGCTGCGCGCGGAACATGGCTTCGGCGGCGGCGATCTCCCTCTTGCAGGTTTCCAGCATGGCGTAATTGGAATTGGGTCGGCGTTCCTGGCGGATCTGCTGCAACCGCTCCGGATCGATGGTCAGTCCGAACAGCTTGCGCCGGTAGGCGCGAAGGCGTTGCGGCAACTGGTCCGATTCCAGGTCCTCGTCAACCAGGGGATAGTTGGCGGCGCGAATCCCATAATGCAAGGCCAGATAGATGCAGGTCGGCGTTTTCCCCGCCCGCGATACCGCCACCAGGATCAGATCGGCCTCGTCGTAGTTCAGCGATACGCCATCATCGTGGGTCAGAGCGAAATTCATCGCATTGATGCGGCGGTGATAGGTCTCGAAATCGACCAGACCGTGCGCCTGCCCCACCCTGGCCTGCCGCGGCGCGTTCAGTTCGCGCTCCAGCGGTTCGATGAACGGTGCGAACACGTCCAGCATCAACGCCCCGGAACCGGCCAGGATCGAGCTCAGCTGCTGGTCCACGCAGGAATTGACCACGATCGGGCGGACCCCGTAGCGTTCGCCGGTCTCGCGAATGCGTTCCACAGCGTCCCGCGCCTTTTCCGGGCTATCGACGAAGGAAATCCGGTCGGTAGCGAAACTGAATCCACTGAACTGGGTCAGCAGGCTGTGGCCAATGGTTTCGGCGGTGATGCCGGTGCCATCGGAAACATAGAACACGGGGCGGATGTCGGTCATGAATAGGGAATCTCAGGGCTAACCACGATTAGGCCCGACAAATCAAGCTTGTCTGTATCGGTGCCGGACTGCATCATAACGGCTTCTTTCTTGGGACGTGGCCAACGCTGCCCGACCGGGCGGATGGTCACTGGGAGCATCGCGCTTGAACGAGAACATCCTCTGGTTGCATCAGTTGGGCCTGGCCGATCTGGCCCGGGTCGGCGGCAAGAATTCCTCGCTCGGCGAGATGATTTCCCATCTGGCCGGCCTCGGCGTCTCGGTACCCGGCGGATTCGCCACTACTTCCGAGGCCTATCAGGCCTTCATCACCCATAACGACCTGTCCAACCGCATTTTCGACCGCCTCGCCAAGCTCGATGTGGAGGATGTGCCGGCGTTGACGCAGGCGGGCAAGGAAATCCGCGGCTGGGTCGTCGATGCGCCGCTACAGCCCGGGCTGGACCAGGAAATCCGCGACGCCTACGCCAAGTTGTGCACCGAAAACGGCGGCGGTGACGTGGCAGTGGCGGTGCGCTCCTCGGCCACCGCCGAGGACTTGCCGGATGCTTCATTCGCCGGCCAGCAGGAGACCTTCCTGAACGTAACCGGCGCCGACGATGTCGTGCGCAAGGTCAAGGAAGTGTTCGCTTCCCTGTACAACGACCGCGCTATCGCCTACCGCGTCCACCACGGCTTCAAACACGAGGATGTGTTCCTGTCCGCTGGCATCCAGCTGATGGTGCGTTCGGATGTCGGCGCCGCCGGCGTGCTGTTCACCCTGGATACCGAGTCCGGCTTCCGCGACGTGGTCTTCGTCACCTCCAGCTATGGTCTGGGCGAGAACGTTGTCCAGGGCGCGGTCAATCCGGACGAGTTCTACGTCTACAAGCCGACCCTGCGCCAGGGCAAACCGGCGATCCTGCGCCGCTCGCTGGGCAGCAAGCAGATTCGCATGGTGTATTCCGACAAGCCCGGCGAACGCGTCCGCAACGAGGACACCCCGGCCGAGCTGCGCAGCCGTTTCTCGATCACCGACAAGGACGTGCAGGAGCTGGCCAAGCAGGCACTGACCATCGAGCAGCATTACGGCCGCCCGATGGACATCGAATGGGGCAAGGACGGCATCACCGGCAAGCTCTACATCCTGCAGGCGCGCCCGGAAACCGTGAAGTCGCGCGGACACGCCACCCAGATCGAACGCTACACGTTGCAGACGCGTGGCCCGGTCATCGCCGAAGGCCGCGCAATCGGCAACAAGATCGGCAACGGTGCCGCGCGCGTGGTGCGTTCCCTCGACGATATGAACAAGGTTCAGCCGGGCGATGTCCTGGTCGCCGACATGACCGATCCGGACTGGGAGCCGGTGATGAAGCGCGCCTCGGCGATCGTCACCAACCGTGGCGGCCGCACCTGCCATGCCGCGATCATCGCCCGCGAACTGGGCGTGCCCGCCGTGGTCGGCACCGGCAATGCGCTGGACGCCATCGAGAACGGCGGCCAGATCACGGTTTCCTGCGCCGAGGGCGATACCGGCTACATCTACGCCGGCAAGCTGGAGTTCACCCGCGAGACCACCGACCTGGCGGACATGCCGCCCGCGCCGCTGAAAATCATGATGAACGTCGCCAATCCCGAGCGCGCGTTCGATTTCGGCCAGTTGCCCAACGCCGGCATCGGCCTGGCGCGGCTGGAAATGATCATCGCCAGCCATATCGGCGTGCATCCCAAGGCGCTGCTCGAATACGACCAGCAGTATCCGCAGACCAGGAAGAAGATCGACGAAAAGATGGCCGGCTATGCCGACCCGGTCAGCTTCTACGTGGACCGTCTGGCCGAAGGCATCGCCACCATCGCCGCCTCGGTCGCGCCGAACACGGTGATCGTGCGTCTGTCCGACTTCAAGACCAATGAATACGCCAACCTGATCGGCGGCAGCCGCTACGAACCGGAAGAAGAGAATCCGATGCTCGGCTTCCGTGGCGCAAGCCGCTACGTCGATCCCGGGTTCGAGCCGGCCTTCGCGCTGGAATGCCAGGCGGTGCGCCGGGTCCGCGGCGAAATGGGCCTGACCAACCTGTGGGTGATGATTCCTTTCGTGCGCACGCTGGAGGAAGGCCGCAAGGTCATCGAAGTGCTGGCCAGGCATGGCCTCGAGCGCGGCGAGGACGGTCTGCGGATCATCATGATGTGCGAGCTGCCCTCCAACGCGCTGCTGGCCGACGAGTTCCTGGAAATCTTCGATGGCTTCTCGATCGGCTCCAACGACCTGACCCAGCTGACCCTGGGACTGGACCGCGATTCCAGCGTCGTCGCGCATCTGTTCGACGAGCGCAATCCGGCGGTCAAGAAGATGCTGTCGATGGCGATCAAGGCCGCGCGCGCCAAGAACCGCTATGTCGGCATCTGCGGCCAGGGTCCGTCCGACCATCCGGATCTGGCCGAATGGCTGATGCAGGAAGGCATCGAATCGGTATCGCTGAATCCCGACACCGTCGTCGATACCTGGTTGCGGCTGGCCAAATCCAAGGCTCGATGAGCGTCGCCGCCCTCAAATCCGCGTTCGAACCCGTGCAGGGCACGCCGGATCTGAGCGGCATCGACTGGCCGCAGCTGCTGCAGACCTACGGCTTGCGACTGCTGGTGGCGCTGTTGCTGCTGGGCGTGGGCCTGGCGCTGGCCAAGCTGCTGAGCCGCGCCCTGGACCGCATCCTGGCGCGCGCCAAGGTCGAAGCCACTGCGCGCGGTTTCCTGCGCAACCTGACCTATGCGATCAGCGTGCTGATCGTCGCGGTGGTGGTGCTGGCGCATCTGGGGGTCAACACCACTTCGCTGCTGGCGGTGCTGGGCGCCACCGGCTTGGCCATCGGCCTGGCATTGAAGGACTCGCTGTCCAACATCGCTTCCGGCGTGATGCTGATCGCACTGCGCCCCTTCCGCGACGGCGACCATGTGATCGTCAACGGCCAGGAAGGCATCGTGCAGGAAGTGCGGGTCTTCCAGACCAAGTTGCGCACCTTCGACGAACGCGTGGTGACGCTGCCGAACAGCATCATCACCACCACACCGATCGTCAATTTCAGTTCGCTGCCGAACCGGCGCCTGGAAGTGCCAGTCGGCGTCGGCTATGACGACGATCTGACCAAGGCGCAGGGGATCCTGCTCGACATCGCCAACGAACACCCGCTGATACTCGAATCGCCGGAACCTTTCGTGCGTGTCACCGCGCTGGCCGACAGCACGGTCAATCTGATGCTTTACGCCTATGCCAGGAATAGCGACTTCGGCCTGGCGCAGAGCCAGATATTGCAGAGCGTCCGCGATCGCCTGCTCGGCAGCGGCCTGTCGATTCCGTATCCGCAGCGGGACCTGCACCTCTATCACCACAACGATATTCCGTTGACCGGCGAGCAGGTGGCCTCGCTGATCTCGGCGAATCCGCAGGCTTCGCCGATGGAAAAGCAACCCGGCGACACAAGCGCCGGCAACGGATAGCGCCCGCTGTACATTGGGTTTCTCGATCTTTTCATGGCCATCCAAGGCGATGCCTTGTGCTTCCTGATATGCCCGCCCGTCCTTCCGTGATCGGGCGTCCAGCGCCGCAGCGAGCAGCGCTCGCTAGCGCGGCGCTTCGCCCAGTTCCGCCATGTGCTTGCGGTAATGCCGCAGTTCCGAGATCGAATCGTGGATGTCGCTCAGTGCGGTATGCGCGGCCTGCTTGCAGTGCGAAGCCAGCACCTGCGGCGCCCAGCGGCGCGCCAGTTCCTTCAAGGTGCTGACATCCAGATTGCGGTAATGGAAATACTGCTCCAACCGCGGCATCAGGCGATGCAGGAAGCGGCGGTCCTGGCAAATGGAGTTGCCGCAGATCGGCGAGACCCCCGCCGGCACCCATTGCGCGAGAAAATCCAGCGTCTGCCGTTCGGCCTCCTGCATCGACACCCGACTCTCCAGCACCCGTCGCCACAAGCCCGAATGGCTGTGCTGGTTGCGGTTCCAGTCATCCATCTTTTCCAGCGCCGCCAGCGGATGCGCGATCGCCAGTTCCGGCCCGGTCGCCAGCACCTGCAACTGCGCATCGGTCACGACGGTGGCGATTTCCAGAATGGAATCATGATCGGTATTGAGTCCGGTCATTTCCAGGTCGATCCAGATCAGGCGATCCAGTTCCGTGTTGATGGCTGTCATAGATTTCCATTCGGCAAAAGTTGAATGACCGCGTCGCGCCAATCATGGCTACGTGCGCACGGGTGAAGCTGTCTGCTTATGATCGCACCGACCGGTATAGACGTGCAGCTTTCCGGTAAAAGCCTCTCCGGCCGGCCAGTCCCCGGACGACCATCTTCACCCCGGCGCATGCCCGCCGCTTCAAGCATGTCCACATATTGCGCATCGTGGCAGGCCTTCATGCCTGGTGCGATACCCGGCGATCTCTGCGGTAGCGGCATCAACAACGAAATACCGCGTCGTTGTGGTCGCCGTCTCTATCGTCCCGAATATTTTCCCCGCGGCAGCAGATGCGGTGGCTCGGGAAAAAGCCCCTGTTCCAGCGTCCGCCACGCAGGTCATGCAATTCACCGAAGATCGGTATCGCCAGGTCGAACGGTCCCGCCACCCGCATCCGGCGGATATCGGCCAGGATGTAATCGATGGACAGGTTCTTGCGCCGTGTCCGCGCTCTGGCATAGTCGATCGAAGCCGGCGCGGAATCGACACCGGCACAATGATGGCGCAGCCGTGCCAACCGCATGGCAGTGATACTTGCCGGTACATTCGTGCCATCCACTCCGGAGAGCGGCAGCCGCCTCAATCACCGGCGATCAATCCTTCGGCAAGCAGCGCATCGAACCAGCGTTTGCCGACCGGCCCGCAAGCAGCGGCATCGATTCCGGCATCGCCGAAAGCCGCGACGAACACCCTGGCGACGGCATGCGCCGCATCGGCCGGACTGGCAATCCGCGCAACCTGCCTCGCCAAAGCCGCGATCTCCGAATCGAACTCGTCCGCGGGCGCGCCGCCCGCCAGCAGTCCATGGCAGTCCCAGTCGCGGATGACCCGGGCGGTAACATCGAACACGGTCCGCCGCCCCGCCCCCTGTCCCGGCATGCCTGTCATAGGGTCTGATGTCGCCTTGCCGCGCTTACGCCGGAAATAATCGGTGAGACGCCGGCCGGCTTCCTCGCCCAGCACGCCGCCGCGCACCTCGATGCGATGGTTGTGACGCGGGTCGGCCAGCAGATCGAAAACGCTGCCGGCCGCGCCGGTCTTGGGATCGTATGCGGCGAACACCAATCGCGCGACACGCGCATGCACCGCCGCCATCGCGCACATCGCGCAGGGTTCCAGCGTCACGTACAGCGTGCAACCCGACAGGCGGTGATTGCCCAGACGCTGTCCGGCCTGGCGCATCGCCACGATTTCGGCGTGCGCACTGGGATCGTGATCGGAAACATTGCGGTTCCAGCCTTCGCCCAACACCTGTCCGTCGGCATCGACCAGCACCGCGCCGACCGGGATTTCGTCATGCTCGCGTTCGGCGCGATCGGCCAGCATCAGGGAATGGCGGATCCAGCGCTGATCGTCGGCGGGAAGGTTCGGCATTGGCTACATCACTGGAAAACCGCGGGCATTGTAACCGCCGCGATGCCACGGCCGCCGGGAATACGCGGCGGATACGCGATTGCCGGGCAAGATGCGGGATAATCGCCCGTCACATGACGGGCCTGCCCGTCCCGGATACCACCCAGCAACGGATACCCGTCTCCATGAAAGCCAGTGAAGTCAAGAAAGGCAACGTCATCGAACATAACGGCAACGTCTATCAGGTCCGCGATATCGATCGCAGCGCCCCGCAGGGCCGCGGCGGCAATGTCACCTTCCGTTTCACCCTGTATTCGGTGCCTGGCGAAGCCAAGCTCGATCTGAGCCTGCGCGCGGACGACGACCTGAAAGAAGTCGAATTGAGCCGGCGCCAGGCGACGTTCTCGTACAAGGATGGCGAGGCCTTCGTCTTCATGGACGACGAGGATTACACGCCCTACACGCTGGATGCCGATGTCGTCGGCGACATGACCGGCTACATCACCGACGGCCTTGCCGGCTGCTATGTGCAGATCATCGACGACCAGCCGGTGGCGGTGCAGCTGCCGCAGACCGTCGCGCTGGAAGTGATCGAAACCCCGCCGGAACTGAAGGGCGGCACCGCCACCAAGCGCCCGAAGCCGGCCAAGCTCAGCACCGGCATCGAGATCATGGTGCCGGAGTACATCGCCAACGGCGAGCGCATCCTGGTCAGCACCACGACCGGAGAGTTCTCGGGCCGCGCGGATTGATCCGGAACTGCCTTGCTTGCTTCCCGCCGGGGCAATACCGTCGATCCCCGGCGTTTCCGCGCCGGCCTGCCCGCCGGTCGTTGTAGACCGCATCGGCGCGGCCCGGCCAGCGCCAACCTGCTCCGCAGTGAAGGGACGCCATCTTGCTCGCCCCCGCCCCGACCGACCCGGCGCTCTGGTGTTTGCCGTCAGCGAAACGTGGCGCAGTGATATTCCTGTCGGCGAATGCACTGTCACCGCGCTTCTCCCCGGCGGTACCGCATGCGAATCCCAAGCCTTTCAGGTTCGGAATCCTGACGTGGATGGAAAGCGGCTGGCCCGCCATGGCTCAGTCGAGCAATTTGCCCGGATTCATGATCCCGTTCGGATCGAACACCCGCTTCACTCCACGCATCAGCGCGATTTCCTCGGCACTGCGGGTACAGCCCAGATAGGGTTTCTTGACCAGGCCGATGCCGTGCTCGGCGGAAATGCTGCCGCCGTATTTCTGCAGCGCCCGCGCCAGCAGCTTGGTGACCTGCTCGCATTGGCGGACGAATTCGGCGTTTCCCATGTCGTCCGGCTTGAGCACGTTGATATGCAGGTTGCCGTCGCCGATATGACCGAACCAGACCACGTCGAAATGCGGGTATTCCCGCCCCAGCAGGGCCTGGGTTTCTTCCAGGAAGGCGGGCATCGCCGAGATGCGCACCGAAATGTCGTTCTTGTACGGCTTGCAGCGGGCCACGCTCTCGGTGATGCCCTCGCGCAGCCGCCACAGATGTTCCGCCTGCGCATCGCTCTGGCTGATCGCGCCGTCCTGCACCCAGCCGTTGTCCATGCAGAACTGGAAGGCTTCCATCGCGGCGGCTTCCTTCACTTCGTCGCCGGTGACGAATTCGGTCACCACATAATAGGGATACACCGTCTCGAACGGCTTCTGCGCACCGTGCGCCAGGACATGGTGCAGGCCGCGATCGGTCAGAAACTCGAACGCCTCCAGTTGCAAGCGCGAACGGAATGCCGAGAACACCCGCATCAGCACATCGAACGACGGCAGCGCCAGCAGCATCACATTGGTCGGCAGCGACGGATCGGTCAGTTTCAGCATGGCTTCCACCACGATGCCCAACGTGCCTTCCGAACCAATCATCAGATGGCGGAAGTCGTAGCCGCTGGAATTCTTGACCAGCCCGTTGTTGAGATCCAGCACCTCGCCGCCGCCGGTCACGACTTTCAGGCCGGCGATCCAGTCGCGCGTCACGCCGTACCGCACCACCCGGATGCCGCCGGCGTTGGTGGCGATATTGCCGCCGATCGAGCACGAACCGCGCGAGGCGAAATCCACCGGATACATCAGCCCGTGTTCCTGCGCCGCTG
Source organism: Lysobacteraceae bacterium (assembly GCA_031263725.1). Taxonomy (GTDB): domain Bacteria; phylum Pseudomonadota; class Gammaproteobacteria; order Xanthomonadales; family Xanthomonadaceae; genus JAITWM01. The sequence continues at coordinate 53,691 of JAISFF010000006.1, read as the reverse complement.
CGTGCACCGATTGCAGCGCCATGCCCGCCTGCACGGTCAGAATCCGGTCGACCGCGTCGAACGCCAGCACTCTGTTCATCCGCTCAAGGCTCAGCACCAGCTCGCCCTGGGCCGCCACCGCGCCACCGGAAAGGCCGGTGCGTCCACCGGAGGGCACGATCGCGACGGCGCGCCGGTTCGCCCACCGTACGATTTCCTGAACCTCTTCCACGCTTGCCGGCAACGCGATGGCCAGAGGCGCCGGCGTCCAGCGGCGGGTCCAGTCCAGCCCGTAATTCTCCAGATCGGCGGGGTCGGTCTTCAGACGCAGCGCAGGCACACGCTGCTGCAATTCGGCGAGGCGGGAATCGCTCATGTCGGACTCGTAGTGGATTTTGTAGTGGATTTTGCGGGAATGGGCGAAGGGAAAAGCGCATCAATGATAACCGGCCAGAACCGGTCCGTTCGCGCCTTGCGATGCGTACCGCCCTAACGCCGCGAAAGACGACACCGGGAACACCCGGCAAATGCATCGGGCCGGCCGGATCGCTCCGATGTCCCCGCCGAATCCCGATCCGGTGTCCGCACCGGAATCGACCGCGCTCCCCATCCAGGATGCAGGCGCCGAGGCGCCGGATCCGGATCCGACATCGCGGAATTGGAACCACCCGGCTCCGCACGCGGTCCTTCGTATTCCTGTTCTGCGACAACCTATGCGCATGGTCGTGGCCGGGAGCGGCGAACGGGCTGGCGCTCGGCCTGCCGTGGGCAGTACGCGCGGCCATGGGGTGAAGAGCAAGACATGAAGATTCGCAGCGATATCATCAAGATGTACAAGGACATGCCTATCCGGACGGGCATCATCGCCGGGCCGAAGCCGCGACCGGGCATGCCGGTTCCGACGAATCGGCGACTCGCAAAATGAAGTGGCCGGGCGATGCAGGCGCCCGCGTCATCTGGCATAGTTGGGAGCTTCATCCGTTCTACACGGGACTCGTATCATGTCGCCACCCAAAACTTCGTATCCCAAGCAAGGCATCAAGATATTGCTGCTGGAAGGCATCAGCCAGACTGCGGTGGAAGCGTTCCGCGCCGCCGGCTACAGCCAGATCGAGCAGCACGACAAATCGTTGCCCGAGGATGAGTTGAAACAGCGGATCGCCGACGCGCATTTCGTCGGTATCCGTTCCCGGACCCAATTGACGGCCAAAGTGTTGGGCGAGGCCCGCCGCCTGGTTGGCATCGGCTGTTTCTGCATCGGCACCAACCAGGTCGATCTGGAAGTGGCCGAGACCGCCGGCATTCCGGTGTTCAACGCGCCCTATTCCAACACCCGCAGCGTCGCCGAGCTGGTGCTGGCCGAGCTGGTCATGCTCAAGCGCGGCATCCCGCAAAAGAGCGCCGAATGCCATCGCGGCGGCTGGTCCAAGTCCGCCATCGGCAGCCATGAAGTCCGCGGCAAGACGCTGGGCATCGTCGGCTACGGCCATATCGGCACGCAGATCGGCGTACTCGCCGAGTCGCTGGGCATGCATGTGCTTTTCTACGACATCGAGACCAAGCTGTCGCTGGGCAATGCGCATTCGGTCGATTCGCTGGACGAACTGCTGACGCGCGCCGACATGGTCACGCTGCATGTACCGGAAACCCCGGCCACCAAACTGATGATCGGTACCGGGCAACTGGCGAAGATGAAGCCCGGCTCGCACCTGATCAATGCTTCGCGCGGCACCGTGGTCGATATCGACGCGCTGGCCGCGGCGCTGCGCTCGGGCCATATCGCCGGTGCCGCGATCGACGTGTTCCCGGTCGAGCCGACCGGAAACAAGGAACCGTTCGTATCGCCGCTGACCGAATTCGACAACGTGATCCTGACCCCGCACATCGGCGGCAGCACACTGGAGGCGCAGGAAAACATCGGCATTGAAGTGGCGGCGAAACTGGTCCGCTACAGCGACAACGGTTCAACCCTGTCGGCGGTGAACTTCCCCGAAGTCACCCTGCCCGAACACGCCGGCAGCATGCGTCTGCTGCATATCCACCGCAACGTGCCGGGCGTGCTGTCGCGGATCAACGAACTGTTCTCGCAGCACAACGTCAACATCGACGGCCAGTTCCTGCGTACCGACGCGTTGATGGGCTATGTGGTGATCGACATCGCCGCGGACGCCGGCAAGGCCAATACGCTGAAAGAGGAAATGGCCAGGATTCCCGGCACGCTGCGTACTCGCGTCCTCTACTGAGGCGCCGCGGCACGGCGCGCGAACCGTTCCGCGTTCGCGCGCCATGTTTTGTCCGATACACTGGACCGCGAAACCGGCTTGCCTGCGTGCGTCCGCATGAGTTCCATCGGCCGCGCCGGCCAGGCTCCGTTCGTCCAGTGACAGGAAAAGCATGAATTCGCAGATGCGCAATCCGTCGATGGAGCAACACCGGACCCGCCTGGAAACGCGGCTGGCGGCGGCGCTGCAACGGACCGAATCGCTGCGGGCTCGCGTCGTGCACGACTGCCATCTGGTCGAACAGGCGGCGACGGCCGTGTCCGGGCGGTTCCGCGATGACCTGGAACAGCTCCGGCGCGAAAGGATTCGACATGCGCGCCAGGGTACCTGGCGCTCCGCCATCAGCCTGCGGGCGATCACCGGCAACGGCCACTGGCTGAGGATCACGCTGTGGCTGGCCTTAGTTTTCCTGCTGCCCTGGCTGGTCGCCCACGCCGCCGGTCAGCCCTTCTCTCTCCCGGCCTGGCTGCGACATCAGATCAACCCGCTGAACTGGCTGCGGCCGACCCTCCACAACGGGGTGATGTGGGGGACGTACCTGCTCTGCATATTGCTGGGGCGCTGGCTGCTGGGACTGCACCGGACCCAGCGTTTCCGCGCCGCGCTGAAAGCGCTGGCGGCGTTGCAACCGAGGCTGATGCACTTTTCCGCGCGCGCCAGCGGCGACGACGAATATCCGTACCTGGTGACGCACGCGCCGTGGCCGCAACAGCCGCTGACCACGCCCTGGATGGTCCCCGCCGAATTCGGCCAGCTCTACGACAGCGACTGGATCAGCCTGCACCGCGACGAGGATTCCGCGCGGCCCTGCCTGCTGCTGAAGCTGACGACGCAATCGACGCACGCCCAGATCATTCCGGTCGAGGTCGAAGAAGACCAGAAGCTTTTCTGGCCGGAATGGGTACCACTGCTGCAAGCGCTTTCCCCCGCGCTGCTGCCGCTGGCCGGCACACCGATCCGGCAACTGGCCGCGGCCGAAGCCGAGCTGTGGAACGAACAACGGAATACTGCCGAGCTGACCCGGCGCATCGAAAACATCGACGAGGAAATCGCCGACTGGAACAGCCTCGCCATCGGCGACGATACGCTCGGACAGATCCTGAAACTGGTCGATGCCTTCGCCGCCGGCGCCACGCCTTCGCCCAAGGGCATCCTGCTGTACGGCCCGCCCGGCACAGGCAAGACGCTGATTGCGCGCAAGCTGGCCGAACACAGCGGCTGCTCCTTCACAGCGGTCGGCATCGCCGATCTCAAGGGCCAGCACATCGGCCATACCGGACCCCAAGTCAAGGCGATCTGGCAGCGCAGCCGGCAGAACGCGCCCTGCCTGCTGTTCGTGGACGAGTGCGAAAGCGTGTTCATCCGCCGCGGCAGCGTCGACAGCGATGCGTTTGCCGCCGAGCTGGTCCAGACCTTCCTGGCCGAGTGGGACGGCTTCGCGCAAAACAACGGCAAGGTGCTGGTGATCGGCGCCACCAACCGGCGCGACCTGATCGACGACGCGATCATGTCGCGTTTCACCTCCAGCATCGAAATCGGCCTGCCCGACGGCGAAGGGCGCAAACGCATCCTGGCCAGGGAATTCCGGCAGGCGGGAGTGAACGCCGGCATCGGCGGCGCCATCATCGAGCAGACCGCCGGCCTGTCCGGGCGCGATCTGCATACCCTCGTCGCCCGCGTCGTCGCCGACTGCAACGGCTCGCTATCGTTCGCCGACCTGCTTTCGAACACGGTCCAGCAATTGCGCCGCAAGCAATCCACGCAAGTGCAGCCTCTCGATTGGGATGATATCGCGCTGCCTACCCGGACCCGCGAGGAGTTCCTGAATCTGGGCAAGGAACTGCGCAGCGCCGAGAAACTGCGCCAGCTCGACATTCCGGTGCCGCGCGGCATCCTTCTCTACGGCCCTCCCGGCACCGGCAAGACCCAGATCGCGCGGATTCTGGCCAACCAATCCGGGCTGTCCTTCATCGCCGCCGCCACGGCCGATCTCAAGGGCGGCCACATCGGCCACTCTGGGCAGCGGGTCAAATCCCTGTTCGAGCGGGCGCGGGCGCATGCCCCCTGCATTCTGTTCATCGACGAAATCGACATCGTGGCTCCCGCGCGCGGCGAGGCCGCGGGCTCCGATGCCTTCACCCAGGAGATCATCGGCCAGTTATTGCAGGAACTCGATGGCGTCGCCCGCCAGGACGGTCAGGTGTTCCTGCTCGCCGCCAGCAACCATCCCGGCAACGTGGAACCGGCCCTGCTGTCGCGGATGGAGCGGAAAATCGAGATCGCCCTGCCCGATATCGATGCCCGCATCGCGATCATCCATAGGCAATTGCGTCTGAAGCCCACGGATTTCGACCTGGCTGGAGCCACCGAATGGCTGGCGGTCCGGACCGAAGGTCTGTCCGGCCGGGATCTGGGCTCGCTGGTGACGCTGGCGTCGCGACGCGCGGTCAAGCGGGCACTCGACGAGCACGACGATGCCGCGCTGACCCGGATCCGGCACGACGATCTGCAGTACGCGCTGGAGCAGATCCGTCCCCACGCGGGACAGCCATGACTTTCGCAACGCCGTCCCGCTGCACGCCCGGCGACCACGACAACCGCGGGAGGAAGACGCCGGGAAAACGCGTCCATCGGATGCGGATACATGGCGGAAACGCCAGCGCCCGGATCGGCTTCGTACCGGTCCGCCTCGTCTTTCCCGCCGGGACCTGATCCGCCTGCATCCGCAGCTCTCCCTATTTCAGCGAAACCTCCGAAAGCTGGATCGTCTTTTCGCCATGCGATCCGCCAAAGACGATCGCATTGGCGGCGCGTTCGGGAGCCCTGACAGTCTGGCCATGGCGTTCCCAGTCCTGCCCGCACGGGAACACCGTGATGTCCGTTCCCAGGAATTCCCCGTCCTTGTCGAGCCAGTTGATCTGCACGCGTCCCTGGGCCGGCTGCGCATCACATTTGGCCAGGACCTGATTGTAGTAGCGACGCCCGGGTGTCACGGGCACGGTCTGGGTGATGGGCGCGCCGACCGATACCGTGGCCACGCCATCATGCACGGAGGCGCCTTGGAACACGGTCCATGCGTCGGCGTCATCCAGTTCCGGACTCGAAAGCATTTCCTCCATGTAGCGGTATTCGTTGAGCAAGCGACGAACGCTGATCGGACCGAACCGGAACAATTCCATGGTGGCTTCCCTCACCAGTGCCCGATGGCTTTCATCGCTCCAGTCGTCGTCCAGAATGATGTGGCTCGAATCGGCGTTCCCCATGATGTTGGCCAGATCCTTGATCGACTTCATCGCATTGACCTGTTGCGCGAGTCTGAGGTTGTACCAATTCAGGAACAGCGCATTCGCGTTCAGGCCGCCGGCCAGGGGTTGCCGTGTCATGAACAGCACCGGCGTTCTTTCCGTGTTCACCTGATTGATCGCCTTCACCGCCAGGCGGATCGGGGCTCTCCGTTCCAGATACTGATCCCTGTGATGCTCGTTGAACAATGCCATCAACGGAATGTTTCGGTAGGTCCAGGTCGCCGAAGCGAAGAAAACGATATTGAGCAAAACCGTAATCGACAAAGCCAGCACCGGAAGGATCCGGGCCGCTTTTCTTCCCGACATCACCGAACCGAAACCGATGGATGCCAGTGCGCAGACGTAGATGAACAATGGAAAGATGTATCGCAGATAGCTTTGCGAGCTGAACACGGCCACCAGCGAAATGGCCGCAACCGCGAGAAGCATCAACGCTCTCCAGTTTCTCAGACAGAGCGACGCCACGATGGCGGCCGGCAGGAGAATCAGCCACTGGTATCCGGGGGCGCCCACGGTCGCTTCCAGGTAGCTCGGCGCATCGAACACCATCCGGTAGAACAGGTCCCAGGTCACTCCCGCATTGAACTGGGGATTGTTGAAATTTTCCGGCGGGAAATAGGGAGACTTGAAAATCCCGTTGAAGAACGGGAAAACAGGATTTCCGGAAATGATCCAGGAACTGACATAGGGAATCGAACCGGGAGCGATGAACAGCAGCAATCCGATGCAGGCCGGCCGGACTGTCTGCCGGTTGAGCCAGAAGCGGATGCGCAGCAACATGAACAGCACCAGCGCCGGCAGCATCGTCAGGGTAATCACCTTGGCGGAAAGCGCGCATCCCAGGAACAGTCCTCCCAGCTTCAGATTGCCGCCGGCATCCGCATCCCGGTCGCTTACCAAGCGCATCACCGCCATCGCTCCCGCCACCACGTACGTACCCCAGACCATTTCGACATGCAGCGAGTTGGTCTCGGTGAAGGTCAACGGCGTGGTCAGGAACAGCAACATAGCCAGCCTCGCCTGTACCGTGTTGCCTCCGAGCCAGCGCACCAACCGATGACCCTGCATCGCCATCAGGTAGGCGAAGGACAGATTGAGCACGCGGGTACCCGTTTCACCGGAAAGCATGTACCCGATGGAGAATATCCAGTCTCCCAGCATCGGCATCAGCGAATAGACGTACAGCAACGGATCGAACGCCCATCCGCCCTGGTAGTACAGGGTCGAAGACACCAGCATGTGGACGCCCAGCGCGTCATGCCCGAGTTCCGGCAACAGGGCGAATATCAGATGCACCAGCGCCATCGCCGACATCAGCGCACCGAGGGCGACACCCGATTTCGTCTTCGGCTCCCTGTTTTCCAGATAATCGGACAGGGCGACAAGTTTCGGTATCGTGCCGTTCTTCCAGCGCAACAACAGTGGCAACAGCAGCAACACCCCGTACACGCCCGGGTAATTCACCGGGAAATAGACCAGCAGCCCGACGCCGACGCCACCGGCGCCGGCGCCGGTCAGGAACGAGTTCATCCCGTCTTGCGCATGCTTTCCGGCGCCGATGATTTTCAGCAGCCACTCGCCCAGCACCAGGGACGACAGGATGAAGCCGGACACCACCAGCAGCGCCAGGACATTGCCCGTCAGCACCATGACCAATACGGCAACGAGCAGGAAACTGGAGATTGTCCTCAGTCTGAATATCGCCTCGATCAGCGCGAACGCCATCCATGACACCACGACCACGCCGATGAACCGGTACAACGCACTCTCCGAGTCCCATGGAAGCACGGGCGCCCATTGCCGCGGCAGCGACCAAGTTTGCTGCATCAAACCGTAGATCGTCAGCGCGACGCCCAATACCATCGCCAATACGATGATGCATCGACAACCGACAGATCTGATACCGCTCGCCATCATGCACTACTCCATCATCAACAAAGGTAAACCCGGTGATACGGGGTCGAGGTTACGAAGGCGCGGGCGGCGCCACAATCCCGCCAATCATGCGCCCGAGAGCCTCAGCCTCGTCGCCAGCATTCCACCGATGCGATCCGCATTCGCCATCAGGGTCAACGTGTGCGACTTCGCTGGCAGCACCGGCAATGCGGCGCCATCCACGACATGTACCCGCCTGAGCCCGGCCAGCCTTCCGTCGGCCGAGGTCTCGCCGGGAACGGGACGTTCTTTCATCGGCAGGGAACAAGCGTAATGGATATCTCCACCGGGACGTCCAACGGTGAAGCTCATTGGAAGCAGCACCGCGCCCAGTCTGAGAAAACCGTTCCTCAACCGTCTTCTTGCTTCCTCCATCAAGGGCATCAGTTCTTCCCGGTATTCGCCCTCCACGCGGAGTTCGTCTCCCGTGCCCAGCGATAGGGACGCCCTGGTCAGGCGCCCTGGCAGAAACAGGTTGCCTACCGCACAGGAACTCAGCAACGATGCCAGCACATCGACTCCGTAACGTTTGCACAACGGCATGTAGCGGACGAACTCCGTCATCGGAATACCGGTCGTGCTGAACAGCGATCCGAAGCCCGTCGCATCGCCCAGCGACAGCGCAAATGCGATCTGTCCCAGACCGTACTCGTTTCCACGACGCCTGCCCAGCGATTCCGGCGCCCACAGAAGAAAAGCCGCAGTGGGACAGGATTGCATTGATACGGGCTGTTCATGACGAATAGCCTTCAGCGCCAGTCTCGTGGTGGCAAGCGTTCCCGCCGCCAGCACTACCCGTTTCGCGGTGATGCGGCTCCGGCTGCTGCGGTCACTGCCACTGATGCTGGCCACGGCATCGTCTTCCCCCACCTCGTCGACCACGAATCCTGGGCGATAGTGAAAATCGGGATGCGTCTTCAGCAAAGCCAGATCCTCGACCGCCGAATACAACGCCCTGCGCCGGCAACCCCACAGGCATGTTCCCGAAAGATTGCAGGCCTGGCGGCTGCCCATGTCCCGGGTCAGCACGGCGACCCGGGACCGCCCCATCCTCAGCCCACTGGCCAGCAGCGATTTTCGCGCCGACCTGTATCGCCTCAGCAGGCGCGATTGCAGGCCATCCATCTCGACCGCCGGCTGCGCCCACTCGTCCACGCCGAAATAGTCCGTCATGTCGTCGTCCGTTTCGGCACCGCTGATTCCGATGCGCCGCAACACCGTTGCATAGGAAACATCCAGTTCCTCGCGCGGAAAGGGAAAGGCATGCATTTCCTCGTCGGACAGCCGGGCCACGCCGCAACCCCACGCATTGGACAGGCCGCCTTGCGCCATCGACCCTACCGCGATGAAGTTCTCGGCCTGTATGCGATTTCCGGCCGCGAACCCCTCGAACACATAGGAATGAATCGGTACGCGCATTTTCGGCGACAGGGCATCCGCATTGCGCAACGCATGGAAATCGCGTCCCAGCATCCAGTCGGCCTGGTGCGCATCCCCGGCCCGCGCCGCCAGATAGGCGTCTTGCGGAAGCACGTTTTGCACATGCTGGCCGCCATCCACCATCAGCACCCGCAGTCCTGCCTGCAACAGGGGGAAAGCAGCCGAGACACCCGCAGGGCCGCTACCCAAGATAATCACATCGAAATCGGCGCTCATTTCCACCGCCTCGTGCCGCGCAGGCGCAAGCGCAACACTGGCCCCAGGCATGACCGCAGCACGCGCCAGCCCGCCTCGCAGGATACGGCCCAGGCCAGCCTGATCCCGTTGCGGATGAAGCCGGCCGGCATTCCGACCTGCAGGAACCGCCTGGCGCCTTGCGGCGATGCCTCCGCTATCGCAACGGCGGCATTCAGCCGCCAAGCGTACTCCCCGCCATCGGGTGCGCGCTGCGGCGAACCGCCTTCGAGCACCGCCAGCCATACGGGCGCATACAGCGCGATGCGCGGCAAGCCGAGCGGGTTTCCCGCCCGCAACCGCTGGATGCTTCTCGCGTACCGACGCACCAGCGATGCGGCCGGCTCGTCCCGCAACACGTATCCGAGCAGTACCCGCCCTTCTTCCAGCAGCGAGCGACGCGTCCCGTTTCCCGAACGCGCCATGCCGACCGACAGGGGGCGCAAAGTGATGCCGAACGTCCGCATGTCTTCGGCGGTGTCCATTTCGGGCAGATCGAACAACGACAGCAGACGTTTCAGACCAAGCCGGGTCGCCCTCCCCTTCCCCAGCATCCGGATCGCCAGCCGGATCAGGACCGTCGGCACGGGAACGACCGGCCTCGTCCGACGCAGCCGCGCGCGCGCGAGCGTCCTGAGAAAACAGGTGAAGGACACCGGCTGCACAGCACCGACACCGAATACCCTCGAAAGGAGATTCGCGTTCCCGACCGCCGCCAGAATGGCCGTCGCCAGATCGTCGACATGCACCGGCTGAATGCATGGCGCCGGAAGAAACCCCGGAATGACCGGCAGTTTTCGCACCGCGCCGACCAACGTGCCGAACAATGCACGCTCCGGTCCGCCATAAACCTGTCCCGGCCGTATGACCAGCCCCCCCGCCGCAAGCACCTTGCGTTCGATCAGCCACTTGGATTTTCCATAAGCCGTGGGCGCATCCTCGCACGCGGTCTGGCTGGACACGAACACGAACCGCGCTCCGATGCGCCGGCATGCGGCGATGAGACGCTCGGCGGCGAGCACCTCCGACCCGACATCCACATCGGTGGTCGATGTTGTCGCCGCCAGATGGACCAGGCTGCCGACATCGGCCGGAAGATCCACCGGAGCCTCGTCGGCGAGATCGAAACGACGCCAGCCGATGCAATCGCCTTCCGGCGGCCGTCTTCCGAGCGCAAGCACCTCGAACCCGCCCGCCGTCGCCGCCACGACCAGGCGCTGTCCGATGTATCCGCTGGCGCCCGTGATCGCCAGCTTCACGGCATTTCCTCCCGAGCGGAAGCATCCGTGCCATCGTGTTTGCGCGAACGCCTGAAAACGAACTGTCCGCTCAGCCAGAAGTTCAACAACACGAGCATCACATCCGAAATGAACTTGGCGACGGCGGGATACGGGATGACAAGCATCAACAATGCCAGCAAGACGGAGGACAACGGCATGTTGATTCCCAGAAGAACGAAGTATTTCACCGCCTGGCGGTGCTCCCTGTCATTCCGTTCCACGCGAAAAGTGAAGCTGCGATGCGCCAGGAACGCGAACAGCCCGGCCGCCACCTTGCCCATCACATTGGCATAGATCGGGCCCACCGACAGATGGCCGAACAGAAGCAGAAACCCGCCCATGTCGATGGCATAGGCTGCGACCTGCACCAGCAGATAACGGATGAAGCTCATCAGGACTCTTTGCGCAGCACCACGATGTGGTGCAGGGCCAGCCACCGGTTGAAGGGTGACAGCAGCCACTGGTTCAGGCCGACCAGGGGCGTGGCCCAATCCGGACACAGCTGGCGGAAATTCAGCCCGCCCGAGAGCAGGTATTCGATGTAGTTGCCGCAGGTTTCCTGGTGGACGATCTTCAGGCGCGGATGCCGGCTCTCGAACAATGGGCGATCGCGATTGAACACAATGTAGCTCAGTGCCTGGTTCGCGCCGCTCATCGGCCCGACCACCGGCGTTTCCCAGGAGGGACAGTCCTTGTCGTAGCCTTCGGTATGGAACAGGCGCTTGAAGGTGAAAGCAGCGAAGGGCCCGTGATACGGCTCGAGCAGAATGGCTCCGCCGCCAGCGGCCAGCACGCGCTCCAAACCGTCGAAGAACCTGTCGGGATGCGGAAAATGATGGAAACAGTTCTGCCCGAAGATCACCCTGACCGAACCGTCCGCCAGATTCATGTTCTCGGCATCAAGGGTACGGTCCAGCCCGGGGCCTGCGACGATGTCGGTGGACAGCACGTCCGGATAGGAGTCGCGGATCGGCGCAACGCCCGCGCCTATTTCCAGCCGCAGGCCGTCTCCCGACAGATAGCGTCGGTCCAGTCGCTCGAAATCGTCATGGAATTCGGTGAAGACCTCGCGCAGCATGCGCTTGCGCGCCAATATCCGAGCATGCGCGTCCAGCCTGTCGGATGCATCCAGATCCAGGCTCTCCACCGCCGGGTCCCGCAACAGATCGGCAAGCCAGCTCATCGTTCCTCTTCCTAACGCCGCGCCACGCCCGCGCGCCACACGTTCCGGTGCAGCGTACGCGCGGGAACCGAGCCGATGTCGTAACCGACGAATCCCAGCAGCAGTTGTATCCCCATCAGCACGGGAAGCGCGGACAGCATCACGGTGCCCACCGGCGTCGCCACATTCGTCCACATCGCGATCAACCAGTGATACAGACCGAAACAGACTCCGAAGATCAGCAGCAGCAGGCCGACCGGCAATTCGATCGAAGCCAGGGAGATGTCGCGCAGGTAGTAGTTGTAGAAGATCCGCTTGCAGAAATTCCGGGAATTCTTGTAGAAGAACTCACCGAGCACTTTCGATACCTTCAGGTTGCTGACCTCTTCGCCGTACTTGGCATCCATCGGGATGTCCATCACCACGGCACGCAGCGAATTGAGCCGGAACAGCATGTCGGTCTCGAAGAAATAGCGCCGGCTGATTTTCCGGAGCGGAAGATACCGGGCGACATCGCCGTGGATGGCGGTGTAACCGTTGGTGGGATCGAACAGGTTCCAGTAGCCGGAGGATATCTTGGTCAGGAACGACAGCGCGGCATTGCCGAACAGGCGGATCTTCGGCATTTGGCGGATATTTTCGAGATCGAAGAAACGGTTGCCCTTGGTGTAATCCGCTTCGCCGGCGATGATCGGCGCCACGAAGTCCGGAATCAAGCGTGGATCCATCTGGTCGTCGCCGTCGATCTTCACGATGATGTCCATGCCTTCGTCGATCGCGGCCCGATATCCGGTCATGACGGTGCCGCCGACGCCCTGGTTTTCCTCGTGCCGGAGAACCACGATGCGCGGATCACCGCAGTGCTCCTCCACATAATCGCCGGAGTGGTCGGGACAGCAATCGTCGACGACATAGATCCGGCTCACTTCCGGACCGATCTTGCCGATGACGCTCTGGATATGGCTACGCACCCGATAACTGGGGATGACAACCGCGATTTTGGGGGTCATGTAATTAAATCTCTCCAGATCAATCGCCTGCATGCAACCAGCCGCTCATGCCAAAATCGCGCGGGGCCGCGGAATGGCTTCCTGCTGTGCCGGACCTGGGACAGGTACGCATCGACATCGCGACGCCGATCGGTTCGGAAAAGACACACGGCCCGAACATTCGACCGACGACAGACTCCATTACACATGTCACGATTTCCGTGCCCGTTATCATACAGCAGCCTCTGATCCGTTGACACGACGGCGGGCCGCGACTGGCCGGCATCAGCGTTGCAGCCATTTCCTCGCCATGCGCCGCACCGACGCATCGATATCCGCCGCCTCGACCAGCGCATCGATCCCGCGCCAGGCCAGGTCGAGCGACTCCTCGTTCATCCGCAGGGTCGCATCGGCGCCCGCCCGGACCACGTGCCGCACGTCGTAATGCCAGTGTCCGGGCACTTCCCCGCGCTCGGGAATCCAGTGCCGATCCAGATCGAAAATCGTCGCGGCCTCCACCGTCAGGCCATGCAGTCCGGTTTCCTCTCCGGCCTCGCGCAATGCCACGCGGGCCAGGTCAGGATCGCCGTCCGCGTGTCCGCCCGGCTGCAACCAGCGGCCGAGCTTGCGGTGATGCATCAACACCACGCGCCGGCCAGCCGCGTCCACCACCCAGGCCGAGCCGGTGAAATGCCCGACCCGCCGCGCACGCACATACGGATCCGCCCCGTCGCCCCGCAGTTCCTCGAACTCCGCCGCCTGTTCAGCTTCCTCCGGCCAGCGTGCGCGGTAGTCCCGCAACAGCCGCTCCAGATCGTATCCATCGTGCTTGGTCGGCATGGCGCGTTCCTGTGTCCGGGGGGCAAGGCGGCATGGCATGGGCCAATACCGGCTTGTGCAGTCTGTTCGGCTTTCGCTAAGGTTAGCTCCTTGTGCGCGCGAAAGACCATGCCGCGGATGCACACCAGGCCAGCGGAACCCACCACAAATGCTCAAACTCAAAGAACTGTTCAAAGTCAAACCTGTCGAGCCCGCTGGGCATATCGACGCGGGAGAGCCTTTCGAAGGCAGCCTGGATGGCGAAGCCACCCTGAAACGTACCCTGACCGCGCGCCAGCTGATGCTGCTGGGCGTCGGCGCCATGATCGGCGCGGGTATCTTCGTCCTCAGCGGTCACGCGGCGGCCGACCATGCCGGCCCCGCCGTGGTCCTAAGCTACGTCATTGCCAGTTTCGCCTGTGCATTGGCCGGACTGTGTTACGCCGAGTTCTCGGCGATGCTGCCTGTCTCCGGCAGCGCCTATTCGTACTCCTATGCCACCCTCGGCGAGGTGGTCGCCTGGTTCATCGGCTGGAACCTGGTGCTGGAATACCTGTTCGCCTCGGCCAGCGTCGCGGTCAGCTGGTCGGGCTACATGAACAGCCTGCTCGATTCGATGGGCTTGTCATTGCCGGCCATGCTGGCATCGGCACCCTTCATCGCCACGGGCGGGCAGATCACCTATGTGGAAGGCGCCATCCTCAATCTTCCGGCGGTGATCATCATCGCCCTGATCAGCGGCCTGTGCTATGTCGGCATCACCCAGTCGGCCTTCGTCAACGCGATCATCGTCGCCATCAAGATCACCGTGATCGTGCTGTTCGTCGCCTTCTCGGTGCGCTACATCAATCTGGACTACATGCAGCCGTTCATCCCGGAACGGGTGATCGATGCCAATGGCCACGGCCACTACGGCACCGAGGGCATCATCCGCGCGGCGGCGGTGGTGTTCTATTCCTACATCGGTTTCGATGCGGTCTCGACTTCGGCGGGCGAGGCCAAGAACCCGCAGCGCGACATGCCGATCGGCATTCTCGGCTCGCTGGTCATCTGCACGGTGATCTACATCGCGGTCTCGTTCGTCCTGACCGGGCTGCTGCCGTACACGCAGTTGAATACCCCCAAGCCGGTGGCGACCGCGCTGGAAGCCTACCCGTCGCTGGGCTGGCTGAAAACGCTGGTCGAGATCGGCGCGATCGCCGGCCTCAGCTCGGTGATCCTGGTGATGCTGATGGCGCAGCCACGCATCTTCTACAGCATGTCCAAGGACGGCCTGATGCCCAGGATATTCAGCGCCGTCCACCGCAATTTCCACACTCCCTACAAAGGTACGATCATCGTCGGCGTGATCTCCGCGATCCTGTCGGGTTTCATGCCGTTGAGCGTGCTCGGCGACCTGGTCTCGATGGGCACGCTGCTGGCGTTCGCCACCGTCTGCATCGGCGTGGTGGTGCTGCGCTATACCCGCCCCGATCTGGAGCGACCGTTCCGGGTGCCGTTCGCCAAACTGGTGGCGCCGCTTGGCGCGGCGGTCTGCCTGTACCTGTTCTGGCAGCCCTTCAAGGAGCACTGGCATCTGATGCTGGGCTGGACGGTTTGCGGCTTCATCATTTATTCCTGCTACGGTTACCGGCACAGCAAGCTGCGCAGGGCATCGAAGAACTGACGACCGCCGCGCACCGCCGCGGGCAGCGCCATATTCACGTTTGAGACCTGCCCGTCCATCGCGGCACCGGAAAGGAATTGCATGATCAAGCAGCTTTGGGCAACCAAGAATCCCCGCGACAGCCACGGCGCAGCGGATGCTCTGGGCCTGCGCCGCGCCCTGGGCCCCTGGGGCCTCACCGCGCTGGGCATCGGTGCGGTGATCGGCGGCGGCATCTTCGTCATCACCGGCAAGGCGGCGGCCGAACACGCCGGACCCGCGATCATGCTCAGCTTCGTACTGGCGGCGATCTGCTGCGGGTTCTGCGCCCTAGCCTATGCCGAGTTCGCGGCCATGGTGCCGGTCTCCGGCAGCGCCTATTCGTATACCTACGCCACCATGGGCGAACTGGCGGCCTGGTTCATCGGCTGGATGCTGGTGCTGGAATACGGCGTCTCCGGTTCCGCCGTCGCGGTGAGCTGGACCGGTTATTTCCTCAGTTTTCTCGAACATTCCGGCATCCACCTGCCGGCGCAACTGGTCAGCTCGCCGTTGGATGCGAAGCTCAAGCCCACCGGCGCCATCGCCAACCTGCCAGCCGCCGCCATCGTGGTGCTGATGACCGCCGTGTGCTATGCCGGCATCCGCAAATCGTCGGCGGTGAACGTGGCCATGGTGGTGCTGAAGACCGCGCTGATCCTGCTGGTGATCTTCGTCGGCTGGCGCTATGTCGACCCCGGCAACTGGCAGCCCTTCATTCCGGCCAACGAGGCACCCGGCAAATACGGCTGGGAAGGCGTGCTGCGCGGGGCCTCGATGGTGTTCTTCGCCTATATCGGTTTCGAAGCGGTTTCGGTCGCCGCGCAGGAATCGGTGAAACCGCAAAAGGACATGCCGATCAGCATGATCCTGTCGCTGCTGATCTGCACCCTGCTGTACGTCGGCATGGCCGCGGTGATGACCGGGCTGGTTTCCTATCGCCTGCTCGGCACCGACGAACCGGTGGTGACCGCGGTGGCCGCGCACCCGGACCTGGGTTGGCTGCGCATCGTGGTCGAGATCGGCGCGCTGATCGGCCTGTCCTCGGTGGTGCTGGTCATCGTCCTCGCGCAGCCGCGCATCTTCATGATAATCGCCCACGATGGCCTGCTGCCGCCGGTCTTCGCCAGGATCCATCCGCGTTACCGTACGCCGCACATCAATACGGTCATCACCGGAATCA
This sequence comes from Lysobacteraceae bacterium, assembly GCA_031263725.1. Taxonomy (GTDB): domain Bacteria; phylum Pseudomonadota; class Gammaproteobacteria; order Xanthomonadales; family Xanthomonadaceae; genus JAITWM01. The sequence goes on along the minus strand of JAISFF010000006.1, from coordinate 37,399 downwards.
GTCTCGCGCTGCTGGCCGCATTCTTTCCGCTGGACATCCTCGGCGAGCTGACCTCGATGGGCACGCTGATCGCCTTCGCCTCCGTGTGCATCGGCGTGCTTGTCCTGCGCCGGACACGACCCGATCTGCCGCGTCCGTTCCGGATGCCGGCCGCGCCGCTGATCTGCCTGGCTGGCGCCTGCGGCTGCATCCTGCTGCTGTCGACGATGACCGCGCACAACTGGATGCTGATGGGCATATGGACCGCTGCCGGTCTGGCGATCTACGTTTTCTACGGCTACCGGCACAGCAAACTGCGGCGCAGGCAATGATCCGCTGCGCTGGCGTGCGGACCGGCCGCCGCCGGAGCCGTGCGCTCGGCACGCATCGCGCTACACTGCGCCGATGAACGAGGCCCGCTACGATCGGCAACAGTTGCATGCGCTGGCCGGCGAACTGATCGCCGCGATCCGCGAACTGGCGCAGGCCGGCTGGACCCCCGCGACCAGCAGTAATTTCTCCTGCCGGCTGGACGGACGCCATGCCGCCATCACCGTCTCCGGACGCGACAAGGGACGGTTGACCGAAGCCGATATCATGGTCGTCGATCTCGACGGACGGCCCGTCGCCACCGGATTGCGGCCATCGGCCGAAACCCTGCTGCATACCCAGCTGTACCGCCGGTTTCCGGAAACCGGCTGCGTCCTGCACACGCACTCGGTGACGCAGACCGTGGCATCGCGCCTGTTCGCCGGCGCGGGACATGTCCGCCTGGCCGACTACGAGTTGCTGAAGGCCTTCCATGGCAACCAGACGCACGCAACCTCGATCCAGCTGCCGGTATTGCCGAATACCCAGGACATGCCGACCCTGGCCGCCCAGGTGGACGTACTGCTCGATCACGCCCCGCTGTGGGGCTATCTGATCGATGGACACGGCCTGTATGCCTGGGGTCGCGACCTGGCCGAAGCGCGCCGGCATCTGGACGCATTCGAGTTCCTTCTGCGCTGCGAGCTGGAGCTGTACCGGCTGCAGGACTGATCCATCGACGGTTTTTTCGATCCCGGTCATGCCGCGCCGGCGCGGGCCTGTTACGCTTGCTCCTTCCCCTCGTCGCACCGCCATCGCCATGAGCCGACTCCGCATCTTCAACGACACCACCGCCGACCAGGTTTTGCTGGATACCCGCGACGGCGACCGCATCAGCGCCGAGCTGGAAAAGATCGGCGTCACTTTCGAACGCTGGCAGGCATGCCAGCCCATCGAAGCGGGCGCCAGCCAGGAGCGGGTGCTGGACGCCTACAAGGAAGACATCGAACGCCTGGTCCGCGAACGCGGATTCAACAGCGTCGATGTCGTCAGCATTGCGCCGGATCATCCACAGCGCGAGGAAATGCGCAAAAAATTCCTCGGCGAGCATTACCACAGGGAAGACGAAGTGCGTTTCTTCGTCGCCGGTTCCGGGCAATTCGACCTGCACGTGAACGGCAAGGTCTACGAGGTGGAATGCGTCAAGGGCGATCTGATCGGCGTACCCGACCGGGCCCTGCACTGGTTCGACATGGGCGCCGAACCGAATTTCGTATCGATCCGCTTCTTCACCGAGCCGGACGGCTGGGTCGGCCATTTCTCGGAAAGCGGAATCGCGACCAGATTCCCGTATTACCGGCCCGAATCCCGCTGATGCGATGCCCGGCTTCCCCGCCTGCCGCAACCTTGTTTCAGGGCCGGCATCGACTGGATAACACTGCATGATCCGCGCCATCCTCACCGATATAGAAGGCACCGTCGGCAGCATCTCCTTCGTGCGCGAGGTGCTTTTCCCATACGCGCGCGCCGCGTTGCCCACCTTCGTGCGCGAGCACGGACAGGAATCCGGTGTCAGGCGCTGGCTGGATCAGGTAGCCAGCGAAACCGGCGCCGGCAACGACGAAGCCATCATCACCGTGCTGCAGCAGTGGACGGACGAGGACCGCAAGCACACCGCGCTGAAGGCGTTGCAAGGCCTGATCTGGCAGGACGGCTACCGGCAAAACGCCTACAAGGCGCCGATCTATGCCGATGCGGCGACCGCGTTGCGTCAATGGCGCCAGGAGGATATCCCGCTGTATGTCTATTCGTCCGGCTCGGTGCCCGCGCAGAAACTGTTCTTCGGCCACAGCGACGCCGGCGATCTGACCAGCCTGTTTTGCGGCTGGTTCGATACCGAGGTCGGCGGCAAGCGCGAAGCCGCCAGCTATACGCGGATCGCCACGGATATCGGCATTCCCGCACCGGAAATCCTGTTCCTCTCCGATGTGGTGGAAGAGCTGGATGCCGCTCGCGACGCGGGCATGCGGACCATGCTGCTGGATCGCCGCGCGGACTATCCGCAACCGCGTCACGGCAATGCAGCGAACGATCATGCAACCGTGGAAAGTTTCGATTGGATCAAGGCGTGAAATGACCGCTGCGGCCGACCGCTGCCGCAAGCGGGCCGCGAACATCCGCTGTCCCTTGCCCGGCAACGATTCCAGAGGAACCCGTACCGGGCCGGATCAGCGCCCGGACAGCATGATCGTTTCCGGGGATTTCAATCGCCGCGTCCGCATTCCGAGCAGATCCGCCCCACCAGATAGCCGCGTCCGCGCAGCATCGTCACCAGTCCATCCTCGCCGACCAGGTGCATCGCACCGACCACCACCAGCGTATTGTTCTCACCCTCGCGAAGGCGATGTTCGATTTGCGGCAACCAGGCCCGGTTCCGGTCGACATTGATCCGCTGGTACAGATCGGGGTAGTCCCTTCGCATCGATTCCGACATCTCGCTCCAGAGCGCGTCCGCTTCGCCGCGCCGCCACAGATCATGCAGATGTTCCACCTCATCGCTGCCGTCGGCCACATCCAGCGCCTCGGACAACATCTGCCGCTGCTCGGCCTTGGTCATGCGGGCAAGTACATCGATCTGCTCCCGCATCGTCTCCAGGCCTCCAACCGTCTTGCCCGCAGCCTTGGCTTCATTGATGAAATAGTTGTCCAGCCCCCGTTCCGATGCCATCCCCCGACGCTGTATCTCGTCGATATTGATCATCATGGCAACCATCCAGGGCTTGAACCGCTCCAGGACCGGCAAGGGAAAGGAGCTCCTGTTGGAGCTCACATGCGTCCGCAAGCGCTGCCACAACTGCGGGGAAACATCATCGCGCAAGCTTTCGTCAGCGCCATAGAGCGCTTCGCCGTACATCGCCACGGCCAGCGCTGATGGATCCAGGTCTTCCGGCGGCAGTTCGAACAGGACGGTGCCGCTGTCGTCAAACGCGGCATCCACCGCGTCGGCCAGCGGATAATCGTCGGGCTTGAGCATATGGAATGAACCCAGCAGATAGACCGCGCGCGCACCGTTGCTGGCCTTCCACAACAGCGGCACGGGCGGCGAGGTCGAATCGGCCGCAGGCGCCGCGCCGATCTGGAATGGCGCCGTCAACAACAGGAACAGAAATACACGGAAGAAACGCATCATCGAACATGCCCCCTGCAAAGGATGCCGCTACCCGCCCCCTACTGCGGACGATTCCGGACGAACTTCTCCCCGGCCGGCACCGGTATCTCCAGCCGGTTGTTTTCGGGCGGCATCAGACAAGTCGTATATTTGGTGAAGGCACACGGCGGGTTGTAGGCGCGATTGAAGTCCACTTCCACCATGCCATCCGGCGATGGCGCGGCCACGTCCAGGAAACGCCCGCTGGCATAGCTCTCGCGTCCGTTGGTGTAGTCGGAAAAGACGATCGACAGCGGCCCGCCAGGTTCGCCGATCGCGTCCAGGCGATGCGTGGCTCCATCGCGCTCGAATTCGATCGCTCCCGGACTCGGCAGCTGGCTGACGATGCCCAGGATATTGGTGACGGGAATGCGCGTGCGCGGCAGACTCGGCACGAAGCGCGCGTTGATGCGCCATGCCGGATCGGCCGGCCAGTAATCCAGTTGCGGAAATTCGAAGCTGGCCGCCGCGTCCGCGTGACGGACGCGAATGCCATATTGCGGTCCGCGCTTGATCAGACTCAGCGAACCCTTGCCATCATCGAAGCCGATCGTGCCCGGTTCCGGATCGGCATCGCTCTGGAAACGCACCTGGGCGGTCAACGGCTTGCCGTTGTAGGTCAATTTCATGCCCTGCTCGGGAGTGAAATAGATCCGTCCCTCGGAATCGCGCGTAATCAATCCCATGCGCGGCGGCCCGACGCTCAGGCGCATGCCGCTTTCCGGGGAGCTGCCGATGAAATGGCCGTTGAGCTTGACCCAGTACAGACCCACCAGGCTTCCCCAGCCGTCGTCCTGCTTCAGCTCCTGCAACCGCTGCTGCCGCCATTCCTCATTGACGCGCTCGAATTCCGGATCGGAAACCGGCTGCACATTCGCCGGACGCTGCGCCGCGCCACGCATGGGCGTTTCGTCATTGGCGGTCCCGCAACCGCCCAGCACTCCGCCCACCAGCAACGCGCCCCCCCATACCCCTAGCCATTTCATCATCACCGTCCCCGTAGAAACCACTTGTCGATTTCGGCCAGATTGAACCGTGTCCAGGTAGGACGTCCATGATTGCACTGGCCCGAACGCTCGGTCGCTTCCATGTCCCGCAGCAAGGCATTCATTTCCGGAATGGTCAACCGCCGGTTGGCGCGCACCGCGCCATGGCAGGACATGGTCGCGAGCAGCGCGTCGCGCGCGCTGGCAACGCGGCGGCTTTCGCCATGCTCGTGCAGATCGGCCAGCACATCGCGAAGCAGCGCTGCCGGATCGGCCTGCGCCAGCAGGGCCGGCACGCTGCGCACGCTCAGCGACTGCGGACCGCTGCGGGTCACTTCGAAGCCGAGCTGCGCCAGGGTTCCGGCCTCCGTTTCGGCGGTATCCGCCTCGCGTTCCGCGACCGCCATCGTCACCGGGACCAGCAGCGGCTGCGAACGCAGGCCGATGCTGTCGTGCGCCGCCTTGAGTTTTTCGTATCCGATGCGTTCGTGCGCCGCATGCATGTCCACGACCACCAGTCCGTCCGCGTTCTCGGCGAGGATGTAGATTCCGTGCAACTGCGCGATGGCATAGCCCAGCGGCGGCGGCGCCTTGCCGTCATCGGCCAGCGTCGCCGGATCGACCGCCGGCTGCGAAGTCGATTGCGACAGGCCGGCGGCGGTGTTCGCATTCGCCGCATACAGCGCCGCATAGGCGCCGGGCGCTTCGCGCACGCGCAATCCCAGCGGGGACTGCGCGCTGGGCGCGGCCCCATAGCCGGGCGAACCCGACGCAACCGGGCGTCCCTCCGCGGCCTGCCTGTCCGCACCATACTGCGGAACCATATTCGTCGCAGCGGAAGAGGGCGCCGCAACTTCCGCCGCAAGCGAACCGTCCTTGCCCGCGCGGGTTTCGGCCAGGGCATCATGCAGCGTCCGGAACACGAAATCGTGGACCAGGCGCGCATCGCGGAAACGCACCTCGTGCTTGGCCGGGTGCACGTTGACATCGACCCGGTGCGGATCCAGTTCCAGGAACAGCACATAAGCCGGCTGGCGGCCATGGAACAACACATCCTGATAGGCCATCTTCGCCGCATGCGCGATATTGCGATCGCGTACCGCACGGCCATTCACATAGAGATACTGCTGATCCGCGCTTGCGCGCGAGCAATGCGGCTGCGCGATCCAGCCATGCAGGCGCAGGCCGGCCGCGGCATGGTCGACCTGCAGCGCGGCGCGCACGAAATCCTCGCCCAGCGTTTCCGCCAACCGGACCGCCGCATCGTTTTCGTCGGCCTTGTAGCGGCGCGTCGCCTTGCCGTTATGGCTGACCCTGACTTCGATATCCGGCCTCGACAGCGCCAGCGAACGCAGCCATTCCTCGATATGGCCCAGTTCGGTGCGCTCGGCACGCATGAACTTGCGTCGCGCGGGGACGTTGTAGAACAGATCGCGGACTTCCACCGTGGTCCCTGGCGGATGCGCCTTCGGCTCCACTGCGCCGATCCTGCCGCCATCGACCTGGAGCGCGGCGCCGCGCTCGTCCTCGCGGCGGCGGGAGGCCAGCAGGAAACGGCTGACCGAGGCGATCGACGGCAATGCCTCGCCGCGGAACCCGAGCGTCGCCACCGCTTCCAGATCGTCCAGCGATGCGATCTTGCTGGTCGCATGCCGCGCTACCGCCAGGGGCAATTCGTCCGCCGGAATGCCGCTGCCGTCGTCACGGATGCGGATCAGGCGCGCGCCGCCTTCCTCCAGTTCGATGTCGATGCGGCTGGCGCCGGCGTCGAGCGCGTTTTCGACCAGTTCCTTGACCACCGAAGCGGGACGTTCGACGACTTCGCCGGCGGCGATCTGATTGATGAGTATGTCGGGCAGCAGATGGATGGACACGGCAGTCGCATATTCCGGAAGAATATTCCGGATGATACCGCGCCGGGCCTCAGGGACTGCCGCCGCCGATCATGGCGGTCTCGTCGCCCGCGGCTGCGGCGCGCGCGCGCGCCGCGAACAGCGTTCCCGGAGGCGGTTGCCGGGTGAAGTAGGTGGCGACGCCATCCAGCACCGCTCCGGCCAGATGCCGCTGGAACGCGGGATCGCCCAGGCGGCGCTCTTCGGCCGGATTGGAGATGAAAGCGGTTTCGACCAGCATTGCCGGCATGTCCGCGGTACGCAGAACCGCGAAGTTCGCCCGCTCGATGTTCGGCCTGTGGTTGTTGCCGATGCGCTTCAGGCCGCCCAGCACGTGGCCGGCGGCCTCCTCGGAGGCGCGCATGTGGCCGCTCTGGGCCAGATCCAGCAACACCGAGGACAACGTGTTCTCGGTTTGCGCCAGATTGACCCCGCCTACGAGGTCGGCCGAGTTTTCCTTGTCCGCCAGCCAGCGCGCGCGTTGCGACGAGGCGCCGCGCGTGGACAGCACATATACCGAGGAACCGGTTGCGCTGCGGTTTTCCGCGGCATCGGCGTGAATCGACACGAAGATGTCGGCCTTGGCGCGCCGCGCCCGCGCCGTGCGTTCGGTCAGCGGAATGAAGACATCGTTGTTGCGGACCAGGAATGCCTGCAACCCGGGCGTGGCATCGATCTGCCGCGCCAGCTCGCGCGCCACCGCCAGCGTGACATCCTTTTCGCGACGACCGTTGGCGCCGATCGCGCCAGGGTCCTGGCCGCCATGACCGGCATCAATCGCCACGATCAGCGCACGCATGCCGGACTGCATGTCGATACTGGATCCGCGCCGGCCCGGCGCCGATGCAGGAGCCGCCGTCGCAGGCACTGCCGTCGCGCCGGACCCGGTGGAGGTCAGCGCATTGATCGCCGCTTCCCGCTCGGCATTGCTGATCGGCGCGACCGGTCCGCTCTGGCCGGTCAGAATGTCCAGCGGCGACGGCGCGCTGCCAGCGCGCGCCGCCAGCGGCTCGGCGTCCGCGGGACTGCCGGCGGCGACCGTGCGCGGCGCGGTATCGACGGTTGCCGTCTGCGCGGACGCGACAGTCGCGGGCGTGGCCGCCGGTTCGTCGCCGGGCCATTCGATGATCAGGCGCGAAGTACCGCCGATGTTTTCCATCCGCGGCGGCCGAATCGAAGCCGACGCGCCGGCCGTGGTCAGGTCGAACACGATGCGCAGCGTATCGGGGGTCGGCTGCCCGGTACGGACGCTACTGACCACACCGGTTCCCGCCGGCATCGATACACCGTTCTTGACCGTGGATTGCGGAAGATCGATCACCAAACGTTCGGGATTCGCCAAGGTCAGCGTGTTGAAGCTGCCCGAACCCTGAAGCCGGATTTCCACATGTGTCCCGCTGGCACCGCTGTCGAGGGTGATGCCCTGCACTTCTCCGGCCAGCGCCGGAATGGCGGACGACAGCAGGCAGGCGAGAGCGAGTCCCGCACTAACCAAACTGAAACGAATCGCCTGCCTGTTCATAACTGGGATTCAAGCATTCCATAACCGGGAATGCAAGAATGATTTCCTTAATAATCCATAACCTGCGGCACATTTCTCGCCCGAGTGGACAGATATGGACCGCAACTCAAGCCAGATATGAAAGCCGCGTCAACCATTCGCGGCCGCGTTCGCCGCCCGCCCGCAGCCTGGCTCGACGCCCGTTTCCGGACAGGCTCAATTCGATATCGAGGTCGAACGGCGGCAGTATTCCGGCCCCGCGCTCGGGCCATTCCACCAGCCACAGGTCGGCTGCGCCTTCGTCCAGACCCAGGAAATCCAGCTCTCCCGGATCGCCAATCCGGTACAGATCCATATGCCAGGCCTCGCCCTGCGCCAGCGGATACCGCTCCACCAAAGCGTAAGTCGGACTGCGTATCGCGCCCCGGACCCCGAGCGCGCGCAGCAGCGCGCGCGCCAGCGTCGATTTGCCCGCCCCCAGATCGCCACGCAGGTAGATCACCGCAGCCGACGGACGCGTTCGCGCCAGCGCCCGCCCAAGCCGGTCGGTGGCCTCGCTGTCGGCCAGATACAGCTCCATCAATCCGACATCTCCGGATTGGCCAGGCGCCGCAGCCAGGGCAACAGATCGGAAGGCAACAGACCGCGTTCCCCATCTTCTTCCGCGGCCGCATCCCCAGCCGCGCCGTGCAACAGGGCGCCGGCACAGGCCGCGTCGAAAGCGCTCAGCCCCTGGGCGCGCAGCGCCGCGATCACGCCGGTCAGCAGATCGCCCATGCCGCCGGTGGACATGCCGGGATTGCCGGCACCGATCACGCAGGGGCGCAACCCCGGCGCGACGACCAGGCTGCCCGCGCCCTTCAGCACCACCACACCTCGGTATGCCTCGGCCAGCGCCCGCGCGGCGCTGAATCGATCGAGCTGCACATCGGTCGCTCCGATACCCAGGAGACGCGCGGCCTCGCCCGGATGCGGAGTCAGCACCGCTTGCGGCAATGCCTGCGGCGCACTGGCCAGCATGTTCAGCGCATCGGCGTCGATCACCGCATCCACCCCGGAATCCAGCACTCCCGCCAGCAGCATCGCCCCCCACGGGTGCTGCCCCAGGCCGGGGCCGATCGCAACCACATCGGCCCATTCCAGACGTTCGACGACATCGTCCACATGCTGCGCGGCAAACGCCATCGCCTCCGGTCTTTGCGCCAAGATCGCCGGCACATGCTCGATCCGTGTCGCTACGCTGACCAGTCCCGCACCGGAGCGCAAAGCGGCCTCGGCACACAACGCGACCGCGCCGCCGCCGCCGTGATCTCCACCGATGCAGAAAACGCGACCGGATTCGCCTTTGTGGCTGTTGCGACGACGCGGATACAGCCACGCCGCCAGATGTTCCGGCGCAAGCAGCGTCGCTGCGGCTTTGACTCCGCCGAAGGCTTCGTCGGGCACATCCAGCGGATCAAGCCGCAGTTCTCCGCCATAGTCGAGCGCATCGCCGGTATAGAGCCCCTGGTGACGCACGATGAATTGCAGCGTGCAATCCGCATACACCGCCACGCCCGGCGCGATGCCGCAATCGGCGTCGAGTCCGCTGGGAACATCCAGCGCCAGCACCGGACAGCCGCTTTCGTTGATCGCCCCGATCAGTCCACCCAGCGCGGCATCGGGCGCGCGATCCAGACCAATGCCGAACAGCGCATCGACGATCAGATCGCTCCGGCTCAATTCCGTGGGAAACAGTTCCACCGAACCGCCCGCCACCAGATATTCGGTGCAGGCGCGTTGCGCCAGCTCCGTCCTGGGCCCACGATCGGGCAGATGGATCACGCGCACGCGACGGCCCGATTCCAGCGCCATCCGCGCCAGCACGTAGCCGTCGCCACCGTTGTTTCCGGTGCCGCAGACCACATCGATGCCGCGCGCCTCCGGCCACAGGTCGAGCACGGTGCGCCAGGCCGCCTGGCCCGCGCGCTGCATCAGGACATAGGCGTCGCCGCCCAGGAGTTCCGTCGCCCGCCGGTCGAGCACCCGCGCGGCGGCGGCATCGTACAGGGTGGGGAATAAGGCGTTCATGGCAGGATTCTAGTCCCTGGTCGCGATACGGGCATTGTCATTCATAACCGCTTCCGTGCCGTTTTTCGTTAACGTGGCCGTACGCGGTACCGCCGCCTCACCGGCCCGGCATGGGCGCCCTTCTATACTGCGCGCATGTCCGCACCAGCCGCCATTTCCGATTTCGATGCGATCGCCGCCCGGCTGCGCCGGTGGGCGGCCGAGCTCGGATTCCAGCGCGTCGGCATCAGCGACATCCTGCTGGACGAGGACGCCGGGCACCTGCGCGACTGGTTGCAGCGCGGCCTGTACGGAACGATGCAATGGATGGCCCGCAATGACGACAAGCGCATGCAGCCGGAGCGGCTGGCGCCCGGCGCGTTGCGGGTGGTCTCGGTGGCGCTGGATTACGGCGACGACGATGACGAACAAGCGCGGCAAACGCTGGCCGATGGTCGCCGCGCCTATGTCGCCCGCTATGCGCTGGGCCGCGACTACCACAAGCTGATGCGGCAGCGCCTGCAGAAACTGGCGACGCGGCTGGCGGAGGAAATCGGCCCGTTCGGCTATCGCGCCTTCGTCGATTCCGCGCCGGTGCTGGAACGGGCACTGGCGCGCAACGGCGGCATCGGCTGGATCGGCAAGCACACCTGCCTGATCGACAGGAATGGCGGCTCCTGGTTCTTCCTCGGCGAGATCTACATCGATCTGCCGCTGCCGGTGGACAACCCGGCACAGGCGCATTGCGGAAGCTGTGCGCGTTGCATCGAAACCTGCCCGACGCGGGCCATCATCGCGCCCTATCGGCTGGATGCCCGGCGCTGCATCTCCTATCTGACAATCGAACACGAAGGCGCGATTCCCGAGGAATTGCGCCCGGCCATCGGCAACCGCATTTTCGGCTGCGACGATTGCCAGCTGATATGCCCCTGGAACAAGTTCGCCAAGCGCAGCGGCGAGAGCGACTTCCGCGCGCGCCACCGTCTGGACAAGGCGTCACTGGTCGAACTGTTCGCCTGGGACGAGGAGGCGTTTCTCCGCCGCACCGAAGGCAGCGCGATCCGGCGCAGCGGCCACGAGCGCTGGCTGCGCAACATCGCCGTGGCGCTCGGCAATGCGCCCGCGGCCGCGGACATCATCACGGCGCTGAACGCGCGCCGCGGGCATCCGTCGGCGCTGGTGCGGGAGCATGTGGCCTGGGCGCTGGCCCGGCAGCAAGCCCGTATCATGGACACATCATGAGCATCGATCCCGGCGCAGTCCTCACTCCCGGCCAGCTCAATACGCTGGCGCGCAATCTGCTCGAAGACAGCTTTCCGCTGGTCTGGGTGGAAGGCGAGTTGGGCAACATCACCCGGCCTTCGTCCGGACACCTGTATTTCACCCTGAAGGATGCGCGCGCGCAGGTGCGCTGCGCGATGTTCAGGCTCAAGAGCCAATGGCTGCGCTTCGTCCCGCGCGAAGGGCTGAAGGTACTGGCGCGCGGACGGCTGACGCTGTACGAGGCGCGCGGCGATTATCAACTGGTGCTGGACCATCTGGAGGAAGCCGGCGAAGGCGCGCTGCGCCGCGCCTACGAGGAACTGAAAGCACGCCTGACGGCGGAAGGGTTGTTCGACGCCGAACGCAAACGCGCGCTGCCAGCCTGGCCGCGCCGGCTGGCCGTCATCACCTCGCCCACCGGCGCGGTCATCCGCGACATCCTGAGCGTGTTGACCCGGCGCTTTCCGTTGCTGGAGGTCGAAGTCCTGCCGACGCTGGTACAGGGAGAAACCGCGGCGGCACAGATCGTCTCGCTGTTGCGGCGCGCCGACGCCGGCGGCCGCTACGACGCCATCCTGCTCGCACGCGGCGGCGGTTCGCTGGAGGATCTGTGGGCATTCAACGATGAAGCCCTGGCGCGGGCGATCGCCGCCGCATCGACGCCGGTGGTGTCGGCGGTCGGGCACGAAACCGATTTCACGCTGGCGGATTTCGCCGCCGACCTGCGCGCGCCGACGCCATCGGTCGCCGCCGAACTGCTGACGCCGGATCGGCGCGACCTGGCAAAACGTCTGCAAACCGATCGGCAGCACCTGCAGGATCGTTTCCAGCACCTGCTGCGCCAGTGGATGCAACGCAGCGATCGCGCGGCTTTGCGCCTGCGCGCGCAACGGCCGCAGGCGCGCTTGCAGTGGCTGCGTCAGCGGCAGGAGGAAGCCGGCCGCAGGCTGCATGCGGCATGGCGCGAGCAGATGCGGCAACGGCATGTGCGCGTGGATCGGGCCGGCCTGATCCTGCGTTCCGCGCAGCCACGCGAAAAACTGCGCTCCGCGCACGAACGGCTGGAACGCGCCGGCCCGGTACTACGCACCGCGATGACGCGGATCCTGCAAAACCGCCAATCGGCGTTGCAGGCTTTGGCGCGCGCCCTCGAAGCGGTCAGCCCGCTGGCCACGGTCGCGCGCGGCTATGCCATCCTCACTCGCACCGACAACGGCACCGTGATCCATTCCGTACACCAGGTCACAGCCGGCGACCGGCTGCGCGGGCGAGTGCGCGACGGCGCGGTCGAGTTGGTCGTCACCGCGGCATCCGCTGCCGGCAGCGACTGAAGCCGGGCCGCGCACTTCCGGCGCCATCCGTCACATTCCCGTCACCGCGCCGTCATCCCGGTGACATGGCACAGCGCCATGCTGCGCGAAACCGGGAGAACCCGCATGCGCTATGCCATCGTCACCGAGACCTACCCGCCGGAAGTCAACGGAGTGGCGCTGACCGTGGAAAGTCTGGAATGCGGCCTACGTACCCGTGGCCATTCGGTATCGCTGGTCCGTCCCCGCCAGCATGGCGGCGACCGCGAGCCGAACGACGGACTGCTGGTTCCCGGCGCGGCGCTGCCGCGCTATCCCGGCCTCAAATTCGGCCTCCCCGTCACTGGCCGCCTGTCGCGGCACTGGCGCGACAGGCGGCCGGATGTCATCTATGTGGCCACGGAAGGCCCGCTGGGCTGGGCCGCGCAGCGCGCCGCCTCGGGCCTGGGAATTCCGGTGCTGACCGGCCTGCATACCCGTTTCGACGAATACATGCGCGATTACGGCCTGAGCGTGCTGCGCGCGACCGCGTTGCGCTGGATGCGGCATTTTCACAATCGCGCGGCGGCGACACTGGTGCCGACGCAGGAACTGATGCGCTTCCTGCAGGCCAACGGGTTCCGCCATGTCCTGCATCTTCCGCGCGGCATCGACAGCGACGCATTCTCGCCGCGGCATCGCGATCCTTCGTTGCGCGCCCGCTGGGGCTTGGAGCCGTCGGATCTCGCGGTGATCCATGTCGGCCGCATCGCCGCGGAAAAGAATCTCGACCTGGCGGTCGCCGCGTTCCGGGCACTGCACCGGATGCGCCCGGATGCGCGCTTCATCTGGGTCGGCGACGGCCCTCTGCGGCAGGCCCTGCAACGAGAAAACCCGGACTTCATTTTCTGCGGCATCCATCGCGGCCCTTCCCTGTCGCACCACTTCGCCAGCGGCGATCTGTTCCTGTTCCCGAGCCGCAGCGAGACCTTCGGCAATGTGACCCTGGAAGCCATGGCCAGCGGCGTGCCCACCGTCGCGTTCGATCACGGCGCCGCCCACGAGCACCTCCGCGACGGAGTCCATGGGGCCTGCGTACTGGGCGAAAAGGAATTCATTCAGGCCGCTGTCGATCTGGCGCTGGACGACGCCAGGCGCACGGCCATGGCGCGTGCCGCGCCGGATGCGCTCCGCGCGCTGCGGCCGGAGCGCATCGTGGCCCAATTCGATGCGCTGCTGGCCGCTATCGCCGGAAGAACATGCGATGCTCGCCTCATCGCGTAGGACATTGCACAGAGAACACGCCTGGTGTCTCCGCGCCAACCGGATCTGCGCCCATCTCTGGCCGAGGCGCTACTTCTCCGCGATCAGCCGCCTGGGCGACGGCGTTTTCTGGTATGCACTGATGATCGCGCTGCTGCTGTTCGGCGCACACAAGGGACTGGCGACCGCATCGCGGATGTTTCTGACCGGAATCGCCACACTGACACTGTACAAGCTGCTCAAGCGCTGCACGCGCAGGCCGCGTCCGTTCGCGGCGGATCGGCGCATCCGCGCCTGGGTGCCGCCTTTGGACGAATACAGCTTCCCTTCCGGCCACACCATGCATGCGGTTTCCTTCAGTGTGGTCGCACTGGCGCACCATCCCTGGCTCGCGCTGCTGCTGGTGCCGTTCACCGTGTCCGTCGCGATCTCCCGGGTAGTCCTGGGCCTGCATTATCCGAGCGATGTGCTGGCCGCGACCCTGATCGGCGCGGGACTGGGGCTGCTGTCCTGCCTGCTCTTCCCTGCTCCGTTCTGAAGCGCCGGCAAGCGTGATCCGCGCTCCGGCTGCCCGCATCCATCGTACTCAGGACGACGGCATGGATTCCCAGTCGCACAGCCAGAAAGCGAGCTTGTGGCCGACCGCCGTCCTTTCCGCTTCGTTCCAGCGCAGCCGCATCGTCGGACCGGGCTCGGGCGCATATCCGCGCCGGGTCCAGAAGGCCTCCTGCGATCGCGCGTCGGCCGGCTTGCGTGGATCCGTGCCGGAACGCTCCAGCGAACAGAAAGCCGTCCAGCGGAACCGCCCCAGCGACCGCGCATGCTGCCCGCGGTAATCGAAAAACAGATGTCCGGTGCCCTGCCCCCGGTATGTGGGCATCAATTCGATACGCAGGCGCGCAAGGTCCCGCAGCCACGGCTCTACTTCGCAACCACGAAAACAGGTGGATGGAATAGGAACGATTCATCCGTAAATGGCAAGGGAAGCCATCGCCGTTCCCATGTCTTGCATTTCGCGGCGGTCCGCTTTTCGATTTCCCGCTCTTTTGGGCCAGCGCTCCACGCGTAGCGGTGTTTCTTCGGCCGGCCACATGGCCTTCGCGCACGGCCGGCCGCTTTCAGGTCCCGTCGCCGAGTTTTCCGAAATCGCCCAGGATTTCCCAGGATTTCAGCCCTTTGCTGCCCAGATGCTGCGCCAGCACCCAACGCATGGGCAGGCGCAGGCTGGCCAGATCCTCCGGTTCCGGCATCCGATCGGCGGCCAGCGCGAGCAATCCGGCCCCGGTGGCCGCCATGCGCCGGCTACCGCCATCGGCGTCGTTGAACTGCCGCCGTGCCCCGTATTCCGGATCGAGCAGATAGCGCGCGGCGGGATCGATCGGCAACCCTTCGCCATCGCGCTGCCATTCGAATCCGATCCCCAACGCATCCAGCAGGTCGCGTTCGTAGCGGCGCAGCGTCCAGGCCAGCAGCTCGGGCCAGGCCAGCAATGCCCTGGTCCGCGCATAGGCAGCGTAGAGCTGCGGCAGCGGGTCCAGGCGCGGCGTCATCCGCAGTGTCAGCTCGTTGAGATAGAAGCCGGACAGTATCGCCGCGCCGCTCAGTCGCGGGGCGGCATCCACGGCTTCCACCGCATGCAGTTGGCCGAGATCGCCATGGATTCCGGCATCGAAACGGATCGACTGCAACGGCTGCAACGCGGCGCGCATGGGGTGCCGCTTCGGCGTCTGCGCGCCGCGCGCGATCAAGCCGATGCGGCCATGATGCGCGCTCAGTATCTCGACCAGCAGACTGGTTTCGCGCCAGGGCCGTGCGTGCAGAACGAAAGCGAACTCGGCGATTAGGCGCATACCGTGGAGACCGGACTCATCACCGCCATGATATCCGGACCGGACACTTCATCGCCCATGTCCGCCACGCAGATCCCGCAGCTCAACCTTCGTCGGCGTGGAGCGCCTGGACATCGGCTTCGGTAAGGTTTTGCGTGCCGTTGGCGAACTCGTAGTACGGCGGCTTGCGATCGATGAAAATCTGGTGCTCGAAGGTTACGCCCGGGATGTCATCGAATACGCCGGCCGGGATGAAATGCTGGCCATGGCCCGTGAGCCGATAGAACAGATGCGTGCCGCACTGCCTGCAGAAACCGCGTTCGGCCCAGGGCGACGATGCGTAAACGGCAATGTTTTCCGGGCCATCGAAGACCACCTTCGCGCCGCAGTCGATCGAGAGAAACGCTTCCGATCGATTGCTCAATCGCCATAACCGAACGCTCTCAGCGCGGCTTCGTCATCGGACCATCCTTCGCGTACCCGGACCCAGGTTTCCAGGAACACCTTGGCTCCGAACAGACGCTCCATCTGGATTCGCGCCTTGGCGCCGATTGCCTTCAGTCGTATCCCGCCCTTGCCGATCACGATGGCTTTCTGGCTTTCGCGTTCGACCCAGATCATGGCACCGATGCGCAACAGCTCGCCGTCCTCGACGAAGCTTTCGATCTGCACCGTGGTCGCATAAGGCAGCTCCGCGCCCAGTTGCCGCATCAATTGCTCGCGCAACAGCTCGCCCGCCAGGAAGCGCTGGCTGCGATCGGTGATTTCATCCTCGCCATAGCGCGGAGCGGCTTCCGGCAACAACCTCAGCAGATCCTCGGTCAGCGCTTCAAGCCCCTTGCGCTTGAGCGCCGACACCGGATGGATGCTGACGAAATCGCGGCCTTCACTGGCAGTTTGCAGGAACGGCAGCAACGCGGTCTTGTCTTTGAGCTGATCGACCTTGTTGACCACCAATACCACCGGAACCTCCGCCTTGCGCAGGGTTTCACAGGCCAGCGTATCCTCGTCCTCCCAGCGTCCGGCCTCGATGACCAGCAACCCGGCATCGATGCCTTCCAGCGCATCGCGCGCCGCCCGGTTCATGACCTTGTTGATAGCCGACGAGGACAGCTTGCCCTGCATCCGGTGCAATCCCGGCGTATCCACCAGCATGATCTGGCCACCGGGGAAGGTCGCGATCCCCAGCAGTCGATGGCGCGTGGTCTGCGGCCGGTTCGAAACGATGCTGACCTTGGCCCCGACCAGTGCATTGACCAAGGTCGATTTGCCGACATTCGGCCGCCCGATGACCGCGACGGTGCCGGAATGCGGGGTGTTTCCGGTATCGGAAGCAGTCATTGGCCGGATTCCGCGGAAGATGGAGAAGATGGAACGGACTGCAATTGTTCGAGAATGGCGGAGGCCGCGAGCTGCTCGGCCTGGCGCCGCGACTGCCCTTCGCCTTCGGCGGACAGTTCCGGCTCGGCCAGTTCGCAGCGCACCTGGAAATGCTTGGCGTGATCGTCGCCGGTTTCCGAAATCAAGGTGTAGAGAGGCAGCGCCTTTTGCCGGGCCTGCAGCCATTCCTGCAGGCGCGTTTTCGCATCCTTGCCCGCCTTCCCGACCGGCAGCGCGTCGAGCGCCTGCTCGAACCAGCGCATCACCACCTGGCCGCAGGTTGCGTATCCCGCGTCCAGATAGATGGCCGCGACCAGTGCCTCCAGCGCATCGGCGAGGATCGAATCGCGCCGATGCCCGCCGGATTTCATCTCTCCGGGACCCAGGATCAGGCAATCGCCCAGCCGCAGCTCCCTTGCGATCCGCGCCAGCGAAGCTTCGCGGACCAGCTCGGCGCGGGCGCGGGTCAACGCGCCCTCGTCGGCTTTTGGCCAGCGCCGGTACAACGCATCGGCGATCAGCAGATTCACCACGCCATCGCCCAGGAATTCCAGTCGCTCGTTATGCGGAGCACCCGCGCTGCGATGCGTCAACGCCTGCTTGAGCAGATCCGGACCGGAGAACTCGTGCTGTCCGAACCGATCGCGCCAGCAATTGCCCTTAATTGCCACCCGATCCCCGTATCAGATCTTCCGCGGTATCGAATTTGCCGACCACATCGAGATTGCCGATCAACGTGCGCCGGGACTCGTAGTCCACCTGCATCCGCCAGCCATTGGGGAGCTGCTGGAATTTAATGTTCTCGCGCTTGACCGCATCATCGGAATAGTTGATGTAAAGACGCCGGAAAAACTCCTCCTGCATCTGCGCGGGCTGCAAACTGCTTCCGCTCCGAGCTTCCGCAGCCATTTCCTTCATCACCGAACGCACGGCGAAATAGCTCTGATAGATCGGAAACAGCCTCATGCCGATGAAGACGACGAAAATCAACACGATCAGTGTCACCAGAAACCCTGACAGGCTTATGCCGCTTTGATTGCGTTTCACGGTTATACCCCTCGATTCACTGTCCACCATTTGATTACGAATACCGGATCGCAAAGGCCCGGCGCGATCCGGCCGGACCGCGCCTTGATCGGACCAGACCAAGACCACCTTGCCGCGCAGATTTCGCTTCCGGCAGAAAGGGGCCGGTCCAGAACCGGCTGTCGTAGCTATTATCGCGATTGTCGCCCATAACGAAATAGCGTCCCGGCGGAATCCCCCAGTCACCCCGGCCCGGCGGCCCCGGGAAGGAACCGCCGATCCGCTCCCGAACCAGGCGGGAATGCCCCGGCCGGTTTTCCCTCGGCACCGCGCTCGCTGCCTCTCGGCAGCGTTCGCTTGCGACGCGGACCAATCGCCGAGCTTCGCCCCAGGTCCAACTTCGCGCAACGATGCCGCATGCCATCCCTCCGTGCCAGTACCGGGAAACTACTCGATGCGGGTACCGATCCGCGATGCGTCGAACCCGTCCTTGCAGAACCAGCCGCGACAATTGAGCCAGATCAGGAACGCCTTGCCGCGCAGGTCGCTCTCCGGCAGGAAATGGGTCTGGGTCCAGAAACGGCTGTCCTCGCTGTTGTCGCGGTTGTCGCCCATGACGAAATAATGCCCGGCCGGCACTTCCCAGTCGCCCTGGCCCCAGCCGCCCGGGTGCGGATTGTTGATCCATTCCAGCACCGTATGCGAACGACCCGGCAGATCCTCCGTCAGCAGCGAGGCGCCGGTCATGTCGGCGCCGGGACCATGGCCGATGTAATCGCCGATCTTCCGGTAGCTCATCGGCTCGCCGTTGATGTACAGCGTGTCGCCGTGGAAGCCGATACGGTCGCCCGGCAGGCCGATGATGCGCTTGATCCAGTTCTCGTCGGGCCGGTGCGGCGGCTTGAACACCACGACATCGCCGCGCCTGGGCTCGCCCAGCGGAACGACCTTGGTATTGGTGATCGGCAGCCGCAGGCCGTAGGAGAACTTGTTGACCAGGATGAAATCGCCCACCAGCAGGTTGGGCATCATCGAACTGGACGGAATCTTGTAGGGCTCGGCGATGAAACTGCGCAGGATCAGCACCAGCGCAAGCACCGGGAAGAAGGCGCGCGAGTAATCGACGATGACCGGCTCTTCATCGATCAGCCCGGATTCGGCGGCACGGCGCCTGGCCCAGAACAGCTTGTCCAGCAGCCAGATGATGCCGGTGGCGAAGGTCGCGACGACCAGGGCGGTTTCAAACCATTTCATGCTCTGTCCTCTGATGACACGGCACGGCCATGGCCGTGCCGGTATTCGATCAAAACCGGATGGGGGATCACTTGTTGTCCACTTGCAACACCGCAAGGAACGCTTCCTGGGGAATCTCGACGCGGCCCACCTGCTTCATCCGTTTCTTGCCTTCCTTCTGTTTCTCCAGAAGCTTCTTCTTGCGGGTGATGTCGCCACCGTAGCACTTGGCCAGCACGTTCTTGCGCAACGCCTTGACCGTACTGCGGGCGATGATCTGGGAACCCACCGCCGCCTGGATGGCGACATCGAACATCTGCCGCGGGATCAGCTCGCGCATCTTGTCGCACAGGTCGCGCCCGCGACGATCGGCCTGGGCGCGATGCACGATGGTCGACAGGGCATCGACCCGGTCGCCGTTGATCAGCACGTCCACGCGCACGAACGGCCCCGGCTGGAACCGCAGGAAATGATAGTCCAGCGACGCATAGCCGCGTGAAACCGATTTCAGCCTGTCGAAGAAGTCCAGCACGACTTCCGCCATCGGCAGCTCGTAGCTGATCTGTACCTGGCTGCCCAGGTAATGGATGCCGATCTGGCTGCCGCGCTTCTCTTCGCACAGGGTGATCACGTTGCCGATGTAATCCGGCGGCGTCAGGATATTGGCGCGGATGATCGGCTCGCGGATATCGTCCACCAGGTTGCCCTGCGGCAGCTTGGCGGGATTGTCCAGGGAAAGGATGCTGCCGTCGGTCCTGAGGATCTCGTAGACCACCGTCGGCGCGGTCGAGACCAGGTCCAAGTCGTACTCGCGCTCCAGGCGCTCCTGCACGATCTCCATATGCAGCATGCCGAGGAAGCCGCAGCGGAATCCGAATCCCATCGCTTCCGAGCTTTCCGGCTCGAAGCGCAGCGCCGCATCGTTGAGACGCAGTTTCTCCAGCGCATCGCGCAGCGCCGGATAATCCTCGGCATCCACCGGAAACAGGCCGGAAAAAACGCGCGGCTGCATTTCCTGGAAACCCGGCAGCGGATGCGGAGCGGGATTCGCGGCCAGGGTCAGCGTGTCGCCGACCGGCGCGCCGTGCACATCCTTGATCGCCGCGGTCAGCCAGCCCACCTCGCCAGCGCCCAGCTTTTCGGTCACTTTGCGCTTGGGCGTGAAAATGCCGACCTGATCGATCTGATGGGTGCGACCGGTGGACATCACCAGGATCTTGTCGCCGGACCTGATCCCGCCCTGCATGACCCGCACCAGCGAGACCACGCCCAGATAATTGTCGAACCACGAGTCGATGATCAGCGCCTGCAGCCGGTCGGTATCGCGCGGCTTCGGCGGCGGAATCCGCTGCACGATCGCTTCCAGCACCCGCTCGACATTGAGACCGGTCTTGGCGCTGACCGCGATCGCCTCGCTGGCATCGATGCCGATCACCGCCTCGATCTCCTCCTTGGCGCGCTCGATGTCGGCCGTCGGCAGGTCGATCTTGTTCAGCACCGGCACCACTTCCAGGCCCTGTTCGACCGCCGTATAGCAGTTGGCGACCGATTGCGCCTCCACGCCCTGGGCCGCATCCACGACCAGCAACGCGCCTTCGCATGCCGCCAGCGAGCGACTGACCTCGTAGCTGAAGTCCACGTGCCCGGGCGTGTCGATGAAGTTCAGTTCGTAGGTATTGCCGTCCTGCGCCCTGTAGGGTAGCGACACGGACTGTGCCTTGATCGTGATGCCGCGCTCGCGCTCGATTGGATTGGAGTCGAGTACCTGCGCTTCCATTTCGCGCGTGGTCAAGCCTCCGCACAACTGGATGATGCGGTCGGCCAGGGTCGACTTGCCGTGGTCGACGTGAGCAATGATGGAGAAGTTGCGGATGAACCGCATCGGATCAGATGACATTGGGGCGGCGGTAACGACCGTCGTCGGGAAAACGCGGCATTATCGCATGTCCGCCGTGACGGCGGCCAACCGGGTACGGTCGCATGTACCCGGCCCGGGACGGGATGCGGGAAACGGGAATCCCGTCCCCCGTCGCCAGCCTGTCAGTTGTCATCCCCGGTCTTGATCGCCACGAAACCGTTGTTGCCGCGATAACGCACCAGCAACATCACCACATCGCCCTTGCTGGCCCCGCGCAACTGCTGGTTCAGCTCGGCGACCGAACCGACCGGCGTGCGTCCCACCTGCAGGATCACCGCTCCCTGGACCAGCCCGGCTTCCCGGGCGGCATTGCCGGTGACGGCGGAAACGCCCACGCCTTCGTTGTTCCTCAGCCCCAGCTGTCTCCTTGCGGCCGCGTCCAGATCGGCGGCACGAATGCCCAGCAGGTTTTCGGCAACCGCCGGAGATGCCGGCGCGGGCGCGGACGATCCACGCCTCGAATCCACCGGGACCTGTGCGTCCGATGTCTTCTCGCCGTCCAGGACGATATCGACGTTGCGGGTACGTCCATCGCGCAGGATGCCCAACGTGGCCCGCGTTCCCGGCGCCATCGCGCCGACCAGCGGCGGCAGGTCGCTGGCCGTGACCACTTCGTTGCCATTGACCGAACGGATCACATCGCCGATCGCCACTCCCGCCTTGGCCGCGGCGCTGCCGGCCACCACATCGTTGACCAGCGCGCCGCGGGTATCCGGCAGACTGAAGCCCTGCGCCGCATCGGCGCTGACCGGTCCCACCATCACGCCGATCTGGCCGCGATTGACGCGCCCGGTCGCCTTGATCTGATCGACCGCACTCATTGCCAGATCGATCGGAATGGCGAAACTGATGCCCATGTAGCCGCCCGATGCGGAGAATATCTGCGAATTGATTCCGACCACCTCGCCGCGGGTGTTCAGCAACGGACCGCCTGAATTGCCCTGGTTGATCGCCACGTCGGTCTGGATGAACGGCACATAGCGCTGGTCGGCATACGGGTTGCTGCGGCCGGTGGCGCTGACGATGCCCGCCGTGACTGAGTGATCCAGTCCGAACGGCGAACCGATCGCCACCACCCACTGGCCCGGCTTGAGTGAATTGGAATCGCCGATACGCGCGAACGGCAGGTTCCTGGCATCGATCTTCAGCAATGCGACATCGTATTGCTGATCGCTACCGATCACGTTGGCGTTGAATTCGCGGCGATCGGCCAGCTTCACCTTGACTTGACCGGCGCCATCCACGACGTGGTGGTTGGTCAATACGTAACCGTCGGCGGAGATGATGAAACCCGAGCCCATCGAACGTCCGCCGCCACGCGGCATCCGTGGCATCTGGAATTCGGGCCCGAAGAAGCGGCGGAAGAACTCGGGCACATCATCCATGTCCGGCCCATCGCTGCGCGACCGCGTCTGCGCCCGTACGGTCGCTTCGATATTGACCACGGCCGGACCGACCTGATCCACCAACTGGGTGAAATCGGGCAGTCCCACCACCAGTTGCGGCGCGGAAGACTGCGCCATGGCCGGAACGGCGGCGGGCCCGGACACGGAAGCCGCGGTTTCCGCAGGTCGTGCACAAGCACTCAAGGGGAGCGTCAATACCAGAAGGCTGAATACGCTATTGAAAAAAACGGGTTTCATCGATTCATTCCTCTCGATTCAAATCAGTCGTGAAGCAATACCCACGCAGGACGCAAGGCCCGCGAAAAGCAAGTCGAAACAACAGGACAACCGTCATGCCGCAATCGTGGACCCGCCCGCGAACCGGACTCGGTCAGTCCGGTCGCCCGGCCTCCGGCGCCGGATCGGCATTGGCGGGCGGGAACAACGCCTGCGACGGCATCTGGGAATCCAACGAACCGAATACCCTGGAATGCGTGCCCGCGCCCGAATAGGTCGCATTGAAGAAGTCGCTGGACTGGGGCAACGAGCTCCGTGGCCAGGGACGCGGCTGCGCGGTCCCCGGCGTAGCCGTCCGCGGCACGGCCGCCGCAGACACAGGTGTCGTCGGTACGGAGGCGCCCGCGGCAATCGCGCCGGCCGCGTTATCGCCCGCCGCGGCACGGACATTATTGCCGCGCAATGAAGCCGGGGCGGACGGACGTGTGGCCCTTGGCGTCGGTCCGGCAGCGACAGTTCGGGTCCTTCCGAGCGGCACGACACGGGTCGCCGCAGCGGCTGGAGGACTCGCATCGCCGGTTGCGGTCACATCCCCGGACTGTGCGATATCGGTCGCAGCGATGGCTTCGCCGGCAGCGCTTGCGACAACCGCGGGAGAAGCTTCATCCGCACTGGCAACGGTTCCGGAATCCGCATCCGGCGGCTGCGCCACCACTGTCGTGGTCGGCAATGTAGCCGCCGGATCCGCCGGATCGCTGGTCACGAACAGCGCCACCGCTGCGATCGAGGCGGCCAGCGCCGCGCCACCGCCCCATTTGACCCAGCCCGGACGTTTGGGCTGCCGCGTCGCCGCCGCAACCGCCAGTGCTTCGGCGGCGATGGCGGCCGTCACCCTCTGGCTGAAATCCGCCGGCGCCACGATCCGGACTTCTCTCCGCATCACGGCGCCGTACAGTTGCCAGCGGTCGATGCAGCCGGCCAGTTCGTGGTCGTGCTGCAGGCGGCGCAGCATGAAGCGCGCCTCGTCGGCGGGCAGCCCGCCATCGATCAGGGTCGACAGTTGCCGACGGTAATGGATCTCGAATTTATCGGCGCCCGAATCCGGGCCAACTGAATTCTGGCTCATATGCGATTACGTTCACGAACAGCTTCTGGGGCATCCAGCAACGGACGCAGTTGCGCATCGATCGCCTCGCGCGCGCGGAATATCCGCGAACGCACGGTGCCGATCGGACAGTCCATCTTCTGCGCGATTTCCTCGTAGCTCAGTCCATCCACTTCACGCAACGTGATGGCGGTACGCAATTCCTTCGGGAGCGCATCCACCGCCCTCATCACGGTTTCCTCCAATTCCTGCCGCATCGCTTCGCGCTCGGGCGTATCGGTATTGCGCAGCCGCGTACCCGCGTCGTACTGCCCGGCATCGGCGGCATCGATATCGTCCGCCGGCGGGCGGCGGTTGTGTGCGACGAGATAGTTCTTGGCGGTGTTCACGGCAATTCTGTGCAACCAGGTATAGAACTGGGCTTCGCCACGGAACCCGCCTATCGCGCGATACGCGCGCAGAAAGGCATCCTGGGCCACGTCCTGGCACTCGCTCCAGTCCGGGATGTAGCGCCCGACCAGTCCGATGATGCGCTGCTGATACTTGCGCACCAGGATATCGAACGCAGCCGAATCGCCCTGCTGCACGCGACGGACCAGTTCGGAATCCAGTTCCTGTGACGAATCCTTTTTAGGGGAATCTTCGGCCATACCGGGCCGTACTCCTGTTCTACCCGGCATTGCCGAGTTTTATTGACCGCCAGTTCAAGGAAAAGTTCAGCCGCCTGGCGAAAAGCCGCCGTACCCCGTCGCGCCATGGCGACCATGCGTTTCGATCCCGCGAATCCTTGCATTCGTCGATCGATCCGATCCGGCGCACCGACGGACGTCCCTCGATACCGGTTTCGCATTGACCGCAAGCTCCTTATCTCTGTGCGTTGCAACCAGGTCTCAAGAGCAGCGCTCAAAATACCGGAGCCGCTCCGGATTTGACGTGACCGAAACAATCTTCGGATGATAACGTCCTTCCCCCGCTCAACCGGACGACTTGATCATGCTCCCAGGTTTCGATGGCCTTAGATTCAGGCACTGGCAAGCCGAAATCCGCGAAGACGGCGTCTTGGTACTGTCCCTGGACCGTCAGGACGCGCCCGTCAACGCGCTGTCGCAGGATGTGCTGATCGAATT
Source organism: Lysobacteraceae bacterium (assembly GCA_031263725.1). Lineage (GTDB taxonomy): Bacteria > Pseudomonadota > Gammaproteobacteria > Xanthomonadales > Xanthomonadaceae > JAITWM01. The sequence continues at coordinate 12,420 of JAISFF010000006.1, read as the reverse complement.
TGGCGATATCGTCGAACGCTTGAACATCGACCCGCCGAAGGGCCTCGTGATCCGCTCGGCCAAGCCCGCCGGATTCGTCGCCGGGGCCGACCTGAAGGAATTCCAGGAGTTCGACCGCCGAGGAACCGTCAACGATGCGATCCGTCGCGGCCAGGCCACCTTCCAGAAGCTCGCGGAACTGCCCTGTCCCACGGTCGCCGCCATCGCCGGCCACTGTCTGGGCGGCGGTACCGAGCTGGCTCTGGCCTGCCGCTACCGGGTCGCCAGCAACTCCGGTTCCACCCGTATCGGCTTGCCGGAGACCCAGTTGGGCATCTATCCGGGCTGGGGCGGCACGGCGCGGTTGCCGCGCCTGATCGGCGCTCCCGCCGCCATGGAAATGATGTTGAGCGGGCGCGCGCTGTCGGCCAGTGCGGCCCGTGCGAAAGGGCTGGTGGACAGGGTCGTGGATCCCGCCGTCCTGATCGATACCGCCGCGGCGCTGGCGCTGCGGGGGACGCAGCGTCCGTTCAAGCAGCGCTGCGCCGCATGGGGCAGCAACCTCTGGCCGGTACGGCAGGTGCTTGCGCCGCAGATGGTCAGGCAGGTCGCACGCAAGGCGCGCAAGGAACACTACCCGGCGCCATACGCATTGATCGAAATGTGGCGGCGCAGCGGCGGCTCCGGCATCCAGGCGCGGCTGGACGCGGAACGCCGGGGCGTGGTCAAGCTGGCCGGTACTCCGGCCGCGCGCAACCTGATCCGGATATTCTTCCTCAGCGAACGGCTCAAGGGCTTGGGTTGCAAGGATCACGGCATCCAGCGCGTGCATGTGGTCGGCGCCGGCGTCATGGGCGGCGACATCGCAGCCTGGGCGGCCTACAAGGGATTCGAGGTCACACTGCAGGATCGCGAACAGCGCTTCATCGACGGCGCCCTGGCCCGCAGCGGCGAGCTGTTCGCCAGGCGGGTCAAGGACGAAAGCAAGCGCACCGTGACCGCCGCCCGCCTGAAGGGCGACCTGGAAGGCAAGGGCATCAAGGAAGCCGATCTGCTGATCGAAGCCATCATCGAGAACCCGGAAGCCAAGCGCGAGCTGTATGCCGCCACCGAGCCGCGCATGAAGCCGGATGCGCTGCTGACCACCAATACCTCGTCGATTCCGCTGGACGAGCTGCGCGAACGCCTCCAGCGGCCCGCCCAGTTCGGTGGCCTGCATTACTTCAATCCGGTAGCGCAGATGCCACTGGTGGAAATCGTACGTCACGATCGTCTCTCGCCCGATGCCGAGCAGCGTCTGGCCGGTTTCTGCAAATCCCTGGACAAACTGCCGGTACCGGTCGACGGCAGTCCGGGATTCCTGGTCAACCGGGTGCTGTTCCCGTACATGCTGGAAGCGGCCACGGCCTATGCCGAAGGCATCCCCGGCGCCGTCATCGACAAGGCCGCGGTGAAGTTCGGCATGCCGATGGGGCCGGTCGAACTGATCGACACCGTCGGTCTGGATGTCGCTGCGGGCGTGGCCAAGGAGCTGGCTCCGTTCCTCGGTCTGACGGTTCCGGCCGCCCTGGCCGCCTTCGAAGCGGACAAGCGCGGCAAGAAGGACGGCCAGGGCATCTACCGTTGGGAGGCCGGCAAACCGGTCAAGCCGGAAGTGCCGGCCGAATACAAGACTCCCGAAGACCTGGAGGATCGCCTGATCCTGCCGCTGCTCAACGAGGCCGTTGCCTGCCTGCACGACGGCGTCGTCGCCGATGCCGATCTGCTCGATGCCGGCGTGATCTTCGGCACTGGGTTCGCGCCATTCCGGGGCGGCCCGATCGAATACATCCGCAACGCGGGCGCCGATACGCTGGTGGCCAAGCTCAAGGCGCTGCAAAGCCGTCATGGCGACCGCTTCGCGCCCCGGCCCGGCTGGGATTCGGGCGCGCTGCGCTAAGGCGTCCGGCAGGCTTCCAGACGCGACCGCGCCGCCTCACAGGCGGCGCGGTCGTTTTGTGTTCCATGCAAAGCGGAGGCCGAAAAGGCCGTGTACGGAAATCGACTTGCCACCGGTCAAGCCGCACCGGCCGATCCCGCATGCGCGGCATCACATCGTGTGAGTCGGCTTGTCCAGCGTGACCGAACCGGCCAGGAACGTCTCGATCGCATTGCGGACATTGTTGCCTTCCGGCGTTTCCGGAAACTGCACGCCGATGCCCGCGGCGCGATTGCCCTGGGCACCCACCGGCGTGATCCAGACGACCTTGCCGGCGATCGGGTAGCGATCGATCGAACCGGGCAGCGTCAGCAACAGGAACACCTCGTCTCCAAGCGAGTAGCGCTTGGGCGTCGGCACGAAGATTCCACCGCCTTTGATGAAAGGCATGTAGGCGTTGTACAAGGAAATCCTGTCCTTGACCGTCAATGACAGAACTCCCTGACGCCCCTGTGCGGCACTCATTTTGCTGCTCCCAGTCGGATTGCCTGCGCGCCATCGCGCCAGGAGGATAATAACTCGACCACCAGCAGATCGGCGCGCACCGTGGTGCGCAACAGGTCGCGGGTACGATTGGCCTTGTCGAACCAGTCGGCTAAGCGCCGCAATTGCGCCGGATCCTTCAGTGCATCCGCGCCGGTGGCCTGCGACAACGCCCAGTCCGCGGCACAGGACAAGCGCTGTGCCAGTTGTTCGTCCCCGCTCCAGCGTTGCGCCATCTGGATCGGATCGGTCTTCGCCGCGCCCAGCTTGTCCAGATCGGCCATCACTTCCTTGCGCAGCGCCCATCCGTCGCTCCGCAGCCATTCATCGGCCAATCCGGGATGTCCGCGCGCTGCCTGCAACGCCTCGGACGCGATGTCGGGCGCATGTCCCTGCGCATCGATCAGCCAGGCCAGTGCCTCGTCCCAGGGCGGAAGACGGAACTCCAGCCGCTGGCAGCGGCTGCGGATGGTCGCCGGCAGGCGCGACGGCCGGGTCGAGATCAGCCACAGGTAACGGCCCGGCACAGGCTCTTCCAGCGTCTTCAGAAGCGCATTGCAGGCGGCATTGTTGATCGCATCCGCCGGATCGATGATCGCCACCTGCGCGGCGCCATATTGCGGCGTGAGTCCAAACTTCTGGGTCAGATCGCGAATCTGCTCGATGACGATTTCGGTCCGCAGCTTGCTGCCTTCCTTGTTCGGAATCAGCGAGATCCGATGCAGGTCCGGATGCGAGCCGGCCGCGATCAGCGCCCGGTGCCGCGTCCGCTCGGCATCGTCGGCATCGGCGCACAGGATGTGTTCCGCGAGCCGGGAAGCCACTTCCTGCGCCCCCAGCCCCGCAGGACCGCAAATCAGCAGGCCGTGGCCCAGACGCCCCGCCTGCAACGCCGCCAGCGCATGCGCCAGCCCTCTCCGCTGCCAGGGCGCCAGATCAGCCGGCATGCCGCAGCCACTCCGAAACCACGGCGCCGACTTCCGACGCCACCACCGCCGCCGGCCGGGTGGCATCGATCAGGCGGAAACGCCCGGGGTCGGCGGCCGCGCGAAGGCGGAAGCACTCGCGGACCCGCTCGAAGAAATCATCCTGTTCGCTTTCGATCCGGTCCGGCCACAAGTCGCGGCCCCTGGTACGCGCCCGGCCCTGGCGCACGTCGAGATCCAGCAGCAGGGTCAGCCCCGGACGCAATCCGACCGCGCGTCGTTCGAGGTCTTCGATCCAGGACTGATCCAGGCCACGGCCCGCACCCTGATACGCGTAACTGGAATCGGTGAAGCGATCGCAGACGACATAGGCGCCACGTTGCAGCGCGGGCCGGATGACTTCGCGCACATGCTGTGCGCGGGCGGCGAACATCAGCAGCAATTCCGTCTCCGGCACCAGCGCTTCCGAGCCACCCGCCGAAGGACGGTTTTCGAGCAGCAAGCCGCGGATCTTCTCCGCCAATGGCGTCCCCCCTGGCTCGCGCGTCCGCACGACTTCGTACCCCGAGGACTGCAAGGCTTCGCGCACCGCCGCCAGCGCCGTGCTCTTGCCGGCGCCCTCGCCTCCTTCCAGCGTGATGAAGCGCGGATGCGGTACCAGCAGTTCGGTCATGGCGATACCTCTTCGTTTTCCTGTTGGCCCTGGGCCGTGCGCTGCAAGGCGCGGCAACTGGCCGCCCGCTTGCGCTGATAGCAGTCCACCCAGGCATTGTGCTGCGCATAGGTGGCCGAAAAAACATGGCTGCCATCGTTCTTCGACACGAAGAACAAGGCATCGCCCGGCGCCGGATCCACCGCCGCCTGCAGCGCGGCCTTGCCGGGCATGGCGATCGGTGTGGGCGGCAGGCCCGGATGCAGATAGGTGTTGTAGGGCGTGTCGGTATCCAGACCGCGCCGGCCGATACTGCCCGAATAGCCGCCGCCCATGCCGTAGATCACGGTGGGATCGGTCTGCAACAGCATGCCGCGCTGCAGCCGGCGGGTGAACACGCCGGCGATCCGGCGGCGCTCCGAGGCCTGTCCGGTTTCCTTCTCGACGATCGATGCCAGGATCAGGGCTTCGTAGGCGGACTTCAACGGCAGATCGGGCTTTCGTTGCGCCCATGCTGCGGCCAGCGCTTCATCCATGGCCTGATAGGCCTGTTTCAGGATGTCCAGGTCGCTGGCGCCACGATGAAAGATGTAGGTTTCCGGCAGGAAGCGCCCTTCCGGGTGCTGCCCCGGAAAGCCGAGCGTCGCCATCAGCATGGCGTCATCCAGTTCCGGAGTTTCATGGCGCAGTACCTGCGCATTGTTCAGCGCGGCGCGCACCTGCCGGAAATTCCAGCCTTCGACCAGCGTGAAGCGATACTGGATCACGCGCCCGTCGCGCATGCGCCGCAGGATTTCGGCGGGAGTCATGCCGGGCTCGAGTTCGTATTCGCCGACTTTCAGTTTGCCGGCCGCATCGAGCTGTTTGGCCAGCAGGCGCCATTCGAGATCATGACCATCGCGGATTCCGGCGGTGCGCAGCCTGGCCAGCACGGTTCCGAACGAGTCGCCGCGCACGACCTGTACCGTCGTGTCTTCCGCCAAGCCCGAAACGGGATGCTGGGAGAAACCACGGTATCGCTGCCAACCCAGGAATCCCGCCGCCGCGCCGCCGATCAGGCATATCGCGACGATAGCGATCAGAACATTACCGGTTCGACGCAGCGCCACGCGACCCCCTCATTCGGTACGACGGATGCGGTTTGCAATGGTCCCCGGCCCTGGATACCGGCCCGGCAACCGTGGCACGAGATGGATGGCGGCCGTCCCGGGCCTGGGTCCGCCCGCACATCGATCAGATCCGCCGGAACACCAGCGTACCGTTGGTGCCACCGAAACCGAAGCCGTTGGAAACGGCGACATCGATCTTGCGCTCGCGTGCCACATTCGGCACGAAGTCCAGGTCGCAACCTTCGCCCGGCTCGTCCAGATTGATCGTCGGCGGGATGATGCCGTGATGGATCGCCAGCACCGACAGAATCGCTTCGACGCCGCCCGCGGCACCCAGCAGATGCCCGGTCATCGACTTGGTGGAACTGATCATGGCCTTGTAGGCGTGATCGCCCAGCGCGGTCTTCAGCGCCAGGGTTTCCGCCAAGTCACCCAACGGCGTGGAAGTGCCGTGCGCATTCAGGTATTCGACCTGCTCGGGCACGATGCCTGCATCGTTGAAGGCAGCTTTCATGCAGCGCGCCGGGCCCTCGCCGTTTTCGCTGGGAGCGGTCATGTGGAATGCGTCGGAACTCGCACCGAAGCCCGCCAGCTCGGCATAGATGCGGGCGCCGCGCGCCTTCGCATGCGCGTATTCCTCGAGGATCAGGATACCGGCGCCATCGCCCAGCACGAAGCCGTCGCGATCCTTGTCCCACGGACGCGAGGCGCGGGTCGGCTCGTCGTTGCGGGTGGACATCGCTTTCATCGAGCAAAATCCGGCAATGGAGGTGGGCGACGAACCGCGTTCCGCGCCGCCGGCGACCATGATGTCGGCGTCGCCGTGCTGGATTGCGCGCATCGCCATGCCGATCGAATGATTCGACGAGGCGCAGGCCGAAACCACCGAGAACGTCGGCCCCTTCAGCCCTTTGATGATGCTCAGCTGGCCGGGCAACATGTTGATGATGGTGGATGGCACATAGAATGGCGAAACCCTGCGCGGGCCGCCCTCGATGAACTTGGCCGTCTGCTCCTCGATGCCGAGCAGGCCGCCGATGCCGGAACCGATGATGGCGCCGGTGCGCTCGGCATTGGCCCCGGTGATTTCCAGTCCCGCGTCCTCCAGCGCCATGAACGATGCGGCCAACCCGTAATGGATGAACGGGTCCATCTTCCTGGCGTCCTTGGGATTGATGAACGCGGTGGGATCGAATCCGCGTACCTCGCCGGCGATGCGGGTGCTGAACTGGGAAACGTCCAGCGTGGTGATCGGGCCGATGCCCGAACGGCCATTGATGACGCCGTCCCAGGTCGAAGCAAGATCGTTGCCCAACGGGGTCAGCATGCCCATACCCGTGATGACGACGCGGCGTTGGCTCATGAAAGGCTCCTAACGTACTGGTTACTGCATCGGCAAGGGAAAACCGGATGCGCGCAGGGCCGCGATGCGCGGCCCTGCCTCCATCACAGGCCAGAACATGTCTGTCCCAGGGAAGACGCGTCAGCTCTTGACGTGCGCCTTGATGTAATCGACGGCCTGCTGGACGGTGGTGATCTTCTCGGCTTCCTCGTCGGGAATCTCGCATTCGAATTCTTCTTCCAGCGCCATGACCAGCTCGACGGTGTCCAGCGAGTCCGCGCCCAGATCGTCCACGAATGACGAACTGTTGGTGACCTCTTCCTCTTTGACGCCAAGCTGCTCAATGACGATCTTCTTGACGCGCTCTTCGATGGTACTCATGTATTTACTCCAGGCGGACTGGGGATGATTGGAAATCGTCACAAACATGACGATCAGTGTCGATATTGGAAGTCGGATAGTTTAGTCAAAACTGGACGATCCGGGCAGTGCCCGAAAATCTTCTTTCATTTCAATCGATTAAATACATCTGGCGGATCGAGGCAGCCGCTATGGCATGTACATGCCGCCGTTGACGTGCAGGGTTTCGCCGGTGATGTAGCTGGCACCGGGGCCGGCCAGGAACGCCACGGCGCGCGCGATGTCGGCCGGTTCGCCCAAGCGCTCCAGCGCGATCTGCTTCAGCATCGTCTGCTTGGCACCCTCCGGCAGCTCGCGGGTCATGTCGGTATTGACGAACCCCGGCGCGACCACGTTGACGGTGATGCCGCGGCTGCCGACCTCCTTGGCCAGCGATTTGCTGAAAGCGATGATGCCGGCCTTGGCGGCGGCGTAGTTGGCCTGGCCCGCGTTGCCGATCAGTCCGATCACCGACGCGATGTTGACGATGCGTCCCTTGCGCGCCTTCATCATGCCGCGCATGACCGCCTTGCTGGTCCGGAACACACTGCTCAGGTTGGTATCCAGGATCGCCTGCCAGTCCTCTTCCTTCATCCGCATCAGCAGATTGTCGCGGGCAATGCCGGCGTTGTTGACCAGGATCGATACCGGACCGAAGGACTTGGCGATCTCCTCGATCAGCGCATCGACAGCCGCGCTATCGGCGACATCCAGCTTGCGGCCGTGCCCGCCCGCTGCGGCGAGCCGTTCGGCGATCGCCTGCGCGCCGTGGTCGGTGGTAGCGGTACCGACGACCACCGCGCCCTGTGCGGCAAGCTCGTCGGCAATGGCCTGGCCGATACCACGACTGGCGCCGGTGACCAACGCGATTTCACCCTCGAGTGGAATAGTCATCAATTCACTTTTTCTCTGATTCTTTTATTTCGAATAACTTCCTCTGACTTTTGGCAGTCTGCTGACCTTGTGCGGAATCCTGCCAGACCCGTCAATGAATTCAAATGTATAGGGTTGAACGCATTTGTTGATTCGCTTTTCGGCAAGTTCCTTAAGCGTCCAGCTACTATCAGCGGCAGTCTTCTTGTACTCCGCAGCCTCGACAATCATATCGATTGGCGCACGTATCACGATACGAATTCCGTCAATCTCCCAGACTGCCCGCTCCAACTCCCATACTTTCATTGGAATCTCCAATTTCGTTGGCTTATGTCAATTCTCCAAGCGCATTGATGAATTCGTCAACTGTACCCAACGGTCTTGCATCAATTTGCTTGTCGATGCGCCTGATCAGCCCGGTCAGCACTTTGCCCGGGCCGCATTCGGCAATACTTGTCGCACCGCGCGCCACCAGGGCCTGCACGCATCCGGTCCAGCGCACCGGCAGGTACAACTGCCGGACCAGCGCATCGCGGATTGCATCGATGTCTGCATGTATCCGCGCATCGACGTTCTGCACGACCGGCAGCGAGGGCATGCGCCACTGCATCCCCTTCATGGTCTCGGCCAGCCGGTTGCCGGCCTCGCGCATCAGCGGGGTATGCGACGGTACGCTGACCGCCAGCTTCACCGCCTTGCGGACGCCGCGCTCGCTCAGCAAGGCCAGCGCGCGATCCACCGCTCCGGTGTCGCCGCCGATCACGATCTGCCCCGGCGAATTGTAATTGGCGGGAACCACGACCTGACTGCCGGCCGCCTGTTCACACACTTCCTGCACCAGCGCATCCTCAGCGCCCATGACCGCAGCCATGGCGCCAGCGCCGGCAGGAACGGCTTCCTGCATCAGTTGTCCACGCAAACGCACCAGATGCGCGCCATCCCGCAGCGACAAGGCATCCGCGGCAACCAGCGCCGTGTATTCACCCAGGCTGTGCCCGGCCAGTACGCCCGGCATCGCGCCTTTCTGCTGTTGCCAAACCCGCCACACGGCCATGCCCGCCGCCAGCAGGGCCGGCTGGGTGTATTCGGTGCGGTTGAGCATTTCCTCGGGACCGCCTTGCGACAACGCCCACAGATCGGTGCCGGCGCCCTCGGAGGCTTCATCGAAAGCGGCACGGACCAGGGGATGCAATTCGGCCAGCCCGGCGAGCATGCCCAGTACCTGCGATCCCTGTCCGGGAAAAACGAAAGCCAGTCTGGATTGGGTCATGGCGAGACTTCCGCGGCAAAAACGAACCGCGATGATACGTGGCAAACCTCGGGTCTGTCTGTACTCGGGCGTATGCGGCGGATACACCGGAACAACGCGCGAACAACGATTCGCCTGTTCCCGTGCCTGTCGCGATATCCCGCACCGTCGGCCGCGCGTTGCACGCGCCGCACGGACCGATGGATTCAACCGATGGAAACGGCAACGACACGACGGAGCCTTCTCCGGGCCGGACCGGAAAGCGCCGTGGCCACAAGAAGGCTTGGCCTGAAGACATAAAACGCCTTGTGCCGCCGGGGAATCCCATCGCGGCAATGGATCAACGGGCGGCCTCCCGCCCGTATTCATCAATAGCGGATCAGCGCCGAACCCCAGGTGAAACCGCCGCCGAACGCTTCCAGCAGCAACAATTGGCCGCGCCGCACCTTGCCGGACCGGACCGCTTCATCCAGCGCCATCGGCACCGATGCCGAGGAAGTATTGCCGTGTTTGTCCACGGTGACGATCACCCGCTCCATCGGCATTTCCAGCCGCTTGGCGGTGGCCTCGATGATGCGCAGGTTGGCCTGGTGCGGAATCAGCCAGTCCAGATCGCTCTTGTCCAGGCCGTTGGCGGCCAGCGTCTCGTCGACGACCGCATCCAACGCCTTGACCGCGTGCTTGAAGACTTCATTGCCGGCCATGTTGATGCGGACGCCGCAGTTGGGCTTGCTCGCATCGAACCCGGTCGATACGCCGACCGGATTCCACAACAGCTCCTTCTTCGAGCCGTCGGCATGCAGATGCGTGCTGTAGATGCCGGCTTCCTGGTCGGCCTTCAGCACGACCGCGCCGGCACCATCGCCGAACAGCACGCAGGTGGTGCGCTCGGTCCAGTCCACCATTCGTGTCAGCGTCTCCGCGCCGATCACCAGCGCCGTCTTCGCGGTCCCGGAGCGGATGAACTGGTCGGCGACGCTCAGCGCGAAGACGAACCCCGAACAGGCGGCATTGACATCGAACGCGGCGCAACCGTTGGCGCCGAGGCGCGCCTGGATCAAACAGGCGGTGGACGGGAAAACCAGATCGGGCGTGGTGGTGCCGACCACGATCAGATCGATGTCGCCAGCAGTCACGCCCGCCGCTTCCATCGCTTTCAGCGCGGCGCCATAGCCCAGGTCGCCGGTGATCTGCCCCTCGGCCGCAACCCGGCGTTCACGGATTCCGGTACGGCTGACGATCCATTCGTCGCTGGTCTCGACGATCCTGGAAAGATCGTCATTGGTGACCACTTTCTCCGGCAGACAACTGCCGGTTCCGGCGATCCGCGAATAGATGCGCTCGCTCATAACCCGTCCCCTTGCGAGGTTCCATCATGCGGGAACCCGGTTGCCGAATACCCTGTCCGTCCACCAGCTCGATGGCATGGCATGGACGGCCAGGATTGCGCCGATGGCGTCGTCAATCAATCTTCGTCGTCGACGATCGCACTCTTGCTCGCGATGACCTTGCGGCCGCGATAATAACCGTCGGCGGTGACGTGATGACGCACATGCACCTCGCCACTGGTCGGGTCGGTGGACAGTTGCTTGGCGCTCAACGCGTCATGCGCGCGGCGCTGGCCGCGACGGGAAGGGGAAACTCGGGATTTCTGTACAGCCATGGTCCTGCTCCAAGATTCAAATTTGAGAACATCGATTCATCAGGTTTGCCGATCCGCCGCTTCCGCAACCGTCGGCGGCAAATCAGTTTTTCTTCAGCATCGTCAGCACCGCGAAGGGGCTGACCGCCTGCCGTTCCTGTTCGTCCGGCGCCCAGTCCTGCCGCACCGGCTCGCTGTCCGGGGCGATCGGCACCACCGGCAAGGCCAGCACCAGTTCGTCCTCGACCAGCGCCTTCGGCGACAGTTCGCCGTTCGCCGGCACCAGCAGCGGTTCGTAACCCGCCGGCAAGGCCGCCTCGTCCACTTCCTGCCGGATCATGCCCAAGCGCTGCACCAGTCTGACCGGAAACAGGAAACGCCGCAGACTGCGTTGGCAGATCAGCGGCAGATCCGTTTCTATTCGCAATTCCACCAAAGGCACTTGCAGCGAATCGCGGCCGAACTCCAGCGAAAACCGGCAGATCCCCTCGGAATCGGCAAGACTGCCCAGCAACCGCGACATATCGGCCAGAGGACATTCGTCTTCGAACCGCCGTCTCTCGGCCACCATCCGCCAAGCGTCCACAATCTCCGGAACTCGCACGTCAGGCATACCCAGCAGACATAAGCTGCTGAATGTTAAGGACTCGACCGCGCCTTGTCAAACCGTTGGGCCGGGTGCTTGTTCATGGCGCCGAGACACCGCAAACTCGCCTGTCCCCTCGAACCCGCCCCATCATGAACCTCGTCCTCGCTTCCACCTCGACCTATCGCCAGGAATTGTTACGCCGGCTGCGGCTGCCGTTCCAGACCATGCGCCCGGAGGTCGACGAGACCCCGCGGCACGGCGAGGCCCCGGTCGAGCTGGTCGAGCGCTTGGCCCAAGCCAAGGCCCTGCATGTGGCCGCCGCCATGCCGGAAGCCTGGGTCATCGGCTCAGATCAGGTCGCGGCGCTGAACGGCGAAACCCTAGGCAAGCCCGGTACCCGCGAGCGGGCCATCGCACAACTGGCCGCGATGTCCGGCTGCAGCGTCCGCTTCCATACCGCGGTCTGCCTGGCGCGCGGGGACAAGGTCTCGACCGCGACCGACCTGACCCAGGTCAACTTCCGCAAGCTGGAACACGAAGAAATAGTCCGCTACGTCGATACGGAACAGCCACTGGACTGTGCCGGCAGCTTCAAATCCGAGGGGCTGGGAATCGCCCTGTTCGATGCGATCGAATCGCACGATCCCACCGCGCTGATCGGCCTGCCGCTGATCGCGTTGTCGAAACTGTTGCGCCAGGCGGGGTTCCGGCTTCCCTGACAACGGCTCGATGCGCCGTCACGGCGCACCATTGGCGATGGAATGTTCGACAGTGCCTACCATGCCGATGAACTGACGCCGGAACAAATGTTTGAAATGACGGGGGTCAGGATGGAGCATCCCCCGCAGGGCTCTTTCGTCACTCATACCGCTATTGGGGATATGTAATCCTGCCGGCATATGGCCGGCAGGGTGCGCATGGCGATATGGCCGCCACCGGTCGCGTCATTGTCGCGCCAAGAAAAAAGCCAGGCCAATGACGGCCTGGCTTTATTGCTTGGCGGGTTTCCGGCCGGCTCAGAATCCCAGACGGTACCCCAGGTTCAGCCGCGTCTTGTCGAACTTGTTGCCCGTGGTGTAGCCGATATCCACGTACAGCGAATGACGTTCGTTGATCTCGGCGGTCAGGCCGATGCCGTTGTCCCACCAGCCGCGATCGAAACCATAGTTCACGCGCGCATTGCCGTTGTAGCGGATGCC
>JAISFF010000050.1 GCA_031263725.1 Lysobacteraceae bacterium | reverse complement strand
GTCGCCCAGCCGTCACGGCCTGCCCAGATACGGCACAGGTCCGTGGACCAGCGCTCGTTGGGCATCATCGCTACCGAAGGCAGCGCCTGGATGCGGGGTCTGAAGCCGACAGCCCGCTTCCTGACCTGCCAGCCCATCAACTGGAACACCCGTTGCACCGTGTTCTTGTTGAACCCCAGCAGATGCGCTACCGTCCGGTAACCGAACGAAGGAGATTCCTCGATCAACGTCTTGATCGGCTCGGCGAACTTCGAATCGATCTTCGGGGCCGATTTCACCGGCCGATAGTGGACACTGCGTCGCGGCACATCGAACCAGCGGCACAACTGGCTGATCGAGACGACAATGCCCTCGGCATGCAGTCCCTGATGGATCGTCTCGATCATGATTCGTCTTCCCCCTGCAGGGACGCCAATTTTTTTCGCGCGCGCAGCTCCAGCATCGCCTTGCCGCAGGCTTCCTGCAACTGCTTGAGCTGGCGCTCGTATTGCTCCCGGATATCCAGCGGATTGCTGCGCAAGGCGTTCTCCATCCCGCGCTTGCCGTCCTCGCCCCATTGCTCGATCTCCGAAGGTGGCAGATCGTACTGGCGGCTGGCCTCGGCCACGCTGGTCTTGCCCTGAATGATGTCCAGCACCCGCGCGCTCTTGCGCCGCGCCGTCCACCGTTTGATCTCTTCTTCCATCTTCATGCTCATCGTCGTTTCCTCTCAGTATGACGTGAGCAGGTTTTCAGGGGGTCATTACAAGAGGACACAAATAGTGCACCCAATGGCGCACTTTCGGCGGCTTGCATGTAGAATCTACGGCTCATTGATAGGGGGGCGCCGCCCATGCCAGGGCCGCCCGATGTGGCTAATGCAGTTCGGGAACCTTGTCGGGTTCTGTCTTGCTGTCTAAAAAAAGAGAAAAGGGGATCTCCGCATGAATCGGATATACCGCGTTGTGTTCAATCACGCGATGGGGCAGTTTCAAGTGGCATCGGAATTGACGCGGCCTTGTTTGAAAGGCCGCTCGCAAACCGACGGCTCGACTGGCCCACAACACGGGTTGTCCATGGCATTGGCCTCGGTCGCACTCCCGTGCATGCTGGCCATCAGCGCGAGCGTGCAGGCGCAGAGCTCGACGATCGATCACGGCATGACCGTCACGGTGCCGGAGGGTTCGGTAAACCCCTGGAATGTCAATAATGTCACCATTGGCAAGGAAGCCACGGGCACGCTGAAGATCAACGCGGGCGGCACGGTCAACAGCAAGAATGCGCTCCTTGGCGATGAGCTCACGGCCAAGGGTACCGCCTACGTGACGGGCAATTCGGCAATCTGGAACGGTGCCACCGATAGCACCGGCAGTTTTGTCGTGGGCAAAACCGGTTCCGGCGAGATCGAGATCACCGCTGGCGGCGTGCTCAATACCAATGGCGCGGCGGTTCTGGGTATGGACACCAGCGGCAAAGGCAGCGTTCTGGTCAGTGGTTCCGGCAGCAAATGGACAGCCGGCAAGGGAATCACCGTCGGCAAGGATGGCAGCGGAACGGTGACTGTCGAGGATGGTGCCAAATTGACTTCGGCCAGCGGATCGATCGGCAATCTTGGCAAGGTCGTGGTGTCGGGCTATCTCAGTTCCTGGGAGCAGACCGACAGTGGCAACAGCATCACGATTGGGAGTGGCTGGGTTGGCCAGGGCGAAATGGTGATCGCGGCGGGCGCAAAGGTATCCGGCGTGGGCCGTGGTTCCATGGCTGGAAATGCCAAGGTCACGATCGATGGCGCAGGTTCCAGTTGGTTGGTCGGAACCGGCAGCATGCAGGAATTCGTCGTCGGCGAGACAAGCAATGGTACCGCCAGGATCGCAATCACCAATGGCGGCAAGTTGACCAGCGGTATCACCTACCTGGCCAACCGCAATGGCAGCCAGGCGGAGGTTGCAGTCGATGGTTCCGGTTCCTTGTGGGAAAACGATCATCTCGAGATCGGTCAGGAAGCGAGCGGCACCTTGCTCATTTCCGGCGGTGCGGCGGTAACGACATCCAGCATGTCCATGGTCGGCAATGCCGACAGCGGCACTGCTGGTAGCGGCTGGGTACAGATTTCGGGTGCGGGTTCGCACTGGGACGTGGGGTCGATGCTGATGGTCAACTCCGGCCATGTCCGTGTCGTCGGTGGCGGCGTCCTGAATACGGAGTCAGGCGCTTCCGTAGGCGTGTATCAACGCAGTGCGATGATCGAAGTGAACGGCAGCGGCAGCTACTGGAATGCGAATAATTCCATCATTTCGGTCGGTACCAGCGGCAAAGGCGCTGTGAACCTGGTCAATGGCGGCAGCATTCGCGATGCCAACCACGTCGTGCTCGGGCTTTACGAGGGTGCTCCGCTTTCGGGCACGTTGGGCCAGCTCAATATCGGTGGCGATCCCGCAGGCGCCGCCAGCGTCGCTGGCGCAATGCAGGCAAGAAGGATCACGATCGGGCGGGGCGGTGAACTCAACTTCAACCATCTCAATTCCGGCTATGTGATCGATTCGATCCTGGCGGGCAAGGGTGAAATCCATGCCTATTCCGGCGAAACCATACTCACCGGAAACGGCAGCGCATTCGAGGGTACGACCGCGGTCAATGGCGGCAGCCTGTTCGTGGATGGTTCGCTGGGCGGTACGGTCAATGTCGGAGCGGGCGGCACGCTCGGCGGCAGCGGCGTATTGAGCGGCGTGGTCACCGTGGACGGCAAGCTCCGGGTCGGTAACCGCACGGGCACGCTGACCACCGGCGACCTCAAGCTCAATACTGGATCCACCACCTATTTCGATCTGAACGAGCCGAATGTCGCGGGCGGCAGCATCAACGATTATGTGAAGGTACTCGGCGATCTGACACTGGGCGGAACGCTGGAGGCGACCATAGGCGCGGCGGGTTACTACTATCTGTTCAATTACCAGAACGCGTTGCTCAACAACACGTTCGACACGGTGAACGTCGCCAGCAATTCCGGCTTCCCGATCACCGGTACCCTGATCACCGATATCGCCAACCAAGTGAACCTGTCGGTCCTGGCTCCCAGCCAGACCATGCAGTTCTGGGACGGCGCCAATACCGCGCCCAACGACGTGGCCGATGGTGGCAGCGGCACCTGGGATGCGTTCACGACGAACTGGACCGGACAGCCTGGCTCGGCGAACGTCAACGAAGCCTGGGGCGGATCGGTCGGCGTATTCGCCGGCACCGCCGGCACGGTCACGCTTTCCGGCGCGCAGCGCTTCGATACGTTGCAGTTCTCCACCGATGGTTATGTCCTGCAGGGCGATGCGCTGGAAATCTATCCCACCTTCGGCGCGGGCACGCTCAATATCGACAGCGGCGTGACCACGACGATCCAGTCGTCCATCACTGATTACAGCGGCAACAGTGGCGTATTCAGGAAGACCGGCGGCGGTACCCTGATCCTGGATGGCGTCAATACCTATTCCGGCGGCACCATCATCGATGGCGGTGTCCTGTCGGTGACGCAGGATGCCGCGTTGGGCGCGGCATCGGGCGGCCTGACCCTGGATGGGGGCATCTTGCGGGTCACTGGCGCCAGTTTCACGCAAACCTCCCGCAACATCGCGCTGGGAAGCCATGGCGGCGGATTCGACATCGCCAATGCCGGCACGACGTTCACGGTCGATCAGGCGTTGACCGGCTCCGGCGGCCTGAACAAGTGGGGTGCCGGTACGCTGAAACTGACCGGCGCCAGCACCTACAGCGGCGGTACGACGATCAATGCCGGTACCCTGATCGGCGACCTCGTCAGCCTGCAGGGCGATATCACCAACAATGCCAGCCTGGTGTTCGACCAGGCCACGAATGGCACCTTTGCGGGTCACCTGTTCGGCAATGGCGCGTTGTACAAGCAGGGCGCCGGTGTCCTGACCCTGACCAGCGGCGGCGACTTCACCGGCACGTTCAATGTCGGTGCCGGTACCTTGGTGGGCGACACCCGCATTTTCCGCAACGACATCATCAACAACGGCGCCGTGGTGTTCCACCAGACCGCCGATGGCGCGTACTCGGCGGCGCTTTCCGGCGCCGGCGCGGTGACCAAGAGTGGCGCGGGCGTGCTGATCCTCAATGGCAACAGCAGTGCGTTCTCGGGCCAGACGACGGTCACCGGAGGCGGCCTGGTGATTGGCGATGCGACGCACACGGGCGCATCCCTCGGTGGTCCGGTGACGGTCAGCGGCGGCACCTGGCTGGGCGGCACCGGCCGTATCGGCGGCGATCTGCTGGTATCCGGCCTGCTGGCGCCGAGCAAGGCCAATGCCGATGGTTCCATGGCAACCTTGACGGTCGGTGGCGATGTCACTTTCGCTTCGGGTTCCACCTATCAGGTGCAGGCCGACACGGCGGGCAACAGCGATCTGCTGGCAATCGGCGGCCAGCTGGTCATCGGCGACAGCAACGTGGTGTCCCTGGCCCGGAACGGCACATGGGGACCGCAGACCGAATACACCATCATTACCGCCGACGGCGGCGTCAGTGGCCAGTTCGCCGGCGTCACCGCCAACCTGGTGTTCCTCACTCCGATCCTGGGATACCGGTCGAACGCGGTCACCTTGACCCTGGAACGCAACCGCATCCAGTTCGAGGAAGTCGGCGATACCGATAACCAAAAGGATGTGGCGGACGCGGTCGAGGATCTGGGCGAGTCCTCGCCGATATACGGCGAGATCGTGCATCTGCCGGACGAGGAGTCGGTTCGCGATGCCTTCGACCAGCTTTCGGGCGAAATGCATGTCAGTACCCGCAGCGCGCTGCTCGACGACAGCCGCTTCCTGCGCGATGGCATCATGCGCCGTTTGAACGACAGCGTTTCGACCATGCCGGCGCAGGCGGGCTTCTCGGTATGGGCCGATGCCGGCAACCGGCAACGGCGCGGCGATGCCGCCCGCAACAGCGCCGAAGTCCGTATTCACGACTATGGCCTGAGCGTGGGCGCGGACATGGCGCTGGGCGAATACATGCGCCTGGGTGCCGCCATCGGCGCCAACAACGTGGTGCAGAAGATCGACGATCGCGGATCCTCGCGCACCGAGGCCAAGGGCAAGCACGCCGGCTTCTACTGGTCGGCAGACTGGATCACTTGGTTGTTTAAGGTGGGCGTGACCTATACTGACTACGACGTTGAGACTACGCGTAACGTGAACATCGGCAATCTGAACAATTATCTGCGTGGCGATTACGGCGCTGAGGCCATCAGCGGCTTCCTGGAAGGCGCCTATCGTTTCGAGTGGAACCGCAGCACGCTGGAGCCCTATGTGGCGGTTGCGCACACCCAGCTCAAGACCGATGCGGTCCGCGAGAAGGGTGGCGATGCGGCCCTGAGGATCGACAGCGCGACGGACAGTGTGATGGTGGGAACCCTCGGCGCGCGCGCCTACTGGGATCTGAGTCGCGCCCACGACGACTGGATTTCGATCTTCGCCGGCGCGGCCTGGGAACATGTCTGGGGCGATTGGGAACAGGTGGGCAAGTCGCGCTTCGCCGGCGGCAATGCCAGCTTCTCGGTACTGGGACTGCCGATGGACAGGAATTCCGCTGTCATCGATGCAGGCGTCAACATGAACCTGTTCGACAACAGTCGCCTGAGCCTGGGAGTGCGTGGCCGTACCGGCGACAAATACGCGGATTACAGCGTACAGCTGAATTGGCGCACCGATTTCTGAGCCGGGTCTTTGGTCGGAATCGAAAAGAGCGTGCCATTGGCGCGCTCTTTTCTTTGGCCAAGCATTTGCCGCCGGTTGCATCTGGCTGAAAAGCGATGCTTTCGACGGATTCCGCATCGGTTCCGCCGATCGATGGATTCCAGAAGAAGCGGATTTGCTGCACGCTGTTTGGAGAATGCTACAATTGAGAATTGTTCTTGATACCAAGAGCGTTGCAGTGATTCTGACTGATGTACCGATGTATACCGCCGTTATCGTGGAATCCGTGGAAGACAGTGCATCCAACGACGTGATCGCGCGACGTTTGCGTGAATTGGGTTTCGTCGCGGGAGAGCCGGTCAAGGTCGTGGCCAAAGGCCCGATCGGTGGCGAGCCGTTGCTGATCCAGGTGGGTTTCACTCGCTTCGCATTGCGTCGCAGTGAAGCGGCCAGGGTGCGGGTCGCATTGGCGGCGTCGGCATGATGGCCGCAGTGGAGGCCTCGTTGCGCATCGCGCTGGTGGGCAATCCCAACAGCGGCAAGACGGCTTTGTTCAATCAACTGACCGGCAGCCGCCAGAAGGTGGCCAACTATGCCGGCGTGACCGTTGAGCGCAAGGAAGGCCGCCTGCATGTGCCTTCGGGCCGCAGCTTCGCGATTCTCGATCTGCCGGGAACCTATAGTCTGACGCCTTCCAGCCTGGACGAAGCGATCACGCGCGATCTGTGTCGTGGCTTCTATCCGGGTGAAGTGGCGCCGGATGTACTGGTTTGCGTGGTCGATGCCACCAATCTGCGTCTGCATTTGCGCTTCGTCCTGGAATTGCGGCAACTGGGGCGGCCGATGATCGTTGCTTTGAACATGGTGGATGCCGCGCAGCGGCGCGGTATCCGTATCGATCGGGAAGCGTTGGAACAGGCGCTTGGCGTTCCGGTGGTGGAGACCGTCGCGGTGCGTCGCAACGGCGCCAAGTCGCTGATCGAGGAACTGGACAGTCCGGGCGCCAATCCGAAGGCACCGAAGATCCAGATGGATGCGGATGCCGATCTGCATGCGGAAACCCGCCGTCTGTTGGCGCTGTCGGTGACGATGCCACGCAATACCGCGCATATCGATGACGTGCTGGACCGGTGGCTGTTGCATCCGGTGTTCGGGCTGCTGGCGTTGGCCGTGGTGATGTTCCTGATATTCCAGGCCGTATACGCCTGGGCGGCGCCGCTGATGGACCTGATCGAAGCCGGCACCACCGCGCTGAGCGATTGGGTTCTGCAGGTGATGCCCGAAGGTCCGCTTTCCAGCCTGCTGGCCAACGGCATCATCGCCGGCGTGGGCAGCGTCGTCGTGTTCCTGCCGCAGATCCTGATCCTGTTCGCCTTCATCCTGGCGCTGGAGGAATCCGGCTACCTGCCGCGCGCAGCCTTCATGCTGGACCGGACGATGGCGACCGCCGGATTGTCCGGACGTTCCTTCATTCCGCTGCTGTCCAGTTTCGCCTGCGCCATTCCTGGAATCATGGCCACGCGCAGCATCCAGGACCCGCGCGATCGCCTTGCCACCATCCTGGTCGCGCCGTTGATGACCTGTTCGGCGCGGTTGCCGGTCTATGCCTTGCTGATCGGCGCCTTCGTCCCGCAGCGGCGGGTGGCCGGTATTTTCAATCAGCAGGGGCTGGTGCTGTTCGGGCTGTACATGGCCGGTATCTTCAGTGCGCTGCTGGTGGCATTGATCATGAAGAAGTGGCGACGCGACAAGAGCGAGCACATGCTGATGCTGGAACTGCCCTCGTACCGCATTCCGCATATCCGCGACCTGCTCATCGGCCTGTGGGAACGCGCGATGATCTTCCTCAAGCGTGTCGGCGGCATCATTCTTTCGTTGACGGTCCTGTTGTGGTTCCTGCTGTCGTATCCGGCCGCTCCGAAGGGCGCCGTTGGGCCCGCCATCGAATACAGCTTCGCCGGCTATCTCGGGCGCGCGCTGGAAGTCGTGTTCAAGCCGCTGGGATTCGGCTGGGAAATCTGCATCGCGCTGGTGCCGGGCATGGCCGCGCGCGAGGTCGTGGTTTCCTCGCTGGCGACCGTGTACGCGCTGTCGGTACCGGATGACGAAGCGGCGGCGAATGCGCTGGGTCCGTTGATCTCCCATGACTGGTCGCTGGCAACCGCCTTGTCGTTGCTGGTGTGGTTCATCTATGCGCCGCAGTGCATTTCGACATTGGCCACGATCAAGCGCGAGACCAATTCCTGGAAGAACATGGGCATGGCCACGGTGTATCTGTTCGCGCTGGCCTATCTGGCGTCGCTGGTCACCTACCAGGTCGCGGTATTGCTGGGAGCCGGCTGATGAGCCTGCCGATGGCCCTGCAATACGTGGCGGTCGCCATTCTGGTGCTGATCAGCGGCTGGGTCGTGCTGAAAAAGCAGTTTCCGAACCTGCTGCGGCGGATGCGGATTGCATTGGCGATACCGATGTTGCGCGAGGGGAAGCCGGTCTGGGTCAGGCGCCTGGGCAAATGGATCGCACCGGTTCCGGCTTCCGGCGGTCCCGGTTGTGGCGGCTGCGGCGGCTGTGATTCCTCGTCGCATTGCTGAAACAGCGAGTCCGCTGGCCGCAATGGCGAGTGCGCCAGCATGAGGATTGGCTTCGCGAACACACGCGACCGGCGTATCCGGCGTTTCAGTCTTCCAGCGGCTGCCAGCACCGTTGTTCGGACAGCTCGGTTTTGTTCGGCATGAAGGATTCGAGCGGCTTGAAGCGGCGCTTGTAGTCCATTTTCGCATGCCCGGCGATCCAGTAGCCGAGATAGAGATAGGGCAAGGATTCGCGCCGCGCCCATTCGATCTGTTGCAGGATCGCCGCGGTCCCCAGGCCGCGTTGCGCCATATCGGGATCGTAGAAGGTATAGATGGCCGAGAGTCCGTCCGCAAGCAGGTCGGTCACCGCGAGAGCGAGCAGGCGTCCGTTGGTCCTGCCCTGGCGCGGTTCGCGCATTTCCATGAAACGGCTGCGCGACCAGGAACCTACCAGGAACTGATCGAATTCGATCGCGCCATGGTGCTCCATGCCACCGTGCGGATGGCGTTGTCCCAAGTAATGCCGATAGAGCGTCAACTGCTCCTGCGTCCGCTGGGCGGGAACGATGCGGACTTCCAGATCGCGATTGCGCTGCAGGCAGCGCCGCTGGCTGCGGTCGGACCTGAAACGCATGACGGGGATCCGGACCGCGACGCAGGCCTGGCAATGCGGGCAATGCGGCCGGTATATCAGGTCGCCCGAGCGACGGAAACCCTGCCTCAATGCGACCGGATAAAGATCCGCGAGACGCGGATCCCCGGGGTCGACCACGAGATCGCGTGCGATCCGCTCCGGCCAGTAGCCGCAGGCATGTTCCGCAGTCTGAAACAGTTGCACTTCGGCGGATGAGTGTTCTTCTTTCATGGCGAACCAACGTGGATGCCTGTTCAGGATATACCGGAGTCCGTCTGGGTTCCGCCGCCGGCCGCCGCCAATGGATTCCGGGGCCGGGTCCAGTGGCGAGGAAATAAAGGGAAGGCCGGGTGCAATGCATCCGGATACCGACGGGGATGGTTTCATCGACCGCGTGGGGTTCGACAGGGGATGCCCCAAAAGTTCGCTTCCGAGAGGCGCATCCCCCGGAGGCGAACCGCCCGAAACTGGATGAACAAGCGCCGCCTGGGTCAACCCCGGCCGAGGGCGGACGTTACTCCACTCAGTGGCCAACCTGTGTCACACGCTATGGAGACTCGCATGAACCGTAAATCCCTTTTGATCATGGCTATTCTGGCCGCTATCGCCGCCGGCGGCGGCGTTGCCGTCGCACAGACCCACAATGATGCGCCACCGCCGCCGATGGGCGCGGGTCATGGCGGCTTCGGCGGTCCGGGCGGCCCCGGTGGCGGGATGCGTCTGGATACCGATCGCGATGGTCGCGTCAGCCGCGCCGAAGCGGCCGTCGATACCCGTCTCGCCGAGCGTTTCGACGAACTCGACAAGAACAAGGACGGCTTCCTCGACCGCGAAGACTTCACCGCCCAGCGGCGTGAATGGCGCAACCAGCAGTTCGATGCTGCCGATACCAACAAGGACGGTGTCCTGAGCCGCGAGGAATACCTCGCATCATTCGACCGTCGCGTGGAAGAAGGACGCGGACGTTTCGCCGAACGGCGCCGGGCCCTGTTCACCCGCTTGGACAAGAACAATGACGACAAGCTCAGCCGCGACGAAATCAAGGACCATCCGCGCCTGTCCCAGGTTTTCGACCAGATGGACAAGAACAAAGACGGATTCCTGCAGGCTGACGAGTTCAATGCGACCGGACCGGGCGACCGTCCGGATCGCCGCGACGGCCGTGGCCCGCGTCGCGGCCGGGGCGGCCCGCGCTGATCGATCACAATACATTTCGCGGCTGTGATGCGGGAGCGCCGGAATCCTTCGTGGATTCCGGCGTTTTGTGCGCTGGGCTTCGTCAGCGGTTCGTCCGCTCCGTGCCGGAAGCAGGCGGTGGCGTCAGTCTCACCCGTATGGCCTGTTCTTCTTCCTGTGCCGGCGCTGTCCGCGTATGCGGCTCCACCGCGGGAGGCGAAGCCGGTGGATGCTGTCGGTGGGTCCAGATCAGCATCGCCACGGCAGCGACGACGACCAGCAGAATCAGCCGGATGCGCCAAACCCAGCGTGTGCCGCCGGTTTTCTGTCCGAAGGGCGATCGATACTCCAGTGTCGCGGTGGCGGGCAAGTCGTGGTCGGAGCGCGTGGTCTCCAGCAGTCCGGCCTGCCGCAATATCGCGCGCGCGCGCGGCTGGTCGTCGGCGTTGCGGACCCATGCCGCCGGTTGCTGTCCCTTGGGCATTGGAGAGGCGTAACTGAACTGCTCGCTGCGGCGTTGGCCATAGGAGCGGTTGCTGACGTGGACCTCGATGCCTTCATCGCGCAACAGCTTGGCGACGCCTTCCACCGTTTCCAGACGCTGGCTGGTGAAGACCTGCCGCATGTCCGCTCAACCGTGGACCAGATTGGCGCTGTTGGCGTCGGACACGATCCGGATCAGGCCTTCCTGGGCGGTGCTGGCGACCAGACGGCCGTTGCGGTCGAAGATCTGCCCGCGCGCCAGACCGCGCGAGTTCTGGCTGCTCGGACTGTCCAGCGAATACAGCAGCCATTCGTCGATGCGGAACGGGCGGTGGAACCACAACGCATGATCCATCGAGGCCATTTGCACATTGGGATTGGTATAGGTGATGCCGTGCGGGAAGGTGGCGGTTCCGAGCAGGTGGAAATCCGAAGCGTAGGCCAGCATGGACTGGTGCAGCTGCGGCGAGTCGCCGATCTTCTCGATCAGGCGGAACCAGACCTGCTGATAGGGCGGTCGCTTGGGCGGGTTCAGTTCGTCGCGGGGACAGATCGGATGGAATTCGAACGGTCCGCTGCGCGACAGCCAGCGCTGCACTTTGGTGGGCAAGGTCGCCAGCGTGTCGGAGGAAATGTCCGGAGCCGGCGCGACTTCCTCCGGTGGCGAAACTTCCGGCATGTGCATTTGGTGTTCCGGGCCGGGTTCGTCCTGCTGGAAGGATGCGGCGCAGAAGAAGATGACGCGGCCATGCTGGATGGCGGTGATGCGGCGGACCGAAAAGCTGTTGCCGTCGCGCGTCCGGTCGACCTCGTAGACGATCGGGTGGCGGATATCGCCGGCGCGCAGGAAATAGGCGTGCAGCGAATGTGCCTTGCGCGGCTCTTCCAGGGTCATCTGGGCGGCGGAGAGCGCCTGGCCCAGAACCTGGCCGCCAAACACATATTTGGTACCGATATCGCGGCTTTGGCCGCGGAACAGGTTGACTTCCAACTGTTCGAGCGTGAGCAGATCGACCAGTTCGGAAATGACGGGAACGGAAACGGAAGACAAGCGGGTTGTCCAGAGAGGAAAAGAGGGAAGATTATAGCCAGTACGACGGCAAGGCATGGCCAGCGCGGGGCCGGAAGCCAGGACCGACGGCGATGGCTCAGGAAGCCGGCGACAGCGCGACCAGCCCGGTTTCGCGCACCACCTCGGACCACGGAAACATCGGTCCCGGATCGAGTTTGCGCCGGACCCGCTTTTCGGGATCGTCGCTGGCGGCGACCTGCTCGCGATCAAGCGATTCATGTCCGGCGATATGACGCAGCGAGGGCAGAAGCCGTTGCAGATGGTGCAGCAACAGGATCAGGGCCTGGATCTGTGCTTCGGGATAGGGTTCGGAAGGCTGTTGCCGGCGCGAATCCAGCCAGTCCGGGTAGCGGCCGGTGTTGACCAGTTCGATTCCGACCGCGCGAAAGTTGTGGCCGTGGACATGGTGGGCAATCCGATCGAGCGGGACATATGCGTGGATCGAACCATCGCGATCGATATAGAAATGGCCGCTGTTGCCGGTACCGCTGGGATACAGCACGCGCTCCCCGTAACTGCGCGCGGTGGCCAGGTCCGGCAATTCGGTGCAATGGATCACGACCAGATCCACGCCCGACAGCGGACGCGGTTCCAGCTTCGCCACATAGGACAGGGGCTGCTGATGGATGGAGGGCGCAATCAACGGCATCGGTGAATGCTAGCATTCGCCCATGGACAAACTACGTGGACATTGCATTCTTTCGCATGGGTTCGAGAGCGGACCCGACGCCACCAAGGTCACCGCTCTGGCCGCGGTGGCCGAGCGTTTCGGCTGGACGCACGATCGGCCGGACTACACCGATCTGGACAGCCGCCGCGAAGTCAGCGAGCTGGGCGATGTGCCGGGCCGGCTGTCGCGTCTGCGGATACTGGCCCGACAGGCGGTCGCGCGCGGTCCGCTGGTGCTGGCCGGTTCCAGTCTGGGTGCGTACATTTCGGGCCGGATCTCGCTGGAGGTTCCGGTTGCGGGCCTGTTCCTGATGGCGCCTCCGATGACGATGGGACGACTGCCGGTGCTGGATGCCGCGCCCGTCCCGGTTTCCATCATTCATGGTTGGGACGACGAACTGATTCCCGCGCAAGACGTGGTGGATTGGGCCTTCGCGCGGCGCGCGCGGCTGTTGCTGGTCGATGATTGGCACCGGCTGACCGATCATGTCGAGGCATCGGCCAAGGCATTCGCGGATCTGCTCGCATCGCTTTGATATGGCTTCCGGGTACTGACCGGCGTCCGGCAACGTTTGGAGTTCTGCCTTGAAATTCTTTCTCTCTTGCGCCAAGGGCCTGGAATACCTGCTGGTCGACGAGGCGCGGGCGCTCGCGGGCGTAGTCGCCACGGCGACGGTGGCGGGCGTCAATGCCGAAGGCGAACGCGCCGATGCGCAAAAGCTGGTGTTGTGGTCGCGGCTGGCCAGTCGCGTGCTGTGGCCGCTGACCGAGTTCGATTGTCCGGACGAAAAGGCGCTGTATGCCGGCGTGGCCGCATTGCCGTGGCCGGATCATTTGCGCCCGGAGCAGACGCTGGCGGTGGATGCGCATGTGTCCGGCGATGCGATCACGCATGCGAAATACGCCGCGCAGCGGGTCAAGGATGCGGTGGTCGACAGCTTCCGCGCGCGCGGACGGGAGCGCCCCTCGGTGGATACCGGGATGCCCGATTTGCGCTTGAACCTGCTGCTGCGCAAGGGCCGGGCGATATTGTCGGTGGATCTGGGCGGCGGTTCCCTGCATCGTCGCGGCTGGCGGCAGACCCGCACCGGGGCGCCGCTGAAGGAAAACCTGGCCGCGGCGGTGCTGCGGCGCGGCGGTTGGCCGGAGCGCTACGCGCGGGGCGGCCGCCTGATGGACCCGATGTGCGGCAGCGGGACATTGTTGATCGAGGGCGCGCTGATGGCGGCCGATGTCGCGCCGGGATTGCAGCGCTATGGCCAGCGTTTGCCGAGCGGCTGGTCGGGTTTCGATACTGATGCATGGCATACCGAGCGGGAGAAAGCGCAGGCGCGTGCGCGTACCGGACTGGCGGAGCTGCGGCCGGTATTTCATGGCAGCGACTGCGACAAGCAGGCGATCCATGCCGCCTTGGCCAATGCAACAGCGGCCGGCGTGGCCGGCGCCTTGCATCTGGATGCGCGGGAAATGACGCAACTGTCGCCGCTGGATGCCGCGGATGGGCTGGTGGTGTGCAACCCGCCTTACGATGCGCGCTTGGCGGCCAGTGCGTCCTTGTATCGCGCGCTGGGAGATACATTGCAGCGGATCACCCCACAGTGGGGTGCGAGCTTGCTGTGCGGCGATACCGAGCTCGCATTTGCGACCGGCCTCCGCGCGGCGCGCAAGTACACGCTGTTCAACGGAGCGCTGGAATGCCCGTTGATCGTATGCGAGCCGATCGCGCTTCCGCTCAGGGAGAATCCGCCGGCGCGACCGCTGTCCGAAGGGGCGGCGATGGTGGCCAACCGGCTGCGCAAGAATCTGCGCAAATTCAAGTCATGGCGCGCGCGCGAACGGGTCGAGTGCTTCCGTGCCTATGATGCGGACCTGCCGGAGTATGCGGCGGCGATCGATGTGTACCAGCCCGAGGACGATGAACGCGTCTGTCTGCATGTCCAGGAATATGCGCCGCCGGCCAATATCCCGGAAGCGGATGTGCGGCGGCGGCGCAACGAACTGCTGGCGGCGGCGCGCGAAGTGTTCGGCGTCGATTCCGATCGGATCGCGTTGAAGACGCGCGCGCGCGGCAAGGGCGGCGGCAAGTATGGTCGTCTGCAACAGCGCGAACAGTTCTTCGTGGTCCGCGAACATGGCGCGCGGCTGCGCGTGAATCTGTTTGACTATCTGGATACCGGGTTGTTCCTGGATCATCGTCCGCTGCGGCGGCAGATGGCGGGCGAGGCCAAGGGGCGCAACTTCCTCAATCTGTTCTGCTACACCGGCGTGGCCAGCGTGGAGGCGGCGGTCGCGGGCGCTGCTTCCACTACCAGCGTCGATCTGTCGGCCACCTACCTGGAATGGTGCGCGGAGAATTTCGTCCTGAACGGACTGGGCGGCGACCGGCATCGTCTGGTGCAGGCGGACGCGCTGTCCTGGCTGGAAGCGGACCGGAGCCGCTATGATGTGATCTTTTGTGACCCGCCGACCTTTTCCAATTCCGCGCGCGCGGATGATTTCGATGTCCAGCAGCAGCATGTCCGCTTGCTGCGAGCCGCCGCCGCCCGGCTTGCGCCCGACGGGGTGCTTTACTTCTCCAACAATTTCAGGCGATTCCGACTGGATATGGAAGCGGTGGCGATGTTTGCCGAATGCCGGGAAATCAGCGCCGGAACGATTCCGCCGGATTTCGAGCGCAACTCCCGGATACACCGTTGCTGGCAATTGAAACCGCTCGCCGGCGTTCGATCCGAGATCGGGCGCGAGCATGGCGGTGTCTGGGGCGACCGGGGCCGTTGAGCCGGAAACCAAGCTGGACTCGGAGCGAGTCCGGGGGCGGGATTCGTACGATCGTCGGATGGACAGAGCGAATACGGTTGCTCAAGTATGCATGCACGCGGATTGCTCCCCCCCTGCTTGAGTGATTGTCATACCGATGAATGCCACCGCTGCTTCCAAAGTTCCGTCAGCGGCTCCACAACAGCCGCTTAACTCTCCCCGGCACGTATTGTTCGCGAGCCTGGTCGGGACCACGATCGAGTTCTTCGATTTCTACATCTATGCGACCGCTGCGGTGCTGGTGTTTCCGCGCCTGTTCTTTCCCGCGAGCGACCCGACCAGTTCCACACTGCAATCGCTGGCGACCTTCGCATTGGCGTTTTTCGCGCGACCGGTAGGCTCGGCGCTGTTCGGACATTTCGGTGACCGGATCGGACGCAAGGCGACACTGGTTGCGGCGTTGCTGACCATGGGCGTTTCCACCGTGTTGATCGGCTTGTTGCCGACCTATGCCAGCATTGGTGTCGCGGCGCCGGCGCTGCTGGCGTTGTGCCGGTTCGGGCAGGGTCTGGGTCTGGGAGGCGAGTGGGGCGGGGCGGTACTGCTGGCGACGGAAAACGCACCGTCCGGCAAACGCGCCTGGTACGGCATGTTCCCGCAGTTGGGGGCGCCGCTGGGCTTCCTGTGTTCCGCGGGCGTGTTCCTGGTGTTGGCGCATTTCCTGACCGATGCGCAGTTCTTCGGCTGGGGCTGGCGGATTCCGTTTCTTGTCAGCGCCCTGCTGGTCGGCATGGGGCTCTGGGTGCGCCTGAGTCTCACCGAAACGCCGGATTTCCAGAAGGCGCTGGACAACGACGAGCGCGAAAGGCTGCCGATCTGGTCGGTATTGCGGAATCATCCGCGCGCCTTGCTGGCCGGTACCTTCGCCACGATGGCCACATTCGTGCTGTTCTATCTGATGACCGTGTTCGCGTTGAACTGGGGTACCGGCCAACTGGGCTACTCGCGGGAAGTCTTCCTGCTGCTGCAGATGATCGGGGTACTGTTCTTCGCGTTGATGATTCCACTGTCGGCGCTGTTCGCCGAACGCTGCGGACGCTGGTGGGCCATGACGGTCGCGACCCTGTCCATCTTCGTTTTCGGACTGATTCTGGCGCCGTTGTTCGGTTCCGGCAGTACTTGGGGCGTGATCCTGTTCCTCGTGCTCGGCCTGTCGGCGATGGGCATGACTTACGGCCCCTGCGGCACGATCCTGGCGGAAATGTTTCCTACCAGCGTGCGCTACACCGGCGCTTCGATGGCTTTCAATCTGGCAGGGATACTGGGGGCCTCGCTGGCACCCTACATCGCGACCCGGCTGGGTTCGGAGTATGGCCTGCAGGCGGTCGGCTATTACCTGTGCGCAGCCGCAGCGCTGACGATGCTGGCTCTGCTGCTGGTGCCGCGCCCGGCCCATGTATCGCACGAGCGCGGCAGGGACGGCGGCTTATCCGCCGAAAAGACGCTTGAACCAGCTGGCTGACTTCCTCTTCGGAGGCGAGCTGATGTTCAAGTGCTTCTTGATGGTATCGGCATAAGCCTTGTCGTCGCCGCGGATGTGATTGAACAGCCAGCGCGACAACATGTTCTTCAGTTCTTCGGTGACATCTTCGCCAGTCTCGAAGCGCATCCGGTACTCGCCGACGCGGCGCGTGAATATCTCGTGCACGCGTTTGTGGGCGGCGGTGAACGGATAGCCTGCCTCTTCCATCAACTCCTCTTCGAAGGCGAAGTGGGAAAGGGTGTAATCGATCATTTCGTCGATCACCTCGCCGGTGGCGGCGCGGTCGAGAGACTTATGGTTGACGTGAAGGTGGTTGATCATCTCCACGATGCGCCGATGCTGGTTGTCGATGACCTCGATACCGGTATTCAGGTCGTCTTGCCAAACAAGAAGTGACATAGCTGTTCTCCCACGGGTCCCTTTAAATTTAACATCTAACCAACGAAAAAACCTTGACCAGGCTCAAGTTCTGGTCACGAACAATTTGTTTCGTCAATCCATGTATGATACCTGAACAGGGTTGTCCTGATGTTATGACCGCCCGATCACGGCCCTGTCATGCGGCTGGAGAGACGCTTCGGAACGATCCCGGCTTCCGTTGGATTGAAGACCGGGCTCGGGCGGGGTACGGGACTATGCACGGGATAAATCAAAGTTGTCGCGGATGCTATAAAAACGGCACTGGTAAGAGTAACCTGCGGGTTTTTCTGCCACGACCCACCGAAAGGGAAAAGACGAGATGAAATTGCGAGTTCTGGCTTTGGGAAGCGTGGTATCGATATTGGCGGCTTGCGGCGGCGATGACGGCAGGCCGAACCAGAACGCGGGCGCGGACAATGTGCTGCACGTCTACAACTATTCGGACTATATCGATCCGAAGGTGCTGGAGGATTTCCAGAAACAGACGGGAATCACGGTCATCTATGATGTCTACGACAGCGACGAAGTGCTCGAGACCAAGCTGCTGGCCGGTTCCAGCGGCTACGATGTGGTTGTGCCGACGCTGAACTTCTTCGGGCGGCAGGTCCAGGCGGGTGTCTTCATGCCGCTGGACAAATCCGATATCCCCAATCTCGGCAATCTCGATCCGAAGGTGATGGAGCGCGTCGCGGACCACGATCCCGGCAACCGGTACGGCGTGCCTTACATGATCGGCACCACCGGCATCGGCTACAACGTCGAGAAGCTGAAGCAGGCGTTCGGCGCCACCGATGTGGCCAACAGCTGGGATCTGGTGTTCAAGCCGGAAAACATCGCCAAGATGAAGGACTGTGGCGTCACCATCCTGGATACGCCGGCCGACATGATTCCGATCGCACTCAACTATCTGGGCGAGGACCCGCACAGTGCGGATCCGGCCGTGATCGGGAAAGCGGCGGACCTGCTCAAGAGCATTCGTCCCTACGTCCAGAACTTCCATTCCTCGCAGTACGTGACCTCCCTGGCCACCGGCAGCGCCTGCCTGGTCGTGGGCTGGTCCGGCGATATCATCCAGGCGCGCGATCGCGCCCAGGAGGCCGGCAACGGCATCGAGATCGGCTATTCGCTGCCGCTTGAGGGCACGGCGCAGTGGTACGACGTGCTGGCGGTTCCGAACGATGCCAGGCATCCCGGCAATGCGATGAAATTCATCAATTATCTGCTGATGCCGGAAGTGGAAGCGGCCAACACCAACTTCATCCATTACGCCAATCCGGTGCCGGGTTCGATTCCGCTGGTCGACGAATCGATCAGCAAGGATCCGGGCATCTATCCTCCCGAGGAGACCAGCGCCAAGATGTTCACCTATTCGGTCAACACGCCCGAGGTCGATCGGCTGTATACCCGGCTCTGGACCGAAATCAAGACCGGCCGTTGATGGCCGCGGTTTCCTGGCGAGCGACCACGGGAGCGGGCATGGTCACAGCAGCGGGTGCGGGTGGACCGACGAAGGAATCCGGCGCGGACAACTATCTGAGCATCGAGAACCTGAGCAAGGAGTTCGACGGATTCCTTGCTCTGGACAGTGCCAGCCTGAGCGTGCGCAAGGGCGAGATCTTCGCCTTGCTGGGCGGCTCGGGCAGCGGCAAGTCGACCTTGCTGCGCTGTCTGGCCGGGTTCGAGAAACCCAGCTCGGGACGCATTCGCCTGGATGGCCAGTCGATCGAGCAACTGCCGCCGTACGAGCGGCCGATCAACATGATGTTCCAGTCGTATGCGCTGTTTCCGCACATGACGGTGGAGCAGAACGTCGCTTTCGGCCTGAAGCAGGACACGTTGTCCAGGGACGCGATCCGCAAGCGCGTCGGCGAGATGCTGGAGCTGGTGCAGTTGCGGAAGCTGGCCAAGCGCAAGCCCGATCAGTTGTCCGGCGGTCAGCAGCAGCGCGTGGCGCTGGCGCGTTCGCTGGCGAAAGGGCCGAAGCTGCTGCTGTTGGACGAGCCGATGGGCGCACTGGATCGCAAGCTGCGTTCGCAGATGCAGCTGGAGCTGGTCAACATCATCGAAACCTCGGGCGTGACCTGCGTGATGGTGACTCATGACCAGGAAGAGGCGATGACCATGGCCACCCGCATCGCGCTGATGGACCAGGGCTGGATCCAGCAGATCGGCACGCCGGACGAAATCTACGAGCAGCCGACCAGCCGTTTCGCCGCCGAGTTCATCGGCTCGGTGAACATGATCGAAGGCGTGGTCGAAACCGATGCGCCTGGATTCATCACCATCCGTTCGACGATGTTGCCGACGCTGATCCATGTCGGTCACGGCATTTCCGGCTTCGGCGGCCAGGAAGTGGCGTTCGCGTTGCGCCCGGAAAAGGTGCGGATCAGCAAGCAGGAACCGGACCAGCCTTACAACAAGGCCAAGGGCATCATCGAGGACATCGCGTATTTCGGCAGCCATTCGGTCTTCCATGTGCGTTCGCCCAACGGTTTCAAGCTGCTGGTCAATTTCACCAACCAGCAGCGCTGGGCCAGCGAAGGCTTCACCTGGAACGATGAAGTCTGGATGTTCTGGAAAAACGACGATGGCGTGGTGCTGACCGTATGAAGGCGATGCAGACGCCGGTCAAGTGGAAACGCTTCCGCCCCTCGATCTCGTGGGCGGTGATCGGAAGCCCCTATCTGTGGCTGCTGCTGTTCTTCGCGATCCCGTTCCTGATCGTGCTGAAGATATCGTTCTCGCAATCGGCGGTGGCGCAGCCGCCGTATACGTCGATCCTGGAGTACGTCGACAACGCGGTATTCCTGCGCCTGAACCTGGACAGCTATCTGAGCCTGTTCGGCGACTCGCAATATGTGGTCGCCTATCTGAGTTCGATCAAGATCGCGGCGATCGCGACGGTGCTGTGCCTGCTGATCGGCTATCCGCTGGCGTATGCGATCGCCAGGCTGCCGGGTTCCTACCGGAGCATTGCGTTGATGGCCGTGTTGCTGCCGTCGTGGACCTCGTTCCTGATCCGCGTCTATGCCTGGATCGGCATCATCGACAACAACGGCCTGCTGAACCGGCTGCTGGTGTGGGTGGGAGCGATCGACCAGCCGCTGCAGATCCTGTACACGCCCACGGCCGCCTATCTGGGCATCATCTATTGCTATCTGCCTTTCATGGTACTGCCGTTGTACGGCACCCTGGTCAAGCTCGACAACCGTCTGCTGGAAGCGGCCTATGACCTGGGCGCGCGGCCGTGGAAGGCCTTCCTGACAATCACCTTGCCGTTGTCGCGATCAGGCATGATCGCCGGCTGCATGCTGGTGATGATTCCGGCGATCGGCGAATACGTGATTCCGGAAATGCTGGGCGGCCCGGACACCCTGATGATCGGTCGCGTGCTCTGGAACACCTTTGCCAGCGACCGCAACTGGCCGGCCGCCTCGGCGGTGGCGATCACCATGCTGATTCTGCTGGCGGTTCCGATCCTGCTGTTCAACCGCGCGCAGCGCCGGCAACTGGAAGGGGACTCGCCATGAAACCGAGCCGCGGTTCCAGGCTGCTGCGGGTGACGATCCTGACGTTCGGTTTCGCTTTCCTGTACCTGCCGATCGTGATCATGATGGTGTATTCGTTCAACAGTTCGCGGCTGGCGACGGTGTGGGCGGGATTCTCCACCAAATGGTATGGCGAACTGTTCAACGACCAGCAGATCCTGGACTCGCTGTGGGTCAGCCTGCGCATCGCATTCTGGACCGCCACGGCGGCTACCGTCATCGGCACCCTGGCCGCGATCGCGATGACCCGGTTCCGCCGTTTTCCAGGCAAGACACTGTTCGGAATGCTGGTGACCGCGCCCATGGTCATGCCGGAAGTGATCATCGGCCTGGCGATCCTGTTGATGCTGGTATCGGTCGGCACGGTACTGGGCACGCCCTCCAAGGGCATGGTGCCGATCTGGATCGCGCATGTGACCCTGACCGTATCCTTCGTCACGGTCGTGATCTCGGCGCGGCTGGTGGACTTGGACAAATCATTGGAAGAGGCGGCGATGGACCTCGGGGCGAACCGTCTCAAGGTATTCATTTTCATCACCTTGCCGTTGATCGCCCCGTCCCTGGTCAGCGGCTGGCTGCTTGCGTTCACGCTGTCGCTGGATGATGTCGTAATCGCCAGCTTTCTGACCGGTCCCGATTCGACGACCTTGCCGGTCAAGGTGTTCTCGTTCGTCCGCATGGGCATCAACCCCAAGATCAACGCACTGGCGACCCTGATGGTGCTGGCCGTGGTGCTCGGCGGTGCGGTGGCGGCATGGCTGATGGTCCGCCGTGAGCAGAGGCAGCGAAAAAACCGCCGCACTTTATTGCTGGAATCGAAACGATGATATGAAGAAATCAATTATTGTTCTATATATATAGGATAATCGGTTGCGGCCAGAGTGGTTTCGTCCGCCATCCGATGCCCCTATGTTGTGCTCACTTTGAGGAGTATCCAAATGAGCACTGACACCATCCGCGACACCTATACTCATGTCATCCGCAAGGTCCGGGGGCAGGCCACATCCGATGGCGCCGGCGTCAAGCTGGTGCGGGTGATCGGTGGTCCGCAACTGCCCGATCTGGATCCCTTCCTGATGCTGGACGAATTCGGTACCGACCGTCCGGAAGACTATATCGGCGGCTTCCCGGAACATCCGCATCGCGGCTTCGATACCGTGACCTATATGCTCGAAGGCCGCATGCGCCATCGCGACAATCATGGCAACGAGGGTCTGCTGACCTCCGGCGCCGTGCAGTGGATGACGGCGGGCAGCGGCCTGGTGCATTCGGAAATGCCGGAGCAGGAATCCGGCCGCATGCGCGGGTTCCAGCTGTGGATCAATCTGCCGGCGAATCTGAAGATGACACAGCCGCGTTACCAGGAGTTCGCCGCCGGTTCGATTCCGGTCGCGCATCCTGCCGACGGCGTCACCACCAAGGTGATCGCGGGCCATGTCGGCGATGTGGTCGGGCCGATCGCTCAGCCGAGTACCGATCCGACCTATCTGGATGTCGGGCTGGATGCCGGAACCGAGTGGGAATACGAATTGCCCGCGGAGTATGCGGCGTTCCTGTATCCGTTCGCAGGCAGCGTGATCGTGGGCGAGGGGCAGGATGCCCGAACGGTCGAAACACAGGCGCTTGCGGTACTGGGCGGCGGCAGCCGGTTGAGGCTCAAGGCCGATGGCGGACCGGTGCGGATGATCCTGCTGGCCGGCCGACCGCTGCGCGAGCCGATCGTGCGTTACGGGCCGTTCGTCATGAGCACCAAGCAGGATCTGATGCAGGCTTTCGTCGATTATCAGGAAGGCCGATTCTGAACCGGACTGGAATTCCAGTCCGAATCATCGATGCGGGGGATGTCCGTCAGGACATCCCCTTTTTCGTGCCGAACCAGGCCTCAATGCGAAGCATGCGGCGTGCCGGGTTCCCGCTGCGGGGAGGGGCGGTTGTCCATCCGCACCAGCAACAGCTCCAGATCGGTTTCCGCAACGACGGCGTGCGGCTCCCCCGGACTCATGTGCAGCACCTGGCGTTCGTGCAATGGAACGACATCGCCATCGAAATCAAAGTGCCCGCGTCCCTGCAGCACGATCACCAGGACTTCTTCGGGTGCCGAATGCGAGGGCATTTCCGTGCCGGCCCGGAGCTGGAGCTGCATCACGCGGGTGTCGCCGTACTGGCCGATGATCGTGACCTTGCGCGGTTCGTCGAGCCCCCTGTCGCCGATGGCTCCGGCCAAGTCGGACAGTCGTGGCGGCGGCGATTCGGCGGCGGCCGGAAATGTGGCCGCGAAAGCGGCTGCAAAAACCAGACGGGTGAGCGTGGCAAAAGGATTCATGCGGACTTTTCTCTTTTCGATGAGGCAGGCGGGAAAGCCGGATTCAGGATGTCGTACCCCTGGACGCGGTATCTCTGCCAGAAGCGCTCGGCCATCGACTTGGCATGCGCATCGGCCTGGGATTTGAGCGCCGGATTGCCCAACTCCGTGGTGATCTGGCCGAACAGCGCCAGCCAGCGGTGGAACAGCGGCGGATTCAGGCCCGGCAGCGCCATGTGTTTCGGCATCGGCGCGCCGTTGAAGCGACGGGTGCCACGCAGCAGGGTGGACCAGAAGCCCACCAGAATGGACAGGTGAGCATCCCAGTCATCGATGCGCTGTTCGAAGATCGGTCCCAGTTCCGGGTCCTGGCGGACCAGGGCGTAGAAGCGATTCACCAGTTCCACCACTTCTTCTTCGGTGCAGCAGGGTGAAGCGGAGACTGGATGATTTGGCTGGCTGGATGACATCATGGGTCTCGTTGCGGGTTTGGAAGGGAAATCAGAAGCGCCAGGTGAAGCCGATGGTGCCGTTGCGGCCAACGCCGGGCAGGAAGCCGGGTTCGGCCAGAGTGGCGCGGTTGCGGATCGAATAGCTGCTGGCGTAGCGGCGATCGGTGAGGTTGTCGGTATGCAGGAACACCGACCAGCGGCCATCGTTCGCCGTGTAATCGAAGCGGAAGCCCAGCAGAGCATAACTGTCCTGATAAATTTCGCGCGTATTGGCGTGATCGGTCGGAGTGTCGCTGGGCAGCCAGCGCACATTCGGCCCGAATCGCCAACCGCCGCTTCGCCACATCAATTCGGCACTGAGCAGATGCTTGGGCACGCCGGCGATCTGGTTGCCGGAAAACTCCCCGCCGCGGAAGGTGAAGTCGCTGTAGGTCCATGCCAGCCGGTATTCCAGCGCGCCTTGGTCGGTGATGGGGACGAGGCCGTCGAAACCGGCCTCGATGCCCTGATGGCGGGTGTCGGCGTTGTAGTTGTAGGTGCCGGTGCGGTTGCCGTATTCGTCGGTCATTTCGATCAGTTCATGGTCCACATGGCTGCGATACAGGACCCATGACCAGTTGATGCCGGTTTCGCCGCTGCCCAGGCGGCCGCCGGCTCCGATCTCCAGGGTGTCCGCAGCCTGCGTGCGCAGGCGCAGCAGGCCGGCTTGCGCGCCGGCCGGATTGGCGGCCGGCACGCTGGCGCTGGCGATTTCCCACCAGCTCGGCACTTCGTTGCTGCGGCTCAGGTTGGCGAACAGGCGCAGATTCCCGTGCGGCTGCCAGACCGCGCCGAGTCTGGGGCTGGCGTGGGTGTAGCGCTGATCCAGGCGCGTACCGTTCGAGCGATCGCTCGCATCGCGTTCGGCGCGGCTCCACTTGGTCTCGGCCAACAGGCGCCAGTGTTCGCTGGCCTGCCAGCCGATGCCGGCCATCAGATCGAGGCTGGTGGCTTCCAGGCCGAACCGGGCGAACTGTTGCAGGCGGGTTCCGTTCTGCGGATTGTTGGCGTAGAGGTCGCGATCGGTATCGCTGGCCGTCCACGATGCTGCCAGCCGGTAGTCGAGACGGTCATGTTCTCCGGCGAGCTGCCATTGCGTGCCCCAGGTGTCGGTGTCGCTGACATAATGCGTGGTCGGGTTCTTGAACAGGTCGTCGGTACGCTGCCACCACAGGCCGAAGGTCTGGCTGGTCCGCTCGCCATCCCATCGGGACTGGTTGGCCACGCGCCATTGCCGGGTATCGCGCAACGGGTCGCGGCGATAGACGTTGAGCAGATTGTCCTGCGGCGTATTGCCGTCGCCGAGCACGCCGCGTGGATCGCTGTGAACGCGCGCTTTGGGCACGACGTTGGGAATGTGGAAGAACAGGTCGGTCCACGACAGCCAGGTACGGTTGCTGAACCTGTCGCCCGCGCGCCAGCCGGTGTTGAACTGGACCGAGCGGCGTTCCCCGTCGGAATGATGGCGATAGCCGTCGTTCTTGTCGTAGCTGGCATTGAGTCGCCAGTCGTGATCGTCGCGGCTGCCTCCCCAGGCGGTCTGGCCTCCGCGCTTGCCATCGCTGCCCGTTTCCAGGCGCAGGCGGCCGCGTTCATCGGCGCCGGTCATGCTGTAGAAATCGACCTCGCCGCCCAGCGTGGTGGCGCCGGGCGAGATCGCGTTGGCGCCGCGGCGCACGCTGACGAAGGCGCTGTTGCGCTGTTCCAGCAGGCCGATCACGAAGGAGCCGTCGGCGTCGTTCAATGGCAGTCCGTCCTGCAGCAGCAAGACGCCGCGATTGAGAGGGTTGCTCTGGATGCCGGAGCCGCGGATGTTCAAGCGCGGCTGGTCGATGCCGCCGAAGAACTCCTGTAGCAGGATGCCAGGCTGATAATCCAGCGCATCGCGCAGTGTCGCCTGACGTCCGGCGTCATGCAGGTCGATCAGGTTGGTGCCGCCAGGGACGAGTTCGAGGCGTTTGCGTTCTTCGTCGAGCCTCGGTGCGACCGGCGTGGAATTGCCGCGTCCCAGCGTAATGACACGATCCAGGTCGACCGGATCGCGCCGGCTGGCATCATCGCCGGCCACGGCGTGGGCACTGAAGATGGCGATGGAGATGGCCAGCATGAGCTGGCGGCGATGGATATGGAATAACGGCATGCTGAAATCTCCGACTGGAAGGAGAAACGAATCACCAGGACAGGCGAAACATCAGCTTGGCCAGCAGCACGATGCCGACCATGTGGCAGAAGAGGCTCAGATGAATGCGTCTGGATACGGATGGAAACAGGCGACCCTTGCGGCGCAGGGTCATTGCGGTAACGAAGTGGCCGAATACGCTGAGCGCGAGCACGATCTTGATCAGCAGCATCAGCCCGAAGCTGTTGTCCAGCGGATGCGCCAACAGGTTGCGATACTGCCAGGCCATGCCGAGGCCGCTCGTGTAGAGGACGAGCAGTACCCACGGCATCAGCCGCGATGCGCGCTTGCCGATGGCGACTTCGATCTGATGCATCGCATTCCGCGGGACGTGCTTGCGCGCGTTTTCCAGGATCAGTACCTCGAAAAACACCGTGCCGACAAAGACGAACGCGGCGAACAGATGCAGGACCAGCAACAAGGTGTAGTGGTTCATGGGTGCCTTGCTCGTATCGCAGGCAGGTGAGAGGGCGTGGATGAGGGCGGAACGGGCAGCGCACATGAATGGATGCACACGGTTGCGGTGCGGGAATGATTGCCGCTCAGGCCAGACAGCGCACCGGTTGCCGGAAAAGGCAAACCGGGTGATGTTCGGCGTGAAACAAGCCATGAAACAAGAATCATTCTCATGATTGACATGGTCGTGTGAACTTGTCGACCCGCAAATGACATAGGTCAAGTCATGCGAATCCGGGGCAGTGTCTCAGTTTGAAATTCGGGTTTCCGAAGGCTTGAGCGCGGAGCGGGAAGACTGTTCCGCTGCCGCTCGTCTGGCGACGACCATTTCCGACGCGAGCCGGATCGACAGTGCCATCAGGCTGAAAAACACGGCGCTGCCGGCCATCAGCAGGGCCGGCTTCAGCGGGTGATGGGCCTCGGTCATGGCCGTCATCCGTACGGGAATGCGGCCACTGCATCGGGCCAGGCGCCAGGCAGGTGACCGGGCGATTGCTCATGCTTGGGGCGATATCGGTTTTTGCGGAAGTCGCGCCCGGCGGCGGCGCCCAAGAACGGTATCCGTTTCACCAGACGGCACCTATCACCCTGAGTTCCGGTTCCAGCATGACATCGAAGCGTTGTTGCACCGAATCGGCGACCCTGCGCGCCAGGTCCAGCAATTCGGCGCCGCTGGCCTGCCCATGATTGACCAGTACCAGCGCATGCGAATCCGCGATGCCGGCATCGCCGGTGCGATGACCTTTCCAGCCGCAGGCATCGATCAGCCAGGCGGCCGACAGCTTGCGCTGCTCCGGGCGGTTCGCGGCGAAAACCGGGAGATCGGGAAAGCGTTCCTGCAGCGCCTCGGCAACGGCCGTGGGAACGATGGGGTTCTTGAAAAAACTGCCGGCGTTGCCGAGCCGTTCCGGATCCGGCAGCTTGGCGCGGCGAATGCCGGCGATTGCATCGGCAACATCCTGGGCGCTGGGCGAATCGATCCCGGCCGCTTCCAGTGCCTGGGCGATGCCGGCATAGTTCAAGCGCAGTCGCGGTCGCCACGACAGGCGCAATTCCAGCGCGACGATCAGGTGGCGGCCGGCTTCGCGCTTGAAACGGCTGTCGCGATAGGCGAAATCGCACTCGGCTTGGCGGAAACGACGCACCCGTCCGGTGGCTGGGTCCATTGATTCGACCGCATGGACGAATTCGCCGGCTTCGGTCCCATAGGCGCCGATGTTCTGGATCGGGGCGGCACCGGCGGTACCCGGAATCAGTACCAGGTTCTCCAATCCGTTCAATCCCTGCCGCAGGGTCCACTGCACCAGGTCGTGCCATCGCACACCGGCATCGGCGCGCACCACGGCGTGTTGATCGGATTGCTCGACGATGCGGATGTCGCGGGCTCGCAGGCTGATGACTGCGCCTTGCGGATCGCCGGCGAACAGTATGTTGCTGCCACCGCCGATGACCAGGAACGGTTCGTCGCGTACCTCCGGCCAGGTCAGCACTCCGGCCAGTGCTTCGGGGGTGGTCACTTCGATCCACAACGGTGCGTGCGCGGTCACGCCGAAAGTGTTGCGTCCGCGCAGCGGTGCATCGCGCTGCGTTCGAAAGCCTTGGTTCATGCGAAATGCTTGGGCTTGCCGCTGCTGGGGGCATCGCGGCGGCGGCGGATGGCTTCGATGCATTCCTTGATGAGTTTCGGGCCGTGATAGACCAGGCCGGTATACAACTGCACCATTACCGCGCCTGCCGACATCTTCGCTGCGGCATCGCCGCCGGTCATGATGCCGCCGGCGCCAATGATCGGAATCGAATCGGCCAGACGGGTACGCAGGCGCAGCAGCACATTGGTGGACTGTTCCATCAGCGGTGCGCCGGACAGCCCGCCGGTCTCGGCGGCGTGCGGCGAGCCTT
The DNA here is from genome assembly GCA_031263725.1 of Lysobacteraceae bacterium. Lineage (GTDB taxonomy): Bacteria > Pseudomonadota > Gammaproteobacteria > Xanthomonadales > Xanthomonadaceae > JAITWM01. The sequence continues at coordinate 10,909 of JAISFF010000050.1, read as the reverse complement.
CGACACCGGCGCGGGCGATGGTGGTATTGGTCGCGATCACGCCATCGACCGAGAGGTCGGACAACGTGCGTGCGATCAAGGTGATCTGCTGGATATCCAGATCGGGGGCGATCTTGATCAGCATCGGCACATGCCGCTTGTGCTGGTAGCACAGCTTTTCCTGTGCTTCGCGCAGGTTGCCGACCAGGTGCCGGAGCGCGTCTTCCTGCTGCAGCTCGCGCAGGCCGGCGGTATTGGGCGAGGAAATATTGACCGTGACGTAATCGGCCAGCGGCAGGACACGTTCCAAACAATACAGATAGTCCGACAAGGCGTCCTTGTTGGGCGTGTCCTTGTTCCTGCCGATGTTGATGCCCAGCAGGCCGTCGCGCTTGCGCTTGGCGCGCTTGATGTTCTTTACCAGCGCGTCGACGCCGTCATTGTTGAAGCCCATGCGGTTGATGACGGCACGCTCTTCCCGCAGGCGGAACAGGCGCGGTTGCGGGTTGCCCGGCTGCGCACGCGGCGTGACCGTGCCGACTTCGACGAAACCGAAGCCCAGGCCGAAAAGCGCATCGATGTGGCGGCCGTTCTTGTCCAGGCCCGCCGCCAGTCCCACCGGATTGGGGAAGGTCAGGCCCAGCGTCTTGACCGGCATCGGCTTGATCTTGGACGAGATCAGCGACAGCGTGCCGGTGCTGTAGGCCATGTCCATCAGTCGTAGGCCGAGCGTGTGGGCGCGTTCGGGGGGCAGGCGGGTAAGCAGATACTGGAAAAGATGCTGCATGGCTCATCGCAAAGAGGCCATGCCGGTTCCGCCAAGATGGCGGGGTCCAGGGGCATGGCAATGATGGAAACATGACCCGGACAGGCGCCATGACCGCCATATTATGGCGTGAGCGCGGACAATTTGCCGGGCATGTCCGGCCACGGAGACAGCCTCAGGCCAGCATCTCGACGAAAATCCGGGTCTGGTAATCGAAATCCGCCTTGGCGTCCACCGTGCTGCGCTCGAACAGAGCCGCCGTAGTCGGCGACGCGGTCGCTGAAGCGTTCGGTCGGGGCGAGAGAGGACGGGGACATGGATGTACGGATGGATCGGCTTCCGCTGCAGTGCCGTTCATCGATCATGCGATCTGGACCGGTCCGGCATCGCGGATGCGCTGGCGAACGTCGCCGCTTCCGGAAGACCAGCGGAAGCCACCGCCATCGGGTGCGGAATCTGGCAGGCGGGGATGCGCGCGGGATGTTGGCGCGGCTGTCTGCGCAAATGGAATCATGCGATAATGCACGATCACGCGGCCCCGTAGCTCAGCTGGATAGAGCGCACCCCTCCTAAGGGTGAGGTCACACGTTCGAATCGTGTCGGGGTCGCCATTTCCGGCCTGGATGGCGTGTCGGCTCCGCGTCGATGATGGGTCAGCCACGTTCGGCCGATGTATTCCGTAGTCGGGGTTGCGGTTCGGAACGAAGATTCCGGTTTCCGTCCCGAATCCGCGTTCGTGTCGCATCGCGAAGAGTTGACCACGTTCAATGCGAATCCGCGGTCGGCGATCAGCTTCATCGCATCGGCGGCGTCCACAGGCGAATCATTCTTGCCTACATGCAGTAATCGATCAGGCATTGTTTTCTTCTCGTTCTCATCTCCAGTACCTCCTCCATTGCGCGTGACACATGTCACCCGGACAGCAGGGAGGTGGGGACAATTCGTCCAAAGGCGGTGTGCCCGCGTGGATGAAGCGGGCATGCGTTCAGGCTCGAATCCGTGTCGCGGAATCGTCCGGGACTTGACAGGACGGGGGCAAATCGTGTCCCCTTGCCCGGTCATGCCAGATCCAGCCGCCAACGTCCGTCGTTCGTCCCAGGGGGCCTTGGGGGACAGGCGTGTGCGTGGCTGCATGTCCGGCACCATCACCATGATTACCGGCATCGGCATTATTTGCCCGGTGCGGTCCGTCGTTTTCGTGTAACTCCCGAAATCACGGCCCCGCACCGGATCAGGATGCGGGGCAACCTGCGATTCTGACAGTGCGAGGCCTAATACCGAGGTCATTCCATGTCGTCGCCCGTAAAAGCAGCTGTTTCATCTTCCTCGCCGGAGTCCGGCGTATCGACCATCGTGCACAAGTTCGGCGGCACTTCGGTGGCCGATGCGGAGCGGTACCGGGGGGTGGCGCAGCTGCTGCTGGCCCGTCCGGAACAGACCCAGGTCACTGTCGTCTCGGCCATGAAGGGTGTGACCGATGCATTGATCCAGATGGCCGAGCTGGCCGCACAGAGTCACAACGCGGAGGACGGTCCGCTGTGGCGGGAGTGCTGGCACGAATTGCGCGCGCGGCATCGTGCGGCGGCGGTGGCATTGCTGGGCGAACAAGCCGGCCCCACCGTCGAATGGCTGCAAGAACGCTTCGAGAAACTGGCCGAAATCATGGCGGCGCTGGCGGTGATCGGCGAGCTGCCGAACGAAGTGCTGGACCGAGTACAGGGGCTGGGCGAGGTCTATTCGGCCAACCTGTTGGGCGCGCATATCGCGACCCTGGGCGAGGAATGTGCCGTGCTCGATGCGCGCGACGTGCTGGTGGTCGATCGCGGCGAACTGGGCGTCAACGTCGACTGGAACCAGAGCGCGCAGAATCTGGCCGAGTGGCGGCAGCGCAATCCGCAGCGGCGCATCGTTGCGACCGGCTTCGTGGCGCGCGACCGCAGCGGCCGCGTGACCACGCTGGGACGCAACGGCAGCGATTACTCGGCGGCGATCTTCGCGGCCTTGTTCAATGCCGACGAGCTGCATATCTGGACCGATGTCGACGGCGTGCTGTCGGCGGACCCGCGCGTGGTGCCGGAAGCGGTGCAACTGGAGCGGCTCAGTTATGACGAGGCCTGCGAACTGGCCTACTTCGGCGCGAAGGTCGTGCATCCGCAGACCATGTCCCCGGCGATTTCGCGTGGGATGCCGATCATCATCCGCAACACTTTCCGTCCCGACCATCCGGGTACCCGCATCACCGCCGGGCGCGATGCGTCCGGGCCGGTGAAAGGGCTGACGCTGAGCCCGAATCTGTCCTTGCTGAACCTGGAAGGCACCGGCCTGATCGGCGTGCCGGGAACGGCGGAACGGGTGTTCGCGGCGCTGCGCGAATCGCGGGTGTCGGTGGTGATGATCTCGCAGGGTTCCTCCGAGCATTCGATCTGCTGCGTGATCAAGCAGGCCGACGCGCAACGCGCCAAGCAGACCTTGCTGCGGGCGTTCGCGCACGAGCTTTCCGCCGGCCAGGTGCAGCGGGTGCAATTGGTCGACGACATCAATGTGCTGGCGGCCGTGGGCGACGGCATGGCGGGCCAGCCGGGCGTGGCGGCGCGCCTGTTCGAATCGTTGGGCCGGGCGCAGGTCAATATTCGCGCGATCGCGCAGGGTTCTTCCGAGCGCAATATTTCGGTGGCGGTCGATGCGCTCGATGCGACCAAGGCGCTGCGTGCGGCGCATGCCGGATTCTGGCTGTCGCCACAGACGTTTTCGGTCGGCGTGATCGGACCCGGCAACGTCGGCGCGGCGCTGCTGGGACAGATCCAGAATGAACAAGCGCCACTGCTGCGCCGCGCCAACCTGGATCTGCGTCTGCGTGCGATCGCGTCCAGCCGGCGCATGTTGCTGGAGAAGCGGGCCATTGAGTGCGATTGGCGCGAGGCGTTCGCGGGCCGGCACGAGCCGGTCGATCTGGACCGGTTCACTGAACACCTGCTGGCGGCGCATCTGCCGCATGCGGTGATCGTCGATTGCAGCGGCAGTTCGGCGGTGGCCGATCGCTATGCGGATTGGCTGGCGGCGGGCATCAATATCGTGACGCCGAACAAGCAGGCCGGCGCGGGCGACATGAGCCGCTTCAAGGCGATCCGCGCCGCCGCCGAACTCAGTGGCGCGCGTTTCCGCTACGAGGCGACGGTCGGCGCCGGCTTGCCGGTCATCACCACGCTGCGCGACCTGGTCGATACCGGCGATCATGTGACCTCGATCGAAGGCATCTTCTCCGGCACGCTGGCGTGGCTGTTCAACAAGTTCGACGGGCAGGTGCCGTTCTCGCGGCTGGTCGCGGAAGCGCGCGGCCTTGGTTATACCGAACCGGATCCGCGCGACGATCTGTCCGGCATGGATGTGGCGCGCAAGCTGGTGATCCTGGCGCGCGAGGCCGGCCGCGAGCTGAGCCTGGAGGAAGTGGAGGTCGAGAGCCTGGTCCCGGCGGGACTGCGTCAGGCCGATGTCGAGGAATTCATGTCGCGCCTGCACGAAGTCGATGCCGCGTTCGACGAGCGTCTGCAGAAAGCCAGGGCGGCGGGCAATGTGCTGCGCTATGTCGCACAGCTTTCGCATGGCGGCCGTCCCAGCGTCGGGCTGGTCGAGTTCCCGGCTGATCATGCTTTCGCCAATCTGCGCCTGACCGACAACGTGGTGCAATTCACCACCCATCGCTATTGCGACAATCCGCTGGTGGTGCAGGGCCCCGGCGCGGGGCCGGAAGTGACCGCCGCCGGCGTCTTCGCCGATCTGCTGCGTGTCGCGGCCGGAGAAGGAGCGCGCCTGTGACGACGCCGGGGATGTTGCCGAAAACGCAGGCCCGCGCCTATGCGCCGGCTTCGGTGGCGAATGTTGCGGTGGGTTTCGATCTGCTGGGCTATCCGGTCGTGGGCGCCGGCGATACCGTCACGGTGCGGCGCATCGATGCGCCGGAAGTGCGCATTGTCTCCATCAGCGGCACCGATGTGCCGCTGCCTACCGAAGCGGCGCGCAACACTGCCGGTGCGGCATTGATGGCGATGCGCGATGCGCTGGACCTGCTTTTCGGATTCGAGATCGAGATCGAGAAGGGCATTCCGCTCAGTTCGGGCATGGGCGGTTCGGCGGCTTCCTGCGTGGCGGCGCTGGTGGCGGCGAACGAGTTGCTGCGGGAACCGCTTTCGCGGGATGCGTTGTACCGGTTTTCGCTGGAAGGCGAAGCCGTCGCCAGCGGCAGCCGGCATGGCGACAACCTGGGACCCATGTTCATGGGCGGGCTGGTGCTGTCCACGCTGGAGCGGGTGGTCAAGCTGTCGGTTCCGGCGGCGTGGCACAGCCTGCTGGTCCATCCCGATGCCGTGCTGGAGACCCGGCGCGCACGCGATGCCCTGAAAGGCGATTACCCGCTCAGGGATTTCGTGGCCCAGAGTGCTCACCTGGCGTTGGTACTGGCCGGTTGCCAGCGCGGCGACCCGGAACTGGTGCGCGAAGGCCTGCGCGATGTCCTGATCGAGCCGCGCCGCGCGCCGTTGATCGTCGGATTCGATGCGGCCAAGCGGGCCGCGCTGGATGCGGGCGCGATGGGCGCCAGCATTTCCGGCGCCGGTCCCAGCGTTTTCGCCTGGTATGAAACCCGCGCCGAGGCCGAGGCGGCGGCTCCGCGAGTGACGGCTGCGTTCGCGCAGGCCGGTTTCGGCAGCCAGTCCTGGATCTCGCCGATCGACAGTCCCGGTGCGGTGGTGCTTTGAGCGGCGGCGCCGTCCGGCTTCATCGTCAGCACACATTGCTCGTTCAAATTTGAAAACGCTTGTTACGGAGGCTGCATGAAATATGTCTCGACCCGCAATCAATCTCCCGCTGTCGGCCTGAGCCAGGCGATCGCGGCAGGACTGGCTCCGGATGGCGGACTGTATGTCCCGGAATCACTGCCGGAGAAGCGACAGTTGCGGGCGGGCGCGACCCTGGCGGAAAGCGCGGCGGCGCTGTTGCGGCCCTTCTTCCAGGGCGATGGCCTGGAGGGTGACCTGGATGCGATCTGCCGCGAGGCCTTCGACTTCGATGCCCCGCTGAAGCAACTGGGCACGCCGAACGATCATGTGCTGGAACTCTTTCATGGCCCGACGGCGGCATTCAAGGATTTCGGCGCGCGCTTCCTGGCCTCGGCGTTGAACCGTCTGCGCAAGGAGCGGGAGCGGCCGTTGACGATCGTGGTCGCGACCTCGGGCGACACCGGCGCGGCGGTGGCGGCGGCATTCCATCGGCAGCCGGGCCTACGGGTGGTCGTACTCTATCCCGACGGCCGGGTTTCGCCGCGGCAGGCGCATCAGCTGGGCTGTTTCGGCGACAACGTCGTCGCATTGCGGGTGGCGGGATCTTTCGATGACTGCCAGGCGCTGGCCAAGCGCGCCCTCAACGACACCGGGTTGCAGGCGAAAGCGCCGCTCAGTTCGGCCAACAGCATCAGCCTGGGACGCCTGCTGCCGCAAATGGGGTATTACGCCCACGCCTCGCTGCAGCATTGGGAGCAATATGGCAAACCGCTGAATTTCGTGATTCCTACCGGCAATCTGGGCAATGGCCTGGCCGCCGTGCTTGCCCGGAGCCTGGGCGCGCCGATCGAGCGGATCATGTTCTCGACCAACGCCAACCGTGTGCTGCCCGAGTTCTTCGCCGGTGGCGACTACGTGCCGAAGAACAGCGTGGCGACCATCGCCAATGCCATGGACGTGGGCGCGCCCAGCAACTTCGAGCGTCTGCGCTGGCTGTACCGGGAAGATGATCCGGCGTTGCGGGATGCGTTCGTCACCATCAGCGTCGATGACGAGACGATCCGCAGGACCATCCAGCAGCGCCATCAGCGCTTCGGCGAAATCTTCTGCCCGCATACGGCGACGGCGGTGCACATGCTCAAACAACTGCGCGGGGAAGGCGAATCGGGCGATTGGGCCGTGGTGGCGACCGCGCATCCGGCCAAGTTCGAAAGCGTGGTGGAACCGTTGCTCGGGCGGTCGTTGGAGGTGCCGCCGGCATTGGCTGAACTGCTGGCGCGCCCCGCGAGCGCCGAGCCGATCGAGCCGGACTACGATGCGTTGAGCCGATGCCTGATGGCATGACCACGGCGGTCCGCGCCTTGCGGATGGCGCTGCGCGCGCCATGCTGGCGTGCGCTTTGTCTGCTGATGCCGGGTTGCCATGCGGGCGGAATGCCGGACTTCGGCACTGCCGGCGGACCGGCATCGGGTATGGATATGTCTGAGTCGGCGGCCGCGGCGGTGGAACCGTCGCTCGGACTGGGCAATTCGACCGACATCCTGATCGCCGAACTGGAACTGGCGCAATTGCCCGCGATCACTTTGGTCCGGGTGAACAAGGCGCAACGCTATGTGGATTTGTTGGCGGGGGATGCCGTCGTGAGGCGCTACGCCATGCGGCTGGGTTTCGCGCCGGCAGGGCACAAGACCCGGCAGGGCGACGGCAAGACGCCGGAAGGGCGCTATGTGATCGACTGGCGCAATCCGAACAGCCGCTACTACCGTTCCCTGCACATTTCCTACCCCAATGCGGAAGACAGGGCGCAGGCCGCCGCGCGGGGTGTCAATCCGGGTGGCGACATCATGATCCACGGCTTGTACAACGGCTGGAGCCGTGCCGACGGCTCCACCGACCACCTGATTCCCGGGAACGACTGGACGCTGGGTTGCATCGCGGTCAGCAACGCGGCGATGGACGAAATGTGGGTCCTGGCGGCAAACGGAACTCCGATCGAGATCCTGCCCTGATCCGGGAACCGGACCTGTTCCGGCAACAGGCCGGTCCGGTGGACGGCCTGGCAGTGGCGGTTGCCGGAAGGCCATTGCAAACAGTGGAAGACTATGGGAAATTCGCCCGCCTGAAACTAAACAATTCATGATCATCGGCGTTGGGGAGGCGATGAATGAATACATCTTATTGCGAGACAGGATCGTATCTTCACGATCAGGACGGGCAGTACCGCGGTGGAATGTCCTATCGGGTGCTGGCACGGGACGCTTGCCGATGACTTCCTGGCTCAATGGAACCTTTTCAATGGACTGGTCGCGTTTCCGGCTTTTTCTGACGATCCTGCTGACTCTGTGCCTGGGCGGATTCGCTTCGCCTGTTCTGGCCGAAGCGTCCGCCGCGCCGCCCACGCCGGTCAGTGTGGTGACCCTGGCGCCCGGCAAGTACGTCTGGCACCCGGAGATTTCTCCTTCGGGTCCGGTGGTAATGGTGATAAGTCTCAACGAGCAGCTCGCCTACGTGTATCGGAACGGCGTCGCGATCGGCATTTCCACGATCAGCTCCGGCAAGCGTGGCAAGGAGACTCCGCCGGGCGTGTTCCCGATCCTGCAAAAGAAGCGCGATCACCGTTCGAACCTGTATGACGATGCGCCCATGCCGTTCATGCAGCGCCTGACCTGGGACGGCGTTGCCCTGCATGGAGGCCGCATTCCCGGCTATCCGGCCTCGCATGGCTGCATCCGTCTGCCGCGCGCCTTTGCCGAGCAGTTGTTCGGCATTACCAAGCTTGGTGACGTGATAGTGGTGGCCGATGTCGGGACTTCGCCCTTGAGCGTGGCCTATCCTTCGGTGCTGGCGCCGGTCAGCGGCGCAGGCGAGAACCTGAGACTGGATCCGGAGCAGCCCGGTTATTCCTGGAATGCCGTCGATGTGCTGGACGGGCCGGTGACTGTCGTGGTCAGCCAGCCGGACCGGCATGTCTATGTACTGCGCCACGGCGTGCTGGTAGGGCAGGCGGAGTTCGAATACGAGGCTCCCGATTTCGGATTCCCCGGCTCGGCGCTTTACGTGCTGGAGTCGTCGCGCGCGCGCGCCGGTGATGCCACCGCATCGACGCCTCCCGCTTCGGCGCTAGCCTGGAGTGTGCGGGCGCTGTCCGACATGCAGCCCGAGGTGGTGGTGCCGCCGGCTTCGGAGCGCTTCGTTCCTGCCGAGCTGTCGACCTGGTTGCCGGCCGGATTCGCCCGTCATTTGCAGGCGCTATTGGATCCCGGAGTAACATTGCTTCTGACCGATATGCCGGTGATCCGGCAATTGCCCAACGCCATTCCGAACGTTGTGCCGGAACCGGTACGGTTGCCCTCTTTGCAGGCCACAGGGGCAACCACTCTTTAACATGCGGGTCGTTATGATCCCGCCAACAGGGGACCGTCCACCCAGGGCGGCCTGAGGGGTTCGGCGAACCCGGTACATGTTCGATGTGCCGGTTCGCCGTTCACCGGAAACATGCTGGATGCGGACTTTCCCGGAAGGGATGGCTGTATCCGTGTATCCAGAATGGATGCCCTGAGCGGATTCGAACGTGCATGAATAAAAAAGCTGGTATCTCCTTCGGTTTGGGTTTGGCAATGACGTTCGCCGCATTGTCCGGTTCAGGTTCCGGCATTCCGCAGCCCGCGCGATCCCCGCAGTCGCCGATGCAATGGGCGGATTCGCTGGCGCGAACGGCGCCGTCCCTGGACCGCAAGGTTCTGAACCTGGCCACGAGGGCCATGACCTGCGCGTTGCAGCATGGCGATATGCAGATTGATCCGACGCGATTGAGCGTGATCGACTATTCGCGCCCGTCGACCGAACAGCGTCTGTGGGTATTCGATCTCGGGCAACAGAGGCTGCTGTTCCGCGAATGGGTGGCGCATGGCCGCAACAGTGGCGAAAACATGGCGTTGCAGTTCTCCAATCGCACCGGCAGTTACATGAGCAGCCTCGGCGGGTTCACCACCCAGGAAACCTATATGGGGGGCAATGGCTATTCGCTGCGCCTGCAGGGACTGGAGCCGGGATTCAATGACAACGCCCGGGATCGCGCCATCGTGATTCATGGCGCTTCCTACGTCAGTCCCGATTTTGCGCAGACACAAGGACGCTTGGGCCGCAGCCTCGGCTGTCCGGCGGTGCGCAGCGAAGTCGCGCACGCGCTGATCGATGCCATCCAGGGTGGCACTTTCGTGTTCGCCTATTACCCCGACAACGATTGGTTGCGGCATTCGCAGTTGCTCAACTGTACTGGCGGCAATGGACGCCTGGCGGCCACCCGCCAGGCCGACGCGGACGACGGCCAGGGCGGAATCTGACCTCGGGCGCATGCGCTCGACGCATACCCTCCCGCGATCGTGATGCAAGCATCATGGCTCGTGCTTTCGGAACGCTGCCGCGCGCATGCAGCGGCTACACTGTAACCCCGCCGTCATCGTCATTTTCCCGGCATGCCCTATACCCCGATCGTCGCAACGCTTGGCTATGTGCTGTCCCAGGACCGCTCGCAAGTGCTGATGATTCATCGCAATGCGCGACAGAACGACCAGCACCTGGGCAAGTACAACGGTCTGGGAGGCAAACTCGAAGCGGACGAGGATGTGCTCGATGGCATGCGCCGCGAAATCCGTGAGGAAGCCGGCATCGAATGCGAGCAGATGCAACTGCGCGGAACGATCAACTGGCCGGGTTTCGGGAAACACGGCGAAGATTGGCTGGGTTTCGTTTTCCTGATCGAGCGGTACTTCGGCAATCCGCATACCAACAATCCGGAAGGTGAGCTGGAATGGATCGAACTGGAGCGGATCATGTATCTGCCGATGTGGGAGGGAGACCGCTATTTCCTGCCATTGGTGTTCGACAGCGATCCCAGGCCATTCCATGGCGTGATGCCCTATTGGGAGGGACGCATGCAGTCCTGGCGCTACTCGCGGCTTTAGCGCGGAGGTCGGCGATACTTACCGTAGACAATCGTTCCCCAGGCGCGCTGCCGAGGCATTGCATGGCGTGATCGACGCGACCAGATATCCCAGAACTTCGTATTCCGGACATGTCGAAACCACATGCTGCAATATGGCAGTGGACGGCGATCACATGCTTGAAAAACAGGCTTTCCGGATATGGTCGAGGGCGGGCGGGGTACGATTGCGCTGTTCGCCGGAGCATCGATATCGGACCTCGACGGAACTTGAGGTAAACATGCAGTGATCGTTCCGGGATGCCGTCGTCATATGAATCCCGGTTTTCCTTAGAACCTATCTCAAAATCAGAAATCCGCACGAAAGGCCTGTAAAATAGCCACATGCTGAAGATTTCCGACACTCACTGGGAACGGATCAGGCATCATTTTCCAGAGGAAAACATTCCC